>NZ_CP029192.1:1541737-1850085 GCF_008642315.1 Streptomyces venezuelae | reverse complement strand
GGCCGGTCGCTCCGTACGCCCGCGGGTCGACCTCGGCGCAGGCGGACGCGACCCAGGAGCTGATCTTCGAGGTCTTCGTTCCCGCCGCGGTGACGAGGGCGAAGCGGAGATCACCGGTGGCGACGAGGTGGCGGTACTCCGTGAGGGTGAGGGTGTCGGCGTGCAGCCCGGCGAGCGGCAGGACCGGCGTGCCCTTCGCGTAGACGTAAGGCGCGGACGCCTCCCAACTTTCGGTGGAAAACGCGTACTTGGCGGCCCCGTCGTGTTCCTCGACATACTCGAGGAGGCTGCTCTGGGTGGGCGTCGGCGTCGTGGGGACGCGGACGTCGGACGCGCGCACGGTGCGGGTTCCCGTGGAGATCCGGGGGTCGTTGCCCGGTCCTGCGTACGCGTCCACCGCCGAGCCCCCGTACCGCTCGTTCAGCACCGACAGCGACCAGGCCGTGGGCGCGGCGAACATCGCGACGCATCCGGCGAGCAGCCCGACGAGCACGGTCCTGCGGGAGGCCACGAAGGGGGCCAGGGCCAGGACGGCGACGAGCGTGGCCGCCACCAGGAGCGGAATGAGCCAGGGCGCGAAGTCGACGTGCTTCGAGGCCAGGTGGATCGTCCAGCCCGCCTCGGCCGCGACCACGGCGGGCAGGAGCCAGGCGCGCGGCCCGCCGGCCGCGGCGCGGTGGGCACGCCACAGGGCGACGGTCCCGGCGGCGGACAGGGCGGTGAGCGGCGGCGCGAGGATGGCGACGTAGGCGGTGTGGGGCAGGTTGCCGAGCGCGCTGAGCACGGCGGCGGCCGTGACGAGCCAGGTGCCCCACATCAGGTGACCGGCCCGGCCCGGGTGCGTGCGGGGGGCCTGGCGGTGCCGTGCCAGACCCATCGCGAGGGAGATGAGCGCGAGCGGGTACAGCCAGGCGATCTGGGGTGTCAGGCGGGGGCTGCGGAGGAGCTTCAGCCACAGGGAGGTCCGGGACGGCGCCTCGGACCCGACCTGCCTCCCGGCGGGCGCGGCACCTGCTCGCCCCTTCCGGTCGGTGTTCTCGGAGGGCGCGCCGGTGGACCCGTCGGGCTGTGCGCCGGAGGGGGCGGGGGACTGCCTGCCGGACGGTGCGCCGGATGGTCCGTTCGACGGCGCGCTCGACGGCCCGTCCGATGGCCTGCCGGACGGTGCGCCGGATGGTCCGTCCGACGGTGCGCCCGACGGCCGCCGTGCCGTGCCGCCCTGATCGCGGCCGTCCGCGGCGTCCGTGCCGTCCGGCCTCGCGTCGCTGTCGGTGCGCGGCGGGGTGCGCGACGTTCCGCCGCTGCCGGTGGGCGGCGGGGTGCGGGATGCTCCGCCGCTGCCCCAGAGCCCGTTGCCGCTGACCGGCGCCGCCCCGTCGACCAGCCCCGCGTGCAGCCGGTTGAAGCCGTTGTAGCCGAAGACCATCGCCGCCGCGCTGTTGTCGGTCGAGCCGTCCACGTACGGGCGGTCGCGCTCCGGGGTGAACGTCATCAGCGCCACCCACGACAGCGACACGGTGAACATCAGCGCGCCCGCCAGGGCCAGTTGACCGAGCCGGCGCCGCAGCCGGACCGGCGCCGCCACCACGTAGCCGACGAACAGCGCGGGCACGATGACCCACGCCTCCATCATCTTCGCCTGGAACCCGAGCCCGATCCACAGCCCGCACAGCAGCAGCGACCGCAGCCGCGCGCTCCGCACGGCCCGCTGGTACTGGTCGGCGGCGAGTACGAGGCACATGGTGACCGAACCGTCGAGCATCGCGTGGCCGAACATGGAGGCCGCCACGGGCGTCACCGTGAGCAGCCCCGCGGCGAGCAGCCCGGCGGCGGGCCCCTGCCAGCGCCGCACCAGCCGGTACATCACCAGTACGGAGATCACGCCCATGACGCACTGCGGCAGCACCAGCGCCCAGTCGTGGAAGCCGAAGATCCGCGCCGACAGGGCCTGCGGCCACAGGAAGCCGCCGATCTTGTCCAGGGTGAGCGTGGCGGACGGGTCGAGGCTGGTGAAGAGGAACGCCTCCCAGCTCACCGACATGCTGCGTGCGGCCATGGAGTAATAGGGCGCGAAGCCGCTGCTCGTGATGTTCCACGTGTAGAGGAGGGCGGCGAGGGCGGCGATGCCGAGGAGCGCGGGCCTGGCCCACCGGGGCTGGCCGGCGGGGGAGCGCCAGAACCGCAGTCGGCTCCGGGGCGTCCGTTCCGGCGAGGTCCGGCTCGCGGGCGGCGCGCTGGTCAGGGACGTCATGTCTTCGCTTCTACCGGTACGGGGTTGTCCGGGGTCGGCCACGACGTACCGGACAACAAGCGCCGGACAACAGGCGCCGGACGGCGAGCGACCACAAGTGCCGGACGACAGCGCCGGACGGCGAGCGACCACAAGTGCCGGACGGCAGCGCCGGACGGCGAGCGACCACAAGCGCCCCCAAGTGCCGGACAAGCTCCCGGCCACGGCCACGGCCACGTCACGGCCACGGCAGCCCTCCGCTCGGCCCTCCCTCAGCGCACGCAGGCCCGCCGGGGCCACTCATCTCCGTCGGGGACGTTCAGATACCGGGCGCGTTCCTCCCGGCTGAGGTCCCTGCGCAGGGACCGGCAGATCCGGTCGACGGCCTCGTCCGCGCCGCGGAGCACACCCCACAGCCGCAGCGTGCCGTCCTCGCCGCCGCTGGCGACCGTGCGGCCGTCCGGGCCGAACGCCACGGACCACACGGCACCCTCGTGCCCGGTCAGGGCAAGGTTCTGGAGTCCCGTGGCGGCGTCCCACAGCCGTACGGTCCCGTCCCGGTCCCCGCTCGCCACTGTCCGGCCGTCCGGGCTGAACACCACCGACATGGCCCCGCGGCGGTTGCCGGTCGTGGCGCGCGGCACGCCCGTGGCCGTGTCCCAGAGCCGCAGCCTGCCGTCGTCGGCGCCCCCGGCGACCGTGCGCCCGTCCGGGCTGAACGCCACCGTCTGCACCGGGGACTTGGTGCCGGTGTGGAGGACGCGGGACTCGCCGTCGGCGGCGTCCCACAGCCGAAGGGTCCCGCCGTCGCCCCCGACGGCGAGGGTGTGGCCGTCGGCCCCGAACGCCACGGACCGGACGCCCTCCGGCTGCCGTCCCGGCGCCCCACGCGGCTCCCCGGTCTCGGCGTTCCACAGCCGTACGACACCGCCACCACCGCCGTCCCACGCCCCGCCCGCCGCAAGGGTGCGCCCGTCACGACTGAAAGCAACGGAACGCGCGGCACCGTGACGCGCCGTCAGTACCCTGAGCCTCTGACCGGTCGCGGCGTCCCACAGCCGTACCGTCCCGTCATCGCCGCAGCTCGCGACGGTACGACCGTCAGGGCTGAACGCCACCGAGCGCACGTCTCCCTGATGCCCCGTCAACACTCGCCGTGTTCCGCCGTTGGCCGCGTCCCACAGTCGTACGGTCCCGTCGCGGGCGCCACCTGCGACCGTCCTGCCGTCCGGGCTGAACGCCACCGCCCGCACGGCGCCCTGCCGTCCGGGCACCGTGACGCGCTCCTTTCCTGTCGACACGACCCACAACCGCACCGTGCCGTCACGCCCGCCGCTGGCCACCGTGCTCCCGTCCGGGCTGAAGGCCGCGGCGGGGACCGAGCCCCGGTGCCCGGCCAGGACCGCACGCAAGGCCCCGGTCGCCGCGTCCCACAGCCGGACCGTGCCGTCGTGCTGGCCGCTGAGCACCGTGCGGCGGTCCGGGCTGAAGGCCACCGACTCCGCGTCCCTGCGCCGCTCGGCGAGCGCCGCGCGCTCCTTGCCGGTGGCCGCGTCCCATGCCCGTACGGTGCCGTCGCGGGCGCCACCGGTCACCGTACGGCCGTCGGGGCTGAACGCCACGGACGCCACGGCGCTACCGTGCCTTCCGGCCCGCAGCACACGCGCCGTGCCGCTCGCCACCGCCCCCAGCCGCACCGTTCCGTCGTCGCCACCGCTGGCCACCGTGCGGCCGTCCGGGCTGAACGCGAGGGAGAGAACGGCTCCCTGATGGCCACTCAGGGTCCGCCGTACTGTCCCCGTGGCCGCGTCCCACAGGCGTACCGTGCCGTCGCGGCCCCCGCCGGCGACCGTGCGCCCGTCCGAGCTGAGGGCCACCGCCCGGACGTCACCCCGAAGGCCGGTCCTCATGGCCCGCGAGGACCCGGTGGCCGTGTTCCACAGCCGGACGGAACCGTCGTCGCCGCCTGCGGCCAAGGTGTGCCCGTCGGCCCCATAAGCGACGGCCACGACCGCACCTTGACGAAACGTCAGCACTCTGCTCACCTTGCCGGTCACGGCGTTCCAGAGGCGTACGGTGCCGTCCTCGCCGCCGCTGGCGACGGTCCGGGCGTCGGGGCTGAAGGCCACCGCCCGCACCTCGCCCCGGTGCCCCGTCATGCGCTGCTGCAGGGGGAGCGAGGCCGTCTTGAAGAGGCCCGCGGTGGCCTCGGGGGTGGGGCGGATGCGGTACGCGTACAGGGCGAGGAGCGAGGCGAGATCCGATTCGGACGGCAGGAGCGCGGCCGACTGCGCGGCGAGCTGCCGGGACAGGGCGCTGCGCTGCTCGGCGACGGCCTCGCGCCGATTGCCCTCGCTGGTCCGGTACTGGTCCCAGGCGAGCAGCCCCGAGACCAGCGCGAGCAGCAACAGGACGGACAGGGCGAGGGTGAAGCGGCGCAGCCGTCGTGTGGTGTGCGCCTCGGCGAGCCGCTCGCGTTCCCGTGCGGCGGTGCTAGCGGTGAGGAAGTCGCGCTCAAGGTCGGTGAGTTCGTCGGCGGCGCGGCTTCCCTCGGGAGGGGAGGTGACGCGGCTTCCCTGAGGAAGGCTCCCCTCGGGAAGGGCGAAGGTGTCCTCGGCCGCGTCGAGGCGTGTGCCGCGGTACAGCGCACCCGGGTCGCGGTGCTCGCGGTCCCACGCGGTCGCCGCGTCGCCGAGCCGCTGGCGGAGCAGCAGCCCGGCCCGGTCCTCGTCGATCCAGTGCCGCAGCCGCGGCCAGGCCTGCAGCAGGGCCTCGTGGGTGAGCTCGACCGTGTCCGTGTCCAGGGTGATCAGACGGGCCCCGGCGAGCGCGTCGAGGACCGTCCGTACGTCGTCGGCTCCGGTGCCGGGTCCGCCCAGGGAGTCGAGGTCGGCGCGGGCCGGCCGGCGTCGCGTGGCGTCGGTGCCTTCGCCGACGGCGACGAGGCGCAGCAGGAGCGCGCGGGCCAGCCGCCGCTGACGGTCGTCGAAGGCGGCGTGGACGGTCTCCGCGGTCTGGCCGAGGGCGTGCCGGATGCCGCCCGCGGCCTCGTACCCGGCGAGGGTGAGCGTGTTGCCCCGGCGGCGGCGCCAGGTCTCGCGCAGGGCGTGGGAGACCAGGGGCAGCACGGTGGAGCGACCGGTGGCGTCGGCGATCACCCGGGCGAGCAGCGCCCCTTCGACGGTGCAGCCCGCACGGGCCGCAGGACGGCTGATCGCCCGGCGCAGCTCGTCGGTGGTCATCGGGCCCACCAGCAACTGGGCGTCGCGCAGGGCCTCGACGAGGCCGGGGTGCTGTGCGCAGCGGGCGTAGAAGTCGGCGCGGACGCCGAGGACGACGCGCGTGCGGCTGTCGGGGGCCTGTGCCGCGGTGAGCAGGGCGGTGATGAACTGCGTACGTTCCCGTATGTCGGAGCAGAGCGTGAAGACCTCCTCGAACTGGTCGACAACCAAGAGGAGTTCGACGCCGTCGGGACGGCCGGCCAGCGCCTTGAGGGCGGTCAGGTGGAGGGCGCGCGGGTCCCCTGAGAGGTCGGAGTGGAGGGCGGTCGCGGAGTCCCCGGACACGCGGGCGAGCCGGGCGGCGCACGCCTCCAGGGGGTGGGTGCCGGGCGCGAGGAGGACGACGTTCCGTCCGAGCGTGTCCTCTTCCCGTACCCGGGGCAGCACCCCGGCGCGCAGCAGGGAGGACTTCCCCGACCCGGACGCGCCGAACACGGCGAGGAAGCGCCGGGAGCGTATCCGTGTCACCAGGTCCTCGGTGAGCTGCTCGCGCCCGAAGAACCAGTCCGCGTCCTCGGGCTGGAACGCGGCGAGCCCCACGTACGGTCCCCGCGGGTCCTGGCCCTCCGCGTCCGGCTCCGCACCCGTGGCGGCGTCCGTCGCCGCGAGCCGGGCGGCCAGCGCGCGCCACCTCGCCTCCCACACCTCCGTGTCCCCGCCGCACGCCCGCACATAGGCGAGCGTGACCGGCAGGCTCGGGAGTCTGCGGCCGCTCGCCGCGTCGGCCAGCGTCGTCGAGGAGTAGTGGGCGTCGCGGGCCAGGCGGCGGTACGGAGGGCTGCCCGCCTTCTCCCGCAACCGGCGCAGCTCGGCGGCGAATGCGGTGAGCTCGCCACCGTCGTCCTCCAGCGGCCGCTCACCCCGTGGCACCGTGACCACCCCCGCTCGCCATTGTCCGGCCCGGCCGCCATCCGCCGGGGCGCCGGAACCGGACAATCCGCCGGCTCGGTGGGTGCGTCGGTGTCAGGACACGTCGGCTGTGCCCGGCGCCGTCAGGCCGCGCGGCGCTCGAACCGCTGGCTCGCGCCTTCCCCGCAGTCCCGCTGGACGAGGCGGGCGCCGTCCTGCTCGGACGCGTCGGCGACGTCGAGGCACTTGCCGCTGTGCCGCGCCACGATCCGGTAGGTGTCGTCGTCGAACTCCTCGAACCGCCACTGCTGGTGGGCCTTGGAACCGCAGCGGTAGTGGACGACGGTGGCGCCGTCGGCGTGGGACTCGTCGGCGACGTCGAGGCACTTGCCGCTGTGCTGGGCGAGCACGCGCACGTATCCGTCGCCCGCGTCCTCGAACCGCCACTGCTGGTCGAGCCCGCCGTCGCAGCCCTGCTGGACGACCGCCGCGCCGTCGCCGGCCAAATGGTCCGCGACGGCCACGCACTTGCCGCTGTGCCGGGCCGCGAAGCCGTAGTGGGGGCCGCCGCCCGCGCCCTGCACGGCGCCGGTGTCCGTGTCGATGGAGGTCTCCGGATACCACGGCAGGTCCATCGTGGTCCTGGTCGGGAAGGCGATCGGCAGCCACACGTACTGCGAGTCGTTGACCGGGCCGTTCCAGGCGCCCGCCCAACGGTCGCCCATGTAGAGGTACGACGTGGCCGAGGAGCCCTGCACGGGGAGGACGGAGGCGGTCTGCGAGCCGTAGCCGTAGTCGTTGCCCGCGTCCTTCATCTCGCTCCACGGCCCGGCGAGGCTCTCCGCCGTGGCGTACTTCTGCTGGTTCGGGCTCCAGCCGCTGGTCCCCGACGTCAGCATGAAGTAGACGCCGTCGCGCTTGAACAGGGCCGGGGCCTCCCGCCACTGGCCTGCCCAGGGGTTGGCGACCATCTCGTCGTAGCCGGTGAAGTCGTCGGTGAGCCGGTAGATGTGCAGGTCGGCGTTGTTCTCCGTGGCCGTGATCTGGTACGCCGTCCCGTCGTCGTCCTGGAACAGCGTCTGGTCGCGGGAGGTCGTACCGCTCGGCGGCCGGAAGCTGCTCTTCCAGGTGTAGTCGCCGTCGACGGTGTCGGAGACCGCCACGGCGGCACGCGCCTCTCCGTAGTCCCTGCCGTTCTCCTTGTGCATCCACATGACGAACGTCTTGGTGGCCTTGTTGTAGAGCACCTTCGGTCGCTCGATGTAGGCGAGCCGGAGCTCCGGGTCGCTGTCCTGTGTCAGGACGTCGTTCCTGTGCTCCCAGGTCTTCAGGTCCGTCGAGCGGTAGACCGAGACGGCCTTGAAGGTGTTGTCGGCGTGCCGGTTCTCACCGAACAAGTAGTAGTACGGGCCGACCTTGATGACGCCGGCTCCGTGGGCGTGGACGCCGTTCCCTTCGGTGTCGGTGAACTGCGTCCCGTTGGTCACGGTGACGGGTGCGGCATGCGCGGCGGTCGAGACGGTCAGCAGCAGGAGCACAATGGCGCACGCGGCCAGCACGGCTCTCATGGCGCGTCGGGGCATCGGATCTTCCTTCGGGGGGTGGGGGGCGATGGTGCGGTGACCGGTGCGGGACGGCTCAGGGCGCCACGGGACCGAGGTCCGGGGTGTCCGTGAGCAGTGCCCGCGTGCCGGTCGTGGCCTGCAGTTCCAGGAGAACGAGGTCGTTGGATCCCGGGCGCAGGACGGGAGAGGGGACGTAGAGCGTCCGCTGCGGGCCGCGGTTCCAGTAGCGGCCCAGAGGGAAGCCGTTGATCCAGGCCTGGCCCTTGGTCCAGCCGGGCAGGGCGAGGAAGGTGTCGGCCGGCACGATCACGTCGAACGTGCCGTGGTGGAAGGCGGGCACCGAGTCGGTGGTGACCGTGGACGGGGTGAAGGGCACCGCCGCCAGGTCGTCGAGCGGCAGGGGATGGCAGTCCCAGCCGTACAGGACCGCGCCGTTGAGGTCGACGGGACCGAGCAGGCCTTTGGGGGCGCCGATCCTGGGGCCGTAGTTGACGCCGCCCATGTTCTCCACGAGCACGTCGAGGGTGGCGCCCACGCGCGGCACCCGCACCGGCAGGGCCTCCTCGTGCCGCTCGCGTTCGAGTACGCCGGCGGGGGCGCCGTCCAGGAAGACCTGGGCGCGGTCGCCGACACCGCCGCGGAGGCGGAGCAGACCGTCACCCGCTTCGGGGACGTAGGTGCGGTAGAGCACGTATCCGGCGCGCAGTCCGAGCTCGTCCATGGTCACGGGCAGCTCCGTCCGCACGCTCTCCGACAGGGCGTGCGCATAGGGGAGCAGTGGGGCGCGGCGCCCGAACTCGACCTCGGTGCGCGGCAGTTTGGGGGACGGGGCCGGTACCGGCTTGTCAGGCACCGGGGCGTGGCGGGCGATGACCTCGCGGAAGGCGCGGTACTTCGGCCCGGGGTCGCCGGACTCGGTGAGCGGCGCGTCGTAGTCGTAGGAGGTGACGACGGGGGAGTAGGCGTGGTCGTGGTTGGCGCCGTTGGTGAACGCGAAGTTGGTGCCGCCGTGGAACATGTAGATGTTGACCGAGGCGCCCGCGGTGAGCAGCGCGTCGAGGTCGGCGGCGGCGTCGTCCGCGTCGCGCACGTGGTGCGGCTCGCCCCAGTGGTCGAACCAGCCGATCCAGAACTCCGCGCACATCAGTGGCCCCTTGGGCCGGTGTTCGCGCAGGCGGGCCAGGGAGGCGGCGACCCGGCTGCCGAAGGTGCCGGTGGCGAGGGTGCCGGGCAGGGCGCCCGCCGCCAGGTGCGCGGGGTCGGTCTGGTCGCAGGTGAACAGGAGCTCCTCCACGCCGCGGGAGCGCAGGGCGAGCTCCAGGTGCTTCAAGTACGCGGTGTCGTTGCCGTAGGCGCCGTACTCGTTCTCCACCTGTATGGCGATGACGGGGCCGCCCGACGCGGCCATGTGCGGCAGGAGCGCGGGGAGCAGCAGGTCCAGGTAGTGGTCGAAGGCGTCGGTGAACCGGGGGTCGCAGGTGCGCAGCCTGATGTCCGGGTCGGCGGTGAGCCACGACGGGAGTCCGCCGCCGTCCCACTCGGCGCAGATGTACGGTCCTGGGCGGAGCAGGACGCGCAGGCCCTCGGCGTGGGCGAGCCGCAGGTAGCGGGGCAGGTCGAGGAGGCCTTCGAGGGCGACGGGGCCGCCCGGGTCGGGCTGGTGCAGGTTCCACGGGACATATGTCTCGATGGTGTTGAGGCCCATGAGGCGGGCCTTGCGCAGCCGGTCGGTCCACTGGGCGGGGTGCACTCGGAAGTAGTGCATCGCGCCGGAGACGATCCGGAACGGCTCGCCGTCGAGCAGGAAGCCGTCGGACGACGTGGTCAGTGCGGGCATGCGGGATCTTTCCTTCGGCTACGAGGGGGGAGACGTGCAAGAGCACAAGTGAGCGGGGGGGGGCTACTCCTTCACGCTGCCCGCGGCGAGACCCGACTGCCAGTACCTCTGGAGCAGCAGGAACGCGGCGATGAGCGGCAGGATAGTGATCAGCGAACCGGTGATCACCAGATGGAAGACGGGCCGGCCACCGGCCGTCGCCGCCTGTGCGTTCCAGGCGTTGAGCCCGAGGGGCAGCGGATACCAGTCCGGGTCCTTGATCATGATCAGTGGCAGGAAGTAGTTGTTCCAGGTGTGCACCATGGTGAAGAGCAGGACCGTCACCGTGCCGGGAGCCAGCTGCGGCAGGCAGACCTGGAAGAAGACGCGCAGTTCGCTCGCGCCGTCCATGCGGGCGGCCTCCATGAGCTCGGTGGGGATGGCCTCGGAGGCGAAGACCCACATCAGATAGAGGCCGAACGGCGAGATCAGGGACGGGATGATGACCGCCCACGGGGTGTTGGTGAGGCCCATCTCGCTGAACATCAGGAAGGTGGGGATCGCGAGGGCGGTGCCCGGTACCGCGACCGCGCCGATGACGACGGCGAACACCGCGCGCTTCCCGGGGAAGGCGAACTTGGCGAGGGCGTACCCGCCGAGGACCGCGAGCACGGTGGCGCCGCCCGCGCCGAGGACCACGTACAGGAGGGTGTTGAGGAGCCAGCGGGTGAAGACGCCGTCGTCGTAGGTGAACGTCTCGGCGATGTTGTCCCAGAGTGCGAAGTCACCGCCGAACCAGAGGCCGAACGACGAGGCGAGGCCTTTCTGCGTCTTGGTGGCACCGACCACGAGCCACACCAGCGGAAGGAGCGAGTACACCACCACCAGACCGGTGAGCGCGGTCAGCAGGACGCTGCGGCGGGGCCGGGCGACGTGGTGCTGCCGCCGGGTGCGCAGCCGGGGGACCGCGGGTGTGCGGCGCGGCTGCGGGGCGGGCGCGGCCTCGGAGGTGAGGGTCGTGGGGCTGCCCATGGGTCACGCTGCCTTTCGCATGCCGCGCAGCTGAACGACGTAGGCGACCACCATGGTGATCAGGCCCATGACGATGGCGACGGTCGCGGCGTAGTTCTGCTGCTGTCCGTTGAACGACAGCGCGTACGTATAGAGGTTCGGCGTGTACGAGGTGGTGATGGCGTTCGGAGCCAGGCTCCGCAGGATGCTCGGCTCGTTGAAGAGCTGGAAGCTGCCGATGATCGAGAAGATCGTGGCGATGGCCAACGCACCCCGGATCGCCGGGAGTTTGATGGCGGTGATGACGCGCAGCTGTCCGGCGCCGTCGATTTCCGCGGCCTCGTAGAGGGAGGCGGGGATCACCCGCAGTGCGGAGTAGAGGATGAGCATGTTGTAGCCCGCGAACTCCCAGGTGACGATGTTGCCGATGGAGGCGAGGACGAGGCCGGGCGAGAGCGGGTCGGGCAGCGTCGTGTTCAGGGCGTCGTCGATGTCCCCGACCAGACCGAACCGGGTCCCGTAGAGGAAGCCCCACATCAGCGCGGCGACCACCGCGGGCACCGCGTACGGCAGGAAGATCGCGATCCGGAAGAAGCTCTTCCCGTACAGCCGGCCGCTGTCCAGCGCGAGCGCCACGAGCAGCGCGATGCCGAGCATCACCGGAACCTGCACGACGAGGAAGAGACCGACCCGGCCGACTCCTTCCCAGAACTCGCGGTCCTGCAGGGCCCGTTGGTAATTGTCGAGCCCGACGAAGGTGGTGCCGCCGATCAGTCGGTCCTGGAAGAGACTCAGGTGGACCGAGTACGCGATCGGGGCGAGGAAGACGAGGGTGAAGACGAGGGCGAAGGGGCCGATGAACCCCCACCCGGTCCAGGAGCGACGTGTCTTGCGCACGGGAAGCGGGCGCGCGGCGGCCGCGGATTGCACAGGTGCCATGGTGGTTCCTCGATTGGGCCGGACGTGGGGCTACTGGACGGTGAAGCCCTGTTCCTTTCCGTACTCGACCGACGCGTCCTGCCAGGACTTCAGGCCCTCCTGGAGGCTCCTGCCGCCGACGTACGCCTTGCCGACGGTGTCGTTGAAGACGCTGTTCGCGTACACCTGGTAGGGCAGGTACGACCAGCCGGAGGCGACCTGTTCCGCGGACTCGGCGAGGACCCGGTTGATGCGCTGGCCGCCGAAGTACGCCACCTTCTTGTCCTGGAAGGCGCGGGACCCGAGGTGCTCGGTGGTGGCGGGGAACGTCCCCTCGTCGATGCGCGACTGCACGCCCGCTCCGACGGTCGCGTACCGCAGGAAGGCGTACGCGAGGGTCTTCTTCGCGCTGGCCTCGGTGATGACCAGCGAGCTGCCGCCGTTCTCCGCGGACTTGCCGGCCCCCTTCTCCCACTGCGGCATGGGCGCCACGCGCCACTTGCCCGCGGCGGACTTGACGCCCAGCTGGAGGCTGGAGGGCATCCACGCGCCGATCACCAGCGTGGCGATGGAGCCGTCGCCGAGGCCCCTGTACCACTCGTCGCTCCACGACGTCACCGGCGCGAGGAGCTTGTCGTCGATGAGCCGCTGCCAGGCGCCGGCGAACTTCTCGCTGCCCGCGTCCGCGAAGTCGACGCCGACCTTGGTGCCGTCGACGGAGTAGGGCCTGCCGCCTGCCTGCCAGATCATGCTCGTCGTGAAGCCCGCGTCGCCGGTGTCATTGGTGATGTACGCCTTCGGGTCGGCGGCGTGCAGCTTCGCGGCGGCGGCGAAGTACTCCTCCCAGGTCTCGGGCACCTTGATCTTGTGCTTGTCGAAGACTTCCTTGTTGTAGAACAGGGCCATCGGGCCCGAGTCCAGCGGCAGCCCGTACACGCCGTCTGCCCCGGCGCCCACGGCGTTCCAGGGACCGGGGGAGAAGGCGCTCTTCAGCTTGCCCGCTCCCAACTCGCGCAGATCCGTGAGGGACTTGGCGAGGGTGAACTGCGGCAGCGCGTAGTACTCGATCATGGCGATGTCCGGAACGCCCTTGCCCGCCTTGATGGCGTTCTGCAGGGCGGTGTACTCGTCGGTGTTGGTACCGGCGTTCACCAAGTCCACCTTTACTTCGGGGTACTTGGCCATGAAGTCCTTGACGGTCTTCCGCAGGGGCTCGTTCCACGACCAGACCGTGAGGCTGCCGCCGGCCTTCAGCGCGGCCCCGAGGTCGGCGTCGGACAGCGGCTCGGCACCCGAGCTGCCCGCGTCGGACGAGCCGCAGGCGCCCGCGGTCGACGACACGGCCAAGGCGGCGCCCGTGAGCAGGGCCTGACGCCGGGTTATGGGCATGGTGTTCCCCTTCGAGGTTCGTGCGTGAGGGCATGGTTACGTAAACATGGCCCGTGGAGGCATGCGTCGGCAGTTCGGTGTGCTGACTGTGCAGAGGGGTGGTCCGGCGGGGTCAGTGCCGGAATGTTTACGTAAACTTCGGTGACGCGTACGGTGGCACCTGTCACAGCGGCCGGTCAAGGTTTCTCACGAGTAAAGTTCCAGCAGGAGGAGGAGCGATGGGGCTCAGCGAACCGGGAAGTCCGCTGTCCGCGCACGGCGGTGCCCAGCGTGGCGGGTCGGGGATTCCCGGCGGGCGGCGCAAGCAGCGCGTGTCCATGGCTGATGTCGCGAAGCGCGCGGGCGTGTCCTCGCAGACGGTGTCCCGGGTCTCCAACGGTCACACCGGTGTCGTCGCGTCCACACGCGAACAGGTCCTCGCGGCCATGCGCGAACTCGGCTACCGCCCCAACAGCGCGGCCCGCGCCCTGCGTTACGGACAGTTCAACACCATCGGCGTCATCCTCCTCAACCTCTCCGCCACCGGCCGCAGCCAGACGGTGGGCGCGATCTCGACCCACGCGGCCGCCGAGGGGTACGCCATCACCATGATCCCCATCGACGTGCCGACCCAGGACAACGTGCTGGGCGCCTTCACGCGGATGGGCGAGCTGGCCGTCGACGCCGTCATCGTCTTCATCGAGGTGCACCTGCTCGACGCGGGCTCCGTGACGCTGCCCCCCGGTGTGCACGTCGTCGTCGTGGACACCGACTCCGGCGACCGCTACCGCGTGGTGGACACCGACCAGGTGGGCGGCGCCCGCCTCGCCGTGCGGCACCTCCTCGACCTGGGTCACGAGACGGTCTGGCACGTGGCGGGGCCCGTGGAGTCGTACGCCGGCGAGCGCCGCACCGCCGCCTGGCGCGCCACCCTGGAGGAGGCGGGACGGCGGGTCCCCGAACCGGTGCGGGGCGACTGGTCCGCCGACTCGGGCTACGAGGCGGGGCTCACCCTCGCCGAACTCCCCGACTGCACCGCCGTGTTCGCCGCCAACGACCAGATGGCCCTGGGCCTCCTGCGGGCCTTCCACGAGCAGGGCAGATCCGTTCCCCAGGACGTCAGCGTGGTCGGCTTCGACGACGTCGCGGACTCCGCGCACTTCATTCCGCCCCTGACCACGGTCCACCAGGACTTCACGGAAGTGGGCCGCAGGAGCGCGGTGGAGGCGCTGCGCCAGATCCGGGAGCGCACGCCCGCGACCCCGGGGACGGATCTGGTGCCGACGAGGCTCGTGGTGCGCAGCAGCACGGGGCCCGCGCCGACCGCCGGGCTCCGCCCCTGAGCAGTCCCCACGAGGAGGAACATGCCATCGTCCCGTCGGCCCAGAGCCGCTCTCGCCATGTCCCGTCGGGCGGCCGACGCGGTGCTTGAACCGCAGATCATCGAAGCGCTCGCCGAGGTCTTGGACCTCGAACCGCCGCCCGTGCTCGCCGACTTCACCACCGGCCGCGCGCGATCCGTGCTGGCCGACGCCGAACTCCTCGTCACGGGCTGGGGGTGCCCGCCGCTCGGCTCCGAAGTCCTCGCTCTCGCGCCCCGGTTGCGCGCCGTCGTCCACACGGCCGGCTCCATCCGGTCGCACATCACCGACGCGTGCTGGGAGCGCGGCATCGAGGTGTCGTCGGCCGCCGCCGCCAACGCGGTGCCCGTCGCCGAGTACACGGTCGCGATGGTGCTGCTCAGCGGCAAGCGTGTCCTGGAGAGCGCCCGCGACTTCCGCGCGGCGCGCACGGAGGTGGACTGGTCGCGTACGGCCCGCACCACCGGCAACTACCGCCGCACCGTGGGCATCCTCTCCGCCTCTCTCGTCGGCCGCCGCGTCATCGAGCTGCTGCGCCCCCATGACGTGAAGCTGCTGCTGCACGACCCGTTCGTGTCGGCGGACGAGGCCGCGGCGCTCGGCGCGGAGCCGGTGACGCTCGACGCGCTCTTCGCGCGGAGCGACACCGTCTCCGTCCATACCCCGCTGCTTCCCGCCACCCGCGGGCTCGTCGGCCGTGACCTCATCGACGCGATGCGCCCCGACGCCGTGCTCATCAACACGGCGCGGGGAGCGGTCGTCGACCAGGACGCGCTGACCGAAGCCGTCACCGCGGGTCGCGTCCGCGCCGTGCTCGATGTGACCGACCCCGATGTCCTGCCGCCCGACCATCCTCTGTGGTCCACGGAGAACGTACTGCTGACGCCGCACATCGCGGGCTCCCAGGGCAATGAGTGGCGACGGCTCGCGGACGCCGCGGTGACCGAGGTGCGTCGCTGGGCCGCGGGTGACGGGTTCGCCCACCCGGTGGACCGCGGCAGAGTCGCGTACCTCGCCTGAGAGGGGCGGATGTGGCCGAATACCCGCTTGCGTCCGGGAAGTGGGGGCCTGTTCCCATCCATGATTAGGTTAGGCTAACCTCTGCGGCGTGCATGTAGGTGAAGAGACCGCCGCGGCCCCGCGCCCCCCAGGTCATGAACTCATCGCCACGGGTGTCACCGTGGCGTACGAAGGCGTCGATGTCGTCCACGACGCCTCCATGACGCTGCGCCCGGGCGAGGTGACCGTCCTGGTCGGCCCGAACGGCAGCGGCAAGTCGACCCTGCTGCGCACCCTCGCGCGGCTGCAACGACCCCGCGCCGCGAAGCTCGTCATCGACGGCGAGACCGACGGGCTCGCCCTGAGCGCCCGCGCGTTCTCCCGCCACGTCGCCCTGCTCACCCAGGGCCGCCCCACACCCAGCGGTCTGACCGTGCGCGACGTCGTCGAGTTCGGCCGCTACCCGCACCGGGGCCGCTGGGGCAAGGCCGACCCCGGCGGACGCGCCGCCGTGGACCGCGCGCTCGCCATGACCGGCGTGACCGACCTCGCCGAGCGCGGCGCCGAGCACCTGTCCGGCGGCCAGCTCCAGCGCGTCTGGCTCGCCGGATGCCTCGCCCAGGAGACGGGCGTGCTCCTGCTCGACGAGCCCACGAACCACCTCGACCTCCGCTACCAGGTCGAACTCCTCGACCTCATGCGGGACCTGGCGGACGACCACGGCATCGCCGTCGGCGCCGTCCTGCACGACCTCGATCAGGCCGCGGCCATCGCCGACCGGATCCTCCTGCTCGACGAGGGGCGGGTCGTCGCCGACGGCGACCCCGAAGACGTACTGACACCGCAGCGGCTCTCCGACACGTACGGCATCCGCATCGAAGTCGACTCCGACCCCCTCACCGGCCGCCTGCGCACCCGCGCCATCGGCCGCCACCACTCGCGAAGCGAAAGGCTCAGCACCACCTCATGAGACGCCACCTGATCACCGCGGCGGCCGCCACCGCCGCGGCCCTCGCCCTGTCGTCCTGCGGCACCACCGAGCCCGCCGCCGACGACGCGAAGAGCGCCGACTCGATCACCCTCACCGACGGCACCGGCGCCAAGGTGACGCTGAAGAACGGCCCCGCCAAGAAGGTCGTCGGCACCGAGTGGAACGCCGTCGAGAGCCTGATATCGCTGGGCGTCGCCCCGACCGGCGTCGCCGACGTCAAGGGCTACAAGGCCTGGGACAGCGCCGTACCGCTGAAGAACGACGCCAAGGACATCGGCACGCGCGGCGAGCCGAGCATGGACACCATCGCGTCCCTGAAGCCCGACCTCATCATCGCGACCACCGACCTGCCGGCCGCCGCCGTCAAGCAGCTGCGGAAGATCGCCCCGGTCCTCAACCTGCGCCCCGCCGACGCCGCGGACCCCATCGGGCAGATGACGAAGAACCTCGACCTCCTCGCCGAGGCCACCGGCACCACCGAGCAGGCCACGAAGCTCAAGAAGGAGTTCGAGGCGAAGCTCGCCGAGGGCAAGAAGGCGCTCGCGGATGCCGGCCGCGACGGCGCGAAGTACGCCTTCGCCGACGGCTACGTCACCGGCAACCAGACCTCCATCCGGCCGTACACCGACGGCTCGCTCATCGGCGCCGTCAACAAGAAGCTCGGCCTGAAGAACGACTGGAAGGTCAAGGGCGACAAGGCCTACGGCCTCGGCGCCACCGACGTCGAGGGCCTCACCAAGCTCGACGAGGACGTCCACTTCGCCTACATCGGCAACGAGGACGACAAGGGCAGCAACCCGTTCACCGGCGTCCTGAAGAAGGACAAGGTGTGGACGTCCCTGCCGTTCGTGAAGAAGGGCAACGTGCACCGGCTGCCCGACGGCATCTGGATGTTCGGCGGCACCGAGTCGATGAACCAGTACGTCGACTCCGTCGTCAAGGCGCTGAAGAAGTAACACCATGGCCGTCACCGCAACCGCTCCCGCCACCCGTCCGTCGGCAGCCGCGTCCCGGACGGGCGCGGTCGCGGTGACGGCCGCACTGCTCCTCCTCGTCGCGGCGCTCGCCGTCGTCGACATCACCCAGGGCACCGCCGCCGTCGGAGCCCCCGAGGTGTGGAAGGCCTTCACCGGCCGGGCCGACACCACCGACAGCTCCGTCGTCATCGCCTCCCGGCTGCCGCGCATGACCGCCGCGCTCCTCGTCGGCTCCGTGCTCGGCATGGCGGGCGCCGCACTCCAGGCCGTCAGCCGCAACGTCCTCGCCTCGCCCGACACCCTCGCGGTCAACGCCGGTTCCTACGCGGCGCTCGGCATCGCCGCCGCCACCGGCATCTCCCTGCCCTTCCTCGCCTCCTCCGGCATCGCGTTCGCCGGCGGGCTCCTCGCCGCGGCCGTCGTCCTCGGCCTCTCCGGCCTCGGCGCGGGCACGGTCCGGCTCGTCCTCGCGGGCAGCGCCCTCACCCTCGGCCTCACCGCCGTCACGGAGGGGCTGCTCCAGCTCTTCCCGCAGGAGACCGAGGGCCTCTACAAGTGGAACCAGGGCAGCGTGGCGCAGAACGGCTTCGACGGCGTGCTGCAGATGCTGCCCGTCGCCGTCGTCGGCCTCGTCGGGCTGCTGCTCCTCGCCCGCAAGGTCGACGCCCTGGCACTCGGTGACGACGCCGCGCGCGGCGTGGGCGTCCCCGTACGCTCCACCCGCCTCACCGCCGTCGTCCTCGCCGCGCTCCTCTCCACCTCCGCCGTCACCCTCGCGGGCCCCATCGGCTTCGTCGGCCTGTGCGCCCCCGCCCTCGTGCGCCCCCTCGCCCGCAAGCTCCGCGCGTTCACCCGCTCCCGCGCGAGCCTCCCCTTGGCGGGGCTCACCGGCGCGGCCCTCGTCCTCGCCTCCGACGTGCTGCTCCGCGCCGTCGTGCCCTCCGACGTCGCGGTCGCCGTGCCGACGGGCGTCGTCACCAGCCTGCTCGGCGCCCTCTTCCTGGTCGTCATGGCCGCACGGGTGCGGGACACGGCGGGCGCCGCCCAGCCCGACCGGCTGCGCATCCGCAGCCGCGGCGTCTTCATCGTCACGACCGTCGTCCTCGTGGCCGTCCTGGTCGGCCTGACCGTGGCCGCGGTCCTCGTCGGCGACAGCAAGCTGCTCATGGGTGACGTCGTCAACTGGGCGCAGGGCAGAGCGGGCCAGACCGTCTCCTTCGTCCTCGACACCCGGGTGCCGCGCGTCCTCGCCGCGCTCTGCGCGGGCGCGGCGCTCGCCCTCGCGGGCACCCTCGTGCAGGCCGTCACGCGCAACCCACTCGCCGAGCCGGGCGTCCTCGGCGTCACGAACGGCGCCGCGCTGGGCGCCGTGCTCCTCGTGACGACGGTGCCCGCCGCCGGGTCGTGGACCATCGCGGGCGGCGCGTTCGCGGGCGCCGCGGTCAGCGCCGTCCTCGTCTTCGGCCTCGCGGCGAAGGGCGGGTTCGGGCAGAACCGGCTCGTCCTCGTCGGATTCGGCGTGGCCACCGGCGCGACGGCCGTCATCAGCATGCTCATCATCCTCACCGACCCCTTCAACGCGACGAAGGCGCTCACCTGGCTCGGCGGCTCCACTTACGGCCGCACCCTGCCCGACGTGGTGCCCCTCGCCCTCGTCCTCGCCGCGGGCCTGACGATCGCGGTCGTCAGGCGCACCGAACTCGACCTCGTCTCCCTCGACGAGGACACCCCCCGCCTGCTCGGCCTGAACCTGAGCCGGGGCCGCTTCGGCCTCCTCGTCCTCAGCGTGCTGCTGAGCGCCACCGCCGTGGCCGCCGCCGGCACCATCGGCTTCGTCGGACTCGTCGCCCCGCACGCGGCCCGTGCGCTCGTCGGCAGGCAGCACGTGCGCGTGATCCCGGTCGCCGTGCTCCTCGGCGCCATCCTGGTGTGCGTCGCGGACCTGGCGGGGCGGACGGTGATCGCACCGGCGCAGCTCGGCGCGGGCCTGATGACCGCCGTGATCGGCACGCCGTACTTCCTGTATCTGCTGGTACGCAGCCGCCGCTGACCTGCGGGGAAGGGGCGGCGTGTCGGCCCGCCGTCAGGGGGCCGCTATAGAGTGGGCGGTCCTCTCCCGCACTCCCCAGGTAGCCCTACTTGCCCACGCCCACATTCTCCGCACTGCGCCCCGACTGGCTGTCCGACCCGAAGGTCTGGCGGACCGAGATCCTCGCCGGTCTCGTCGTCGGCCTCGCCCTGATCCCCGAGGCGATCTCGTTCTCGATCATCGCCGGGGTCGACCCCGCGATCGGCCTGTTCGCGTCCTTCACCATGGCCGTCACGATCTCGGTCGTCGGCGGCCGCCGCGCGATGATCTCCGCGGCGACCGGCGCCGTCGCCCTGGTGATCGCGCCGCTCAACCGCGAGCACGGCTTCGGCTACCTGGTGGCCGCCGTCGTTCTCGCCGGTGTCTTCCAGATCGTGCTCGGCGCGCTCGGCGTCGCCAAGCTGATGCGGTTCGTGCCGCGCAGCGTGATGGTCGGCTTCGTCAACGCCCTCGCCATCCTCGTCTTCATGGCGCAGGTGCCGGAGATGCACGACGTGCCCTGGGCGGTCTACCCGCTCATCGTCGGCGGGCTCGCGCTCATGGTGTTCTTCCCGAAGGTCACCAAGGTGGTCCCGGCGCCGCTCGTCTCCATCGTCGTCCTGACCACGATCACGGTCGCCGCCGGCATCGCCGTGCCGACGGTGGGCGCCAAGGGCGAGCTGCCCTCGTCCCTGCCGGTGCCGGGCCTGCCCGACGTGCCGTTCACCTGGGCCACGCTGACCACCATCGCCCCCTACGCGCTCGCCATGGCGCTGGTCGGCCTGATGGAGTCCCTGATGACGGCCAAGCTCGTCGACGAGATCACCGACACGCATTCCTCCAAGACCCGCGAGTCCGTGGGCCAGGGCATCGCCAACATCGTCACGGGGTTCTTCGGCGGCATGGGCGGCTGCGCCATGATCGGCCAGACGATGATCAACGTACGGGTGTCGGGCGCCCGCACCCGTCTCTCCACGTTCCTGGCGGGCACGTTCCTGCTGGTGCTCTGCGTCGTCTTCGGACCCGTGGTCTCCGACATCCCGATGGCCGCGCTGGTCGCCGTGATGGTCATGGTCTGCTTCGCGACCTTCGACTGGCACTCCATCGCGCCGAAGACGCTGAAGCGGATGCCCGCCGGGGAGATCGTCGTCATGGTCGTCACCGTGGTCTGCGTGGTCGCCACGCACAACCTCGCCATCGGTGTCGTCGTCGGCACGATCACGGCGATGGTCATCTTCGCCCAGCGCGTCGCCCACTTCACGAACGTCACATCCGTCACCGCCCCCGACGGCGGCAGCGTGGTCCACTCCGTGACCGGCGAGCTGTTCTTCGCCTCGTCGAACGACCTGGTCACCCAGTTCGACTACGCCGGGGACCCGGACCGGGTCGTCATCGACCTGTCGGCCGCGCACATCTGGGACGCCTCCACGGTCGCCGCGCTCGACGCCATCACCACCAAGTACGAGCAGCGCGGCAAGAGCGTCGAGATCATCGGCCTCAACCGGCCGAGCGCCGAGCGGTACGAGAGGCTCAGCGGCGAACTCACCTCCGCCGACTGACGCGCTCAGTCGACCGGCTTGCCCGGCTGGTCGTGCGTGGAGCAGTGGATGCCACCGCCGCCGGACGCGATGGTGTCGATCCGGACCGGGACGACATCGCGTCCGGGGAAGTGTTCGCGCAGGATGCTCCGCGCCCTGCCGTCCGCCTTCCGGTCCCCGAACTCCGGCATGAACACGGAGTCGTTGGCGACGTAGAAGTTCGCGTACGTCGACACGAAGTCGTCGCCCTCGCCCGTGATCCTCGACAGGTCGGGCTGCGGCAGGTCGACGATCTCGAACCGGCGCCCCTTGGCGTCCTCGGCCCCGCTCAGTACGTCCCTGGCCTGGTCGGCGGCGCGTGACCAGACGTCGGCGGGGGTGTCCGGGTGCGCCCGGTCGAGCAGCACGACGCCCGGCTCGGTGAACCGTACGAGGCTGTCCACGTGCGCGTCGGTGATGTCCTGACCGCGCACACCGGCCAGCCACACGACCTTCTCGATGCCCAGGGTCCGCTTGAGCTCGCCCTCGATGTCGTCCCGGCTCTTCCCGGGGTTGCGGTTGTCGTTGACGACCGAGCTCTCGGTGACGAGGAGCGTGCCCTCGCCGTCGGTCTCCAGTGACCCGCCCTCGGCGACCAGGGGCGCCTTCCTGCGGGGGATGCGGTATTCGGACAGGAGGGCGCGGCCCACCCGGGCGTCATGGGTATGCACCTGTTTGTCGCCCCACCCGTTGAAGTTGAGGTCGACGCCCGTGACCTTGTCCCCGTCCTCCACGAACACGGGCACGGTGTCGCGCGCCCACAGGTCGTCCACGGCCAGCGGAATGACCTCCACGTCGCGCCCACAGGCCTTCTGGGCGGCCGCGCGCTGGTCGGGCCCGGCCATCATCACGACGTACTCGTACTCGGCGACCGCCCGTGCGACCCGGGCGATGTCCTCGCGTACGTGGGGGAGGTCCTCGCCCCACACGGAGTCCAGCGCGGGCCACGACATGAAGGTCCGCGCGTGGCTCTCCCACTCGGCGCCCATCCGGGGCGCCGGTGCGGCCCCGGCCTTCTGGCAGGCGGAGGCGCCGAGGGCCGCGGCGCCGATGCCGGCGAGCGCGCGCAGGGCGGAGCGTCGGGCGGGCAGGGGAGGGGGCACGGCTGGACTCCGCTCTCGAAGGTTGTACTCCGACTCTGACACGGACTGAAAATTCAGTCAAAGAGGCGGCGCGGGGTGGCCCGCCGCGTCGGTGCGGTGGTCGGTAGGGTCTGGTCCATGGCGCCCCGCACCACCCAGATCCTCGAAGCGGCCGCACGGCTGATCGCCCGCCGCGGAGTCCGCGGCCTGCGCGTCGAGGAGCTCGCCGCCGAGGCGGGCGTCTCGACCGGGCTGATCTACTACCACTTCAAGGACCGCACCGGGATCCTGCGCCACACGCTCGAGTTCATCAACGACCGCGCCGAGCGCTACACGACCGCCCGCGACGAGGGCGCCGCGCCGCCGGATCCGCGCGAGGAGCTGATGGAGACCCTGCTCCTGGAGCTGCAGGACACCCCGGAGGTCAGGGAGAACAGTGCCGCCTGGGGTGAGCTGCGGGCCAGTGCCGTCTTCGACGAGGCGCTCAGGGGGGACCTGGCCAGGGCGACCCTGGTGTGGGTGCAGGAGCTGTCCGCGCTCCTCGGCGCGGTCCGCCCGACGGCTTCCGCGCCCGCCCTCGCGGAGGCCGCCGAGCGCCTCACCGCCCAGCTGGAGGGGCTCAGCATGCGCTGGCTCAGCGGCGGGCTGCCCATCGACCGCGCACGCGACCTGATGCGGGGCGCGATCCGCGCCGAGCTTGCCGTACTGGGCGCGCAGGAGCCGGGAGCAGTGGAGTAGACCTCTGGCGGAACCCCTGGGGTGCGTGGTATAGACGTATGGAAGAAGTATGAAGAAGTACCTTTCGGCCCGTCTCGGCCGACAGGCGGCGTACCGCCGGAAGGTCTGTCCCGTGCAAGCTTCTGATCACATTCCCGCCCCTGAGGGCGATCCCGTCGCGCCCGCCGGACGCACGACCCACAAAACGCCCTGGCTGCCCAGCCCCGGCACGGCCCGCAGGCTCCGCCGCGCGGGCATCGCACGGGTGCTCGTCACCGGCTGCCTGGTCCGCGTGAGCCTGCGCGGCGAGATCACCGCCCGCGAGGCCGACTCCCTCGCCGCGCAGCTGCGCGATCTGGTCCAGGACGGCTGCCGCCATCTGATCGTGGACCTGTCCGAGGTCACCTACCTCGCCCGGGAGGGCGCGGGCGTCTTCTTCGGCACGCTGCGGGCCCTCAGGGCGGTGGGAGGCACTCTCGCCGTGCGAGGCGCCTGCCCCCGGTCCGCGGCCACGCTGCACTGCCTGGGCATGGGCCGACTCGCCGAATAGGCGGACGAGCAATCCGACGCGTAGGGCGGGGCGGGGAGCGGACGCTCAGGCGTCGACCGTGTTCCGCCGCGTGAAGCGGTGCCACCAGTGCCGCCGGCGCGGGTGGATGGCCCGGCCCAGACGCCGCCCCAGCAGCAGGTAACCGAGCAGCGCGCCGGCCGTGTTGAGGATGACGTCGTCGATGTCGAAGGTGCGGCCCGTCACGAACGCGCCCTGCGCGAGCTCGACGAGCACCATCGTCACCGCCGTGGCGATCCCGACCCGCACGAACCCGCGCGTGCGGGGGAGCACCACGGGCAGCAGCACCCCGAACGGCACGCCGAGCAGGATGTTCCCGCCGAGCTGCTTGACGGTGTCGCGGAAGGCGGGCTGCGCGAGATACGCGTCGATGGAGTCGCCCGGCGTGAAGTTGCTGTGGGTCAGCGCCTCCGAACTCGCGGACGGCTGCAGCGTCAGACGGGCCAGCACCACGGCGAAGCCGACCATGAAGGCGAAGGCCAGCAGCATGGTCACCACCCGGGCCAGCGGCGACATGGGCGCCGCACGCCGGTCGCCCTCGTAACGTCCTGTCCGTGCCATCTGCGCCTCCTGGTCCCTCGGATCCCTCAAGCGGGCTCGGTACGGCCGAACAGTCCCGCGTGCCCGGGCGGGAGCTGGGTGAGGACACGGCGCAGCAGCGCGTCGTCCGCCACGTCCGCGACCGTGCCGAGCACCGAGGTGACGGCGCGGCGCGCGCCCGCCGTGTCCTCGGCCGTCCGCGCGGCCACCGCGTCGACGAACTCCGCGGCGGACAGCGGTTCGGCGGCGGGTTCCGCGTCGGACAGCAGGGCGGCCCCGCATCCGTCGGGCAGCAGTCGGGCGAGATCGGTGCGGTCGTCCCCCACCAGGTGCGTGCCGAGGACGATCAGTACGTTCTCGACGGCGCCCGCGGCCTGCTGGCGGTCGGCGTAACTTCCCCGCTGCCGCACCCGGTCGAGAAGCGCTTCCAAAGATGTGTCCATGCGTGAGTCCCCGAGTCCCTGTTGTGGCAGTCCCTCTGGTGCCCTCTGGCGGTTGCCCTCTGGTGGCATCAACCTTTCATCCGGTACCCGGAGAAGGCGATGTGATGCCCCGCGCCTTCTCGACCTCCACCGTGAACTGCGCCCCCGCGAGCAGCGCCAGATTGGACACCCAGAGCCACACCAGGAAGACGACGATGCCCGCGAGGGAGCCGTACAGCTTGCCGTAGGTGCCGAACACCGTCGCGTACAGCGTGAACAGGCCCGAGGAGAGCAGCCAGAGCAGCGCGGACAGCAGCCCGCCGGGCAGGATGTGGCGCCAGCCGCGGGCCTCGGGCGGCGCGTTGCGGTAGAGGACGAGGACGAGCAGCGCCACCAGGCAGACCAGTGCGGGCCACTTCAGGACGGCCCACGCGGTCTGGCCCGCGTCGCCGAGGCCGATGCGCTGCCCCACGGTTTCGGCGACCGAACCGCTGAGCACGATCAGCAGCGCGCTGGCGACCAGCAGGCCGAGCAGCGTGACCGCGGTCATCACCACGCGGTGGCCCTTCCGCCACACGGGACGGCAGTCCTCCACCCCGTGCATCGCGTGCAGCGCGCGGCGGAACACGGCCGCGTAACTCGACGCGGACCACAGCGCGCTGACGGCGCCGGCGATCACGACGGTGAGCGCGGCGGAGCGCGCGTCCGCCATGTCGCTGAGCGCCTGGTGCAGGGAGCGGCCCGATTCGGCGGGGGCCCAGTCCGTGACCTCGGCGATCAGCGCCTGGGTCGTGGCGGGGCTGACGAGACTGATGAGGCTGACGGTGACGAGCAGGGCGGGGAGCAGGGCGAGGATCGCGTAGTACGTCAGGGCCGCCGCCCAGTCCGACACGTCGTCGTCCCACATCGACACGGGGGTGCGGCGCAGGGCGGTGCGCCGCAGGGCCCACGTGGACGGGGCGCCGGAGCCGGAGTCCCCCTTGCGTCCGTGCGGTGCCAGCGCGGGCGTTCCGTGGACGGCGGACGGTGAACTGTCCATAGGGCTGCTCTTTCTTGCACGTCGGCGGCGCGGATGCCGCCAGGTGTTCCCTTGCTCTGATGCCCTGCCTGCGCGGTTTCGTGCCCGGAGACGACAGAAGCCCTGGACTCCGGCATACGGAGTCCAGGGCTTCTTCTGGAGCGCTGGGCAGGCCTTGCACCTGCATTTCCCCGCAGGAAGCGGGGCGTCTTTCCTTGGACGACCAACGCCTGTCCCCCGACCGGAAGTCCGGCTTGAGGAGGCGATATTGATCTTATCCCATCAGGGACGGTGCTCGGTACCGCCCTGGTCGAGCAGGCGCGTCATCGTCTCGGCGGCCCGCACGGCCGCGTCCGCACAGCAGTTGTTGAACAGGACGTGCACCTCGTCGGTCCGTTCGGCGAGGGCGTGCAGCCGGGGCAGCCAGGCGCGGAGTTCGTCCTCGTCGTACGCGTAACGGAACCGGTCCTCCTTGCTGCCCTGTCCCCACGACACGCTGCGGCCGTGGAACCGTACGACGGAGAGCGCGGGCGCGGTGACCGGCGCGACCGGCGGCACGGCGGCCGGCGCCGCCTGGTTCATGTCGACGGCGACCGCCGCCATGCCGTGTGCGGCCAGGAGCGCGCGCGTGGCCTCGGCGTTCCCTTCGCGCCACCAGTCGGGGTGGCGGAACTCCACCGCGACCGGCCAGTCCCGCGTGCGCCGCGCGGTCTGTGCGAGGAGCTCGTCGGCGCGCTCGCCGGGCCGCAGCCACGGAGGGAACTGGAACAGCACGCTCCCGAGCCGCCCGGCTTCCCGCAGCGGCTCGATCCCGGCGGTGAACCGTGCCCACACCTCGTCCAGGACGGCCGCGTCCCGGGGCCTGTCGCGGAGGTCGGCGGGGAGCGCGGCGGGGCGCGTGGGATGCCCGGTGAGCATGGAGAAAGCCTTCACGTCGAACGTGAAGCGGTCCGGCGTCCGCTCGGCCCAGAGCCTGCTGTTGCGCTCGCCGGGCAGCCCGTAATACGTCGAGTCCACCTCCACGACGGGGAACCGCTCGGCGTAGTACCGCAGCCGCCCAGCCGCGTCCCGCCGCCCGCGCGGATACCAGCCGCTGCGGACCAGCGCCGGATCGGTCCACGAACACGTGCCCACGAGGATGTTGCCCATGGGGGCCCGGTACCCGGATCCCGCCCGGTGACAAGTCCACGCACGCGATCGCCGCGGCGGCGGCACGCGCCGACCCGCCCCATGAACCCCGCGCCGCCCTTACGCTCCGTTCCGCTCCGAATGCGCAATGCGGTGGTTCTCTACAAACTGGAGGGAGGTGCCCCGCCCCCGCACTGAGGAGTCCCCGTGTTCGAAGGAGCAGCGGCGTCCGGCACGCCCGCCCCGGAAATCCGGGTCGCATCGGTACCGGCGGGCCACGTGTACGTACGGCACTGCTCCATGCCGGAGCCGGAGCCGGAGCCGGAGCCGGAGCGAGAGCCGGACGGCGTGCGGCGCCTGGCCGATCGCCGGCCGCGCCGCTCGCCGAGGCGGCCGCCCGGCCCACCAGGAGGACCGTATGCGTACCGCAGTGATCACCCTCGCGGCGGGCCGCCACCGCCACCTGCTGTTCCAGCAGGCCGGGCTCGCCCGCGGCGAGCGCGTCCCCGACCACTACGTGGTCGTCTCCATGGACGACCCGGCCATCGGCCCGCTCGCCACGCGCAAGGACCCCGCCGCGGAAGTGGTCACGCTGCCGCTGGCCGAAGGCCGGCTGCCGCTCGCCGCCGCACGCAACGAGGGCGCGGCGCGGGCCGTGGCGCTCGGCGCGGATCTGCTGGTGTTCCTCGACGTGGACTGCGTACCGGGGCCGACCCTCCTGGAGAGTTACGTCAACGCCGCCCGCGACTGGGCGCTGCTGTGCGGAACCGTCGCCCACCTGCCGCCCCCGCCGCGCGGCGGCTACCGTCTCGACGAGCTCCACAACCTGGCCCAGCCCCACCCCGCACGCCCCATCCCGGCCCACGGCCAGGTCCTGCGCGGGGGAGACCCGCACCTGTTCTGGTCCCTGTCGTTCGCCCTGACCGCCCGCACCTGGAAACACGTCGGCGGCTTCTGCGAGGCCTACACCGGATACGGCGGCGAGGACACCGACTTCGCCGTCTCCGCGGCCCACCGCGGAGTCGACCTGTGGTGGGTGGGCGGCGCCCCCGCCTACCACCAGCACCACCCGACCCACCAGCCTCCCGTCCAGCACATCGACGACATCCTGCGCAACGGGGCGATCTACAAGGGCCGTTGGGGCAGCTGGCCGATGGAGGGCTGGCTGCGCGCCTTCGAGGCGCGGGGCCTCGCCGTGTACGACCACGCCGCCGACGCGTGGCGCAAGGCCGAGCCGAGGCCGCTGGTCAGGGCTCCGTACGCTCCCTGACGACGGCGCCGGGATCCTTGTCGTCCCGGAGCCCCTGATAGCGGGGGTGGCGCAGCATGCCGTCGCGTGTCCACTCCGAGAAGGCGATCTGCGCCACGAGACGGGGCCGCGCCCACCGCGCGGACCGCTCCGCCACCCGCCCTTCGAACGGCGAGGCGTCCACCCGGAGTTCGTCGAGTTCGCGGCGCAGGGCGATCAGGGTCTTGTGGTCGAAGCCGGTGCCGACCTTGCCCGCGTACCGCAGCCGCCCCTCCTCGTAGTATCCGAGCAGCAGCGCGCCGATGCCGACCCGGCTGCCCGCGGGCTCCGTGAAGCCGCCCACGACGAACTCCTGCCCCCGGGAACACTTCAGCTTGAGCCAGTCGTCGGAGCGGCGCCCCTGGTAGGTGCTGTCGGCCCGTTTGGCGATCAGCCCCTCCCAGCCGCGCCGGCACGCGTCGGCGAGGAGTTCGGGGCCGCCCGCGTTGCGGTGCGCGCTGAAGCGCAGCGGCGCGGCGAACGTGACCGAGCGGCGCAGCAGGGACTTGCGGGTGCGCAGCGGCAGCCGCCGCACGTCCGTGCCGTCCAGGCGCAGCAGGTCGAAGACGTAGTAGGTCACGGCGACCTTGCTGGCCGCGACGTCGGCGGGCCGGGTGAGGCCCATGCGCTGCTGGAGCCGGGCGAAGTCGGTGCGGCCCTGCGCGTAGGCGACGATCTCGCCGTCGACGGTGAAGTCCGCGCACTCCTGCGCGGCGAGCGCCTCGACGATCTCCGGGTACGTCGCGTCGAGCCGCCGCCCGGACCGGGACCGGAGCGTCACCTTCCCGTTTTCGCGGACGGCGAGGACACGGATGCCGTCCAGCTTCCTCTCGAAGACCCAGCCCCGCGGGAAGTCACGCCGGTCGCTGAGCGTCGCCAGCATCGGCGACGCCGCGAGCTCGACGCCCGGCGCCGCCTCGCGGGTACGGCTCGACAGGTCGGGCGGGAGCGCCTCCAGCGCGCTCTGTTCCACGGCGGTCAGCCCTGCTCGGCGATCTGGCGCAGCGTACGGCCGCTGCGGGCCGAGCGGGCGCGCCGGGGATCGGGGGTGCCGCCGCCCGAGCGGTGGCCGGTCCGCACGAGCAGCCACGTCGGCTTCGCGCTGCCGCCCGACGAGGCGTCCTGCTCCTCCCTGCCGTGGAAGCGGGTCAGCGCGTACTGTCCGCGCAGCTTCTCGCCGTGCAGCTCGAACGTGACGTGCCCCTTCTCCAGGGCCTGCGCGAACGGCACGGCACGGTGCTGCTTGTCGTGGCTGGTGGGCCGGTACGTGCCGCGGTCCCAGACCATGACGGTCCCGCCCCCGTACTCGCCCTCGGGGATCACTCCCTCGTAGTCCCGGTAGTCCAGGGGATGGTCCTCGGTCGGGATGGCGAGCCGCTTGTCCTGGGGATCGGTGGAGGGGCCCTTGGGGACCGACCACGACTTGAGCACGCCGTCGACCTCCAGACGGAAGTCGAAGTGCATCGTGCTCGCGTCGTGGATCTGCACCACGAACGAGGGCTCGTCGCCGGTGGCCTCCCCGTCCGTGTCCCGGGGCGCGTGCTCGCCGCTCGGCTCGGCGGTTCTGCCGAAGTGCCGCTTGTCGCGGTAGGTCCGCAGGGCGACCTCACCGCCCTTGCCGGTCTCTCGCTTCTCGTTCTTCTCGCTCACCTCGACTCCCTTCCGCGCCCCTCTGTGCTCGGTTTCGGCCAGGTTATGCACGGAGGGCACCGCCCGCACGGCAAGCGCCCGCGGCTGCGGCACGGGCCACGGGCCGCCCTCGTTCCATTTCAACTCACCGTCGGTTCGAGCCACGTGAGGGATAATGGGCCACCCTCCCGCCGGAGCCGCTCCGGCCCGATCCGCCGGTAATCGAGGTGCCGCCCCCATGAGTGCCCCCACCCAGACCGAGTCCTTCGTCCACCCGGCGCTGTTCTACCGGGGGTCGGACGAGTACCTGGCGGGCACCGTGCCGTTCGTCCGCGAAGGGCTCGACGCGGGCGACGCGGTGGCCGTGGCGGTCCCCGGGGCCAATCTGGAACGCATCAGGGACGCGCTGGGGGAGCGGGCCGAACAGGTCCGGCTGCTCGACATGTCGCAGGTCGGGCGCAACCCCGGCCGGATCATCCCGCGCGTGCTGCGGGCCTTCGCCGACGCCCATCCCGGCCGGCGGGCGCGCATCATCGGCGAACCCGTCTGGGCCGGGCGCACCCCGACGGAGTACCCGGCCTGCGCCCAGCACGAGGCGCTGATCAACCTGGCGTTCCAGGGCCGTGAAGCAACGATTCTCTGCCCCTACGACGAGGCGGGCCTCGCGGAAACGGTCCTGGCCGACGCGCACGCCACCCACCCCACGGTCATCCGCCGAGGGCGGACGGACCCGAGCGCCGCCTACGCGCCCGACGCCGTGGTCTCCCGCTACAACCAGCCCCTGACGGCCCCCGACGGCGTGCCGCAGACGGCGTACGCGCGGCAGTCACTGTCCGACGTACGGCATCTCGCCATCCTCCGCGCGACCGAGCTCGGCATGCCCGCGGCCCGGCTGCAGGACTTCGCCCTGGTCGTCTCCGAGCTGACGACCAACAGCGTGGTGCACGGCGGGGGATCGGGCGCGCTACGGGTCTGGGCCGAGAACGGCCACGTCGTCTGCGAGGTCCATGACGCGGGCGTCCTCACCGATCCGCTCGCGGGCCGCCGTTCCCCGGCCAAGGACCAGTACGGGGGGCGGGGCCTCCTCATGGTGCACGTGCTCACCGACCTCGTCCGCGTCCACACCGACCAGGCCCTCGGCACGACCACCCACTGCTACTTCCGGTGCGCCTGACCGGCGGCCCCGTCAGGACGCCGTCAGGAACCGGTTCCACCGCATGAAAGGTCCGTAAGGGACGAGCCGCGAACAGCTCCGGTGGACGGAACCTGGGCCCATGTCCATCCTGACTGCGAGGCCCGCCACCCCCGAGAGCGCCGAGGCACGCCCGGACCCCGGCGAGAAGCACCGGCTCACCGCCCTGACCGGGCTCGCCGCACTCTCCCTCGACGCGCTGGCGTCCGTGGCGTACGGCCCGGAGGCGATCGTCCTCGTGCTCGCCGCCGCGGGCGGCCACGGCCTCGGGTTCACCCTCCCCGTCACCCTCGCCATCGCGGGCCTGCTCGCCGTGCTCGTCGCCTCGTACCGGCAGGTGATCGCCGCGTTCCCGGACGGCGGCGGTTCCTACGCCGTGGCCAAGCGGCACCTCGGGCGCCGCACGAGCCTCGTCGCCGCCGCCTCCCTCGTCCTCGACTACGTACTGAACGTCGCCGTCGCCGTCACCGCCGGGGTCGCCGCGCTGACCTCCGCCTTCCCGGAGCTGTACGGCGACCGGCTGGTGATCTGCCTCGCGGTGCTCGCCCTGATCACGGCCGTGAACCTGCGGGGGATCGTCGAGTCCGCCAAGGTGTTCATCGCCCCGACCGCCGTGTTCGTCGTCGCGATCGTCACGCTCATCGCCGTCGGCCTGTTCCGGAACGGCCCGGTCTCGACCGAGGCCGCCGACGGCCACGCCTCCGTCGTCGCCGACAACGCCACGACGGTCGGCGCCCTGCTCCTGCTCAAGGCCTTCGCGTCCGGCTGCTCGGCGCTGACCGGCGTCGAGGCCATCGCGAACGCCGTGCCCTCGTTCCGCGAGCCGAGGGCGAGGCGCGCCCAGCACGCGGAGGTCGTCCTCGGCGGGCTGCTCGGCGCGATGCTGATCGGGCTCGCCGTGCTCATCTCCCGCTTCGAGCTGCGGCCCGCCGACGGCGTCACCGTCCTCGCCCAGCTCGCGGACGCCTCCCTCGGCCACAACTGGGCTTTCTATGTCGTCCAGTTCGCGACGATGGTGCTGCTCGCGCTCTCCGCCAACACCTCCTTCGGCGGCCTGCCCGTCCTGCTCGAACTGCTCGCCCGCGACAACTACGTGCCGCACGTCTTCGCGCTGAAGGCCGACCGTCAGGTGCACCGGCACGGCGTGCTCGCGCTCGCCGCCGTCTCGGCCGCGCTGCTGCTGTTCTCCGGCGGCGACACCAACACCCTCGTGCCGCTGTTCGCCATCGGAGTCTTCGTCGGCTTCACCGTGGCGCAGACCGGCATGGTGCTGCACTGGCGGCGCGAGCGCGGCACGAACCGGCGCGGCAAGGCACTGCTCAACGGCGCGGGAGCGCTGCTCACCGGCGTCGGCGCGGTCGTCGTGACCGCCACCAAGTTCCACGACGGCGCCTGGCTGATCGTGATCGCGCTGCCACTGCTCGTGCTCGCCTTCGAAACCGTCCACCGCGCTTATGCGCGGATCGGCGAACGGCTCGGCATCGGCCGCGTCCCCGAACCCCCGTGCCGCGCACGCTCGTTGGTGATCGTCCCGGTCGTCGGCCTGTCCAGACTGACCTGCGAGGCGCTGAACACGGCGGTCTCGCTCGGCGACGAGGTGCGCGCGGTGACCGTGACGTACGACGAGCCCGCGGACCGCGAGACGGCTGCCGCGCTGCGCCGCGACTGGGAGCTGTGGAACCCGGGCGTCGACCTCGTCGAACTCCCCTCCGCGCACCGCACCGTCGGCGGTCCCGTCGCGGCGTACGTCAGGAAGGTCCACGAGACCCACCCGGGCGCCCGGGTCACGGTCCTGATCCCCGAGACGGAACCCGCCCGCCGCTGGCAGCGGATCCTGCAGAACCGGCGCGGGGCGGTGGTCGCCCGCGCTGTGCGCAGAAACACGGACGCGGCGATCTGTCGCCTCACGTTCCGTCTGACCTGATCTGCCCGGGCCCGTCTGGCCTGATCTGCACCTTTTCGCCTCGACTTGCCTGCTCGATCGGCCTGTTGCCCCGGCCCGTGGGTGCCCGAGTAGGGTCGGGGACCCCCACATACAAAGAGTCGCGCGTCGCGCGGCCGCAGATCAGGAGCACCAGTGCAAGGCACCCCCCACATAGCCGGCACACCGCACACGGCGCGCGCGGCGCCGGTGGCTCGACGTCCCGAACCGGCCGTCGAGCCACAACCGCCCGTCTTCATCGACGAGTCGGGACTGCGCAGACGCGCGCTGCAAGGCATGGCGCTGCTCGTCGGCTGCGCCTGCCTCGGCTATCTGCTGTTCGTCGGCACGCTGATCGACGGCCTCCGCGACCCCGTCGGCACGCACCCGCCGAGCACGACGGGAACGCGCGCCGACGTGGTGCACGGAGACCACGACGGCGACGACCGCCACCGCCCGCCCACCGGCAGATCCGGCCGACCGCCGGCCGGAGGCGCGGAGCAGTGAGCCGGCGCGCCGCTGTCCGCCGCCCCCCACGCGGACACTGGCTCGTGCTCCTGCTCGTCCTCATGGTGGTCGCCGTCGCCCTCCTCTTCGAGGGCTGGACGACCCACCAGGTCGACGCCGCGCGTGCCAAGCCGCCGTGCACCCGCCCGATCCCGCGCGACGCCGACGACGGAAAGCCGCTGCTGCGGTTCGGCCCGGACGGAGTCACCACCGCGGCCATGCCACCGGGCACCGCGGCGATCACCTTCGACGGCGGACCCGACCCGGTGTGGACACCGCGCCTGCTCGACCTGCTGCGCAGGCACCACGCGCGGGCCACCTTCTTCGTGTACGGGAAGGACGCCGCCGAACACCCCGAGCTGATGCGACGGATCCTGTACGAGGGCCACGAGATCGGCTCGTACACGTACAGCGGCGGTGACCTCGGTGTCGCGTCGCCGCTGCGCGCACGCCTCGAACTGTCCCTCACCCAGACCGCGCTCGCGGGCACGGCCGGCGTCGGCACCACCCTGCTCCGGCTGCCGCACACCACGGCCGCGGACACGCTCTGCGGCCCCCAGTGGCCCGCCGCGAAGCGGGCGGCGGAACAGGGCTATCTGGTGGTCGCCTCCGACCACAAGGACCGCAAGCCGTGGCGGGGCGTCGTGACCCAGCACAGCCAGACCGACCTCGGCTACCACGAGGCCCAGGACCTGCTGCGGGACCACCGCGTGAAGCGGTTCACGACCATCAGCGGTGGCCTCGGCAGGGCCTCGTTCAACGACGAGGTCCCGGTCGCGCGGGAGATCAACGGCCAGGGCCTGGTCTGGACACAGCAGCTCGGGCACGCCTTCCTCACCGTGATGGTGTGGGCGCTCACCCTCACCGGTGTGCTCGGCGTGCTGCGGATGCTCCTGTTCGCGGTGTTCGCCCGGCTCCACGTGCGCAGACTGCACCGGTACCGGCCGGGAGCGCCGCGGCTGCGCGAGGTGCGCGACCCTGTGACGGTCCTGGTGCCCGCGTACAACGAGGAGGCAGGCATCGCCTCCACCGTGTACTCGCTGCTCGCCTCGACCTACCCGCACTTCCAGATCATCGTCGTCGACGACGGCTCGACCGATGCCACCGCCGACATCGCCGAGTCCATCGCCGACGCCGACCCGCGGGTGACGGTGATCAGGCAGCCCAACGGCGGCAAGCCCAGCGCCCTCAACACCGGCCTCGCGTACGCGCGGCACGACATCGTCGTGATGGTCGACGCGGACACGATCTTCGAACCCGAGGCGCTGGCCCGCCTCGTCCAGCCGCTCGCCCACCCGGCGGTCGGCGCGGTCAGCGGCAACACCAAGGTCGGCAACCGGCGCCGTCTCCTCGGCAAGTGGCAGCACCTGGAGTACGTCCTCGGCTTCAACCTCGACCGGCGGATGTTCGAGGTCCTGGAGTGCATGCCGACCGTGCCCGGGGCGATCGGCGCCTTCCGCAGGGACGCGCTGATGGGCGTCGGCGGTGTCAGCGACGAGACCCTCGCCGAGGACACCGACCTCACGATGGCGCTCTGGCGGGCAGGCTGGCGCGTCGTGTACGCGGAGTCGGCGGTCGCCTGGACCGAGGTGCCGACCAGCATCCGCCAGCTGTGGCGCCAGCGCTACCGCTGGTGCTACGGCACCCTCCAGTCGATGTGGAAGCACCGCAGCGCGCTGACGGAGCTCGGTCCCGCCGGACGCTTCGGCCGCCGCGTGGCGGTCTACGTCACGCTGTTCCAGATCGTGCTGCCGCTGTGCGCGCCGGTCGTCGACCTGTTCGCCCTGTTCGGGGCGGTGTTCCGCGACCCCGTGGAGGCCGCCCTCGTCTGGTTCGGGTTCCTTTCCGTGCAACTGGTCACCGCCGCGTACGCGCTGCGGCTCGACCGCGAACGGCTGCGGGTGCTGTGGGCACTGCCCTTGCAGCAGCTCGTCTACCGGCAGCTGATGTACCTCGTGGTCATCCACTCCGTGATCACGGCGCTGCTCGGCACCCGCCTGAAGTGGCACAGCATGAAGCGCGCGGGCACGGCCGACCCGTATCTGGTCGAGGCGCCGCCCCCGTCGCCGCCCGAGGAGGAGCGGCCCAGTCTGCAAGGGAGCCGGACATGACACAGACGGACCCCACGGTCACGCGTGAGCGGTTCGCCGAGCGCCCCAGTTCCCGCTACGGGCCCCGGCGCGCCCACGCCCGCAGGCCGAAGAAGCGCAGACGGCTGCGGCGGACGGTGCTCGTCCTGCTGGCCGCCGCGGTCGTCGCGGCGGGCGGCACGTACGGCTGGGCCGAGACCCAGCTCCGGCGCGACGTCGAACTCGGTGCGTACGGGAACCGTCCGCCGCCCGGCGAGGGCACCAACTACCTGATCGTGGGCTCCGACAGCCGCGACGGCCTCTCCGAGGACGACGTGAAGGAGCTGCACGCGGGCGGGGGCGGCGGGCGGCGCACCGACTCGATGATGCTGCTCCACACCGGGGCCAACGGCGCGACGATGGTCAGCCTGCCGCGCGACTCCTGGGTCACCCTGCCCGGCCGCCTCGACACGACGACGGGCAAGACGAAGCGTCCGGAGGGAGACAAACTGAACGCCGCCTTCTCCTACGGTGGTCCCGAGCTCCTCGCGCACACCGTCGAGCGGAACACCGGCCTGCGCATCGACCACTACGCGGAGATCGGCTTCGCCGGGTTCGTGAACATCGTCGACGCCATCGGCGGCGTACGGATGTGCCTGGACCGGGACATCAAGGACGAGAAGTCGGGGGCCGACCTGCGCAAGGGCTGCCACACCCTGAACGGCGGACAGGCACTCGCCTACGTACGCCAGCGCCACCAGGAACGGGAGGGCGACCTGGGCAGGTCGAAGAACCAGCAGAGACTCCTGTCGACCCTCGCCCATCAGGCCGCCCGCCCCGACACGCTCTTCGACCCCACGCGGATCGGCCCGGCGGCGCAGGCCGGACTCGACACGCTCATCGTCGACGAGGACATGAGCCTGCGCGATCTGAGCCGGATGTTCCGCGCCGTGCGGAGCGTCTCGGGCGGACACGGCAGGCGGCTCAACGTGCCGGTGTCCGGCATCGGCATCCCCACGTCCAAGGGCAACGTCCTGAAGTGGGACCCGAGGAAGGCGCCCCGGCTCTTCGCCGACCTGCGGCACGACAGGCCGCCTGCCGGATGACTCACACGAGCTCGGGCGCGGGCGGCTGCTTCCGGGGCTCCGGCACGGGGTCCGCCTGCCGTGGCAGCCGCACCGGCTCGGGCCGCGCGTCCCACACGCGGGTGGTCCGCACGTAGACGTAGATCACCGAGAGCGTCGCGAGCACGACGAGAGGGCCGGCCACCCACGGGTGTTCGGCCATCTCCACCGGCAGGAAGCGGTACGAGGCGAGGAGCGCGGCGAAGACGCCGGTGCCGTAGGCGACGAGCCGGACCCCGGACCGGTCCCACCCTCGGTCGAACGTCCGCAGACCAGCCTCGACCGTCAGCGAGAAGACCACGCCCGCGAGGAGGTCCACGCCGTAGTGGTAGCCGAAGCCGAGCGTGGCGGTGAGGGTGGCGACGAGCCAGAAGGTGCCCGCGTACCGCAGCCAGCGCGGCCCCTTGCGGGAGTGGATGAAGATCGCGGTGGCCCATGCCGTGTGCAGGCTGGGCATGCAGTTGCGGGGGGTGATCCCGTCGTACGGCACCGGGTGCGGGACGGAGATCTGCGGCGGGGTGTGCGGCCACAGGTCGGCCACCGCCCACTGGAGACCGCCGGTGCCGGAGGTGCCGGGGCCGTAGGCGAAGATCGGGCCGACCACCGGGAAGATCATGTAGAAGGCGGGCCCGACGAGACCGATCAGCAGGAACGTGCGCACCAGGTGGTGGCGCGGGAAGCGGCCCTCGATGGACACGTTGCGCAGCTGGTACAGGGCGACTACGACCGCGGCGACCGCCAGCTGCGCGTAGACGAGGTCCGTCACGTTCCGGACGATCGGACCGCTCGCGTCGAGCAGCCGGCCCGCCAGCCACGACGGGTTGCCCAGGGCATGGTCGGCCATGGCCACGTACGGGTCGAGGACGGTCGGGCGGGTCTTGGCCGTGATGAGCAGCCAGGTGTCACCGGTCTTGCGGCCCGCCACGAGGAGCAGGCCCAGACCGACGCCCTTCAGGAGCAGCACACGCTGCTCGCCGGTGCGGCGGGTGATCGCGAAGACCGCGCAGCCCAGCATCGCCCAGAGGGCGCCGTTGCCGAAGAACTGCCCTTCCGGCACGTCGGCGTCGACCAGCCACCGCACCAGCACGAAGACGGCGTCGACGCCGATCGCGGCACCGGCCGCGATGAATCTCTGCCGCCAGGTGAGCACCACCATCATCAGCGCGAGGCCGCCGTAGAGCGGCCCCGGTTTGGGCGGGAACAGCACTTCGCGCGCCTGATTGGTGAGGGGGCCCGGCTCGCCGCCGTAGTGACGGGCGGCGACCTCCAGGGCGATGAGCAGCCCGAGGGCCACCACACCCGCCCCGGCCCACAGGAGCACCCGTGGCCGACGCCACGCGGCGCGCTCCATGCTGCGGTCTATTCGCGGATACACCCGGAAACTATAGGTTTCTTTCGGCCGCCCCGACTCGGCGGGGGAGTCGGGGCGGGTCAGCTGCCGGGCTGCCCGGCGGCGTAGTGCGCGTCGATCCGCGCCCGATAGCCGGGATCGGTGACCCGCAGATCCCTGTCGAATCGCGGGGCGTCCCTGACGTGGTCCTTGGTGTGGGGCACGTGGACGGTACGGGTCGCCTCGTCGACGTGCGAGACGACCCAGAGGGGCAGCAGGACCTTCTTGCTCAGGAGCGTCCCGCCGGTGTCGACGACGATGTGGTCGGGCGCCACTTCCTCCGAGACCGGGTCCACCTTGCCGATCGGTCCGTCACTGCCCTCCACCGCGCAGTCCAGGAGGCGGGCGACGGGGATGTGGCTGTCCGGGTGCACCGGCGCGGGGACGTTCTCCGGGGCCGGGACTCTGTCGGTCATCGCGCGGTTCCTCTCCGCCGCAAGCGGCATCGGCATCTGTGTTCTGTGGAACGCGTGGTAGCCACATGCTCGCGTCGGCGCGAATGAAACGTGGTTCCCGCGCCCCCTCACCCTTGCCGGGTGGGGCCGCAAGGACGCCGTTGCGGGACCTTCACATGTCAGGACCGGTGAAGGCGCCCGGGAGGGGCAACCGGGAGAAGACGCCGCGGGGAGGTTGCCGCAGATGTTAGTTGTCGCTCTCTTGTTGTTGCCGGTCATGGGACTGCTGCTGATCGGTATGGACCGGATCGAGAGCCGTTTGGAAGCAGGAGCCCCACCACCCACCGGCCGCCACCGGCGCCACTTGCGCCTGATCCCCGGGCACGGCGGACGCACCCGGCCCGCCGGAGCGTCCGGCCAGCACCGCGGGGGACGCCGGGAGACGGTGGCGGGGGTACGCCGCGAGGACGAGGCGGCCTGAGGCTTGTAGGGGAGTCGGGTCGGGTGGGCGGGCACCGGTCAGGTGGGCGGGTACCGGACGTCCTCCCGGTACTCCTGCGCCTGCTGCTGGACCGAGGGGGGCAGCTCGCCGACCGCCAGGTCGGCGAGCGTCACCCGTTCCAGGACCTGCCGCAGACTCACCCGCACCGCACGCCACACGTCCGGCAGCGCGGCCGCCGGGCCCGGATAGCTGAGGTCGCTGAGCTTGAGGTCGCGGAAGTTCGCCAGCGAACCGTCGATGGCCCGGATGATGTCGGCGATGGAGATCTCCTCCGGCGGCCTGGCGAGCCGGTACCCGCCGTCGGGGCCGCGACTGCTGTGCACGAGACGGTGCTGGCGCAGTTCGCGCAGGATCGACAGCAGGAAACGCACCGGTATGCCCTGCGATTCGGAGAGCTGCTCGGCCTTCTGCGGTGACTGCGGACTGCGCGCCAGTTCGGCCATCGCCCGTATCGCATAGTCCGTCCGGGCCGTGATCCGCATACGCACCAGCCTCCGTGGGTCGGTCGGGGCCACGCCAGGTCGCTTTCGGTCAACCTGCCGCTGGTTCCCGACATTTGACGGTCCGTTGGGAGCGCTGGGTCCACCCCCTGACATATAACCTATCGAATTGGTGGACAATCCCTCGCGGAGGTGCAGATGCTCTCCAGCACACGCGCACATGTCCCGCACAGACTCGTGGTGGTGGGCGCCGGCGCCGCCGGAACCATGGTCGTCATCCACGTCGCCGACGAGGCCGTCCGGCGCCGCAGGCCGGTGGAGATCACGCTGGTCGACCCGGGCCCGCGGACCGGCGCGGGCGTGGCCTTCGCCACGGACGACCCACGGCACCTCCTCAACGTGCCCGCCGGGGGCATGAGTTGCCTCCCGGACCGGCCCGACCACTTCGTCGACTGGCTCGTCGGGCACCGCGACGCCAAGGCGACGCCCCGCTCCTTCGTCCCCCGGCGCCACTACGGCGACTACCTCGCCGCCACGTCGGCCGCCTCCGTCGAACGGGCGGGCGGCCTGGTGACGTACCGGCGGCTGCACACCCGCGCGACGGCCTGCGCCTGGCACGGCGACCGCGCCCGGCTGACCCTCGCCGACGGCACCCGCCTCACCGCCGACAGCGTGGTGCTGGCGACCGGCCCGCTGCCCGGACGCTCCTCGTGGGCGTCGCCCGAACTCCGCGCGTCCAAAAGGTTCGTGGGCGACCCATGGGCCCCGGACGCGCTGGCGGGACCGCTCGCGGACGACGCGGACGTCCTGCTCGTCGGCAGCGGTCTCACCGCCGTCGACGTCGCCGTGACGCTCGCCCGCCCCGGCCGCACCGTCCACGTCCTGTCCCGCCACGGCCTGCTGCCCCGCGCCCACGCCGTCTCGCCGCTGCCGCCCGTGGCGCCGGCCGAGCCCCTGGAAGGGCTGCCGCTGCGCCCGCTGCGTGCGGCGGTCCTGCGGCACATCCGGCAGGTGACGCACGCACACGGCGACTGGCGCCCGGCCGTCGACGGTCTGCGGCCGCTGACCGCCCGGCTGTGGAGCGCGCTGGGGGAGGAGCAGCGAGCGGAGTTCCTGCGCACCGACCGGCCCCGATGGAACGTGCTCCGGCACCGGATGGCCCCGGAGACGGCCGAGACGGTCGCCCGGCTCAGGACCGCCCGGCGGCTGCGCCTCCACGTGGGCGACGCCGCCGAGACCCGGATCGATCCGGACGCGCTGACCGTCACACCGACGGGCTCGGCACCCGTACGGGTCGGCTGGGTGGTCGACTGTTCCGGGCCGGGCGTGCGCCCGGCCGACTCCCCCGACCCCCTGCTGTCGTGCCTGCTGTCGTCCGGCCTCGCCGTGCCCGGCCCGCTGGGCATGGGCTTCGAGGGCACCCCGGGGGGACAGCTGCGGTCCCGCGACGGATACCGCGCGTTGTGGACGCTGGGTGCGCACCGGCGCGGCGAACTGTGGGAGACGACGGCCGTTCCGGAGATCCGCCGGCAGGCCGCCGGTATCGCACGGTCGATACTCTGCGCCGCGCGGACGGAGGGTGACTCGTCGGCCGTGTCGGCCGGCAGCGGGTCGGCCGGCAGTGGGTTGGCTGGCAGCGTGTCGGCCGGCAGCGGATCGGCCGCCTCTCCCGAGGAGTCGCCGGCCGTCGTGGCCTCCCCTCCGTCGCCCCGGGTCCACCACCGCACCGGCTGCACGGTCTGGCTCACCGGCCTGCCCAGCGCGGGCAAGAGCAGCGTCGCCCGGGAACTGGCCACCCGGCTGCGGGCGGAGGGACACCGCGTCGAGGTCCTCGACGGGGACGAGGTCCGCTCGAACCTGTCGGCGGGCCTCGGCTTCTCCCGCGAGGACCGCGACACGCACGTACGACGGATCGGCATGGTCGCCGAGGTGCTCGCCCGCAACGGCGTCATCGTCCTGGTACCGGTCATCGCGCCCTACCGGGCCAACCGCGAGAGCGTCCGGCTCCGCCACGACCTCGCGCGCATCCCGTATCTGGAGATCCATGTCGCGGCACCCGTGGAGGTGTGCTCCGTACGGGACGTGAAGGGCCTGTACGCCAAGCAGGCCGCCGGAGCGATCCACGGCCTGACCGGTGTGGACGACCCGTACGAGGCACCCGAGCGACCCGACCTGCGCCTGCACACACACCGCGAGCCCGTCTCGGTCTCGGCGGACGGCGTCCACCTCATGCTCAGCGAACGGGGCTTGATATGACCACGGTCGCGTCGACCGCCGCGGGGCTGCCGACCGGCGGCGCGCCCCACCTCTCGCACCTGGACGTGCTGGAGTCCGAGGCGGTGCACATCCTGCGCGAGGTGGCGGGCGAGTTCGAGAACCCGGTGATCCTGTTCTCCGGGGGCAAGGACTCGATCGTGATGCTGCACTTGGCGCTGAAGGCGTTCACACCGGCTCCGGTGCCGTTCGCGCTGCTGCACGTGGACACCGGGCACAACTTCCCCGAGGTCCTGGAGTACCGCGACCGCGTCGTGGCCGAGCACGGGCTGCGGCTGCACGTCGCGTCCGTGCAGGACTACATCGACCGCGGTGTCCTGAAGGAGCGCCCGGACGGCACCCGCAACCCGCTCCAGACGCTGCCGCTCACGGAGAAGATCCAGAGCGAGCGCTTCGACGCGGTCTTCGGCGGCGGCCGCCGCGACGAGGAGAAGGCCCGCGCCAAGGAGCGCGTGTTCTCGCTGCGCGACGAGTTCTCGCAGTGGGACCCGCGCCGCCAGCGCCCCGAACTGTGGCAGCTCTACAACGGCCGCCACGCGCCGGGCGAGCACGTCCGCGTCTTCCCGCTCTCCAACTGGACCGAGCTGGACGTGTGGCAGTACATCGCCCGCGAGGACATCGAACTCCCCGGAATCTACTTCGCCCACGAGCGTGAGGTGTTCCGGCGGTCGGGGATGTGGCTGACGGCGGGCGAGTGGGGCGGCCCCAAGGAGAGCGAGACCGTCGAGAAGCGGCTCGTGCGCTACCGCACGGTCGGCGACATGTCCTGCACCGGCGCCGTCGACTCCGACGCCACCACGCTGGACGCCGTCATCACGGAGATCGCCGCGTCCCGCCTCACCGAGCGCGGCGCGACCCGCGCCGACGACAAGATGTCCGAGGCCGCGATGGAAGACCGCAAGCGCGAGGGGTACTTCTGATGAGCGTTCTGAGCGACACCACCGTCGACACGCTGTGCTTCGCCACCGCCGGTTCCGTCGACGACGGCAAGTCCACATTGGTGGGACGGTTGTTGCACGACTCCAAGTCGGTCCTCACCGATCAATTGGAGGCCGTCGAGCGCGCCTCCGCGAGCCGCGGCGCCGCAGTCCCCGACCTGGCACTGCTCACCGACGGCCTGCGCGCCGAACGCGAGCAGGGCATCACCATCGACGTCGCCTACCGCTACTTCGCCACGGCCCGGCGCCGGTTCATCCTCGCGGACACCCCGGGCCACGTGCAGTACACCCGCAACATGGTCACCGGCGCCTCCACGGCCGAGCTGACGGTGATCCTGGTCGACGCCCGCAACGGCGTCGTGGAGCAGACGCGCAGGCACACCGCGATCGCCGCGCTGCTCCGCGTCCCGCACGTCGTCCTCGCCGTCAACAAGATGGACCTCGCCGGTTACGAGGAGTCCGTCTTCGCGGCGATCGCCGAGGAGTTCACGGCGTACGCGACCGGGCTCGGCGTACCCGAGGTCACCGCTATCCCGATCTCGGCGCTGGCCGGGGACAACGTGGTGGAGCCGTCCGCGCACATGGACTGGTACGGCGGCCCGACCGTCCTGGAGCACCTGGAGACCGTGCCCGTCGGCCAGGACCCCGCGACCCGCGCCGCCCGTCTCCCCGTGCAGTACGTGATCCGCCCGCGGACCGCCGAGCACCCCGACTACCGCGGCTACGCGGGCAGGATCGTCGCCGGTACGTTCCGCGTCGGCGACGACGTCACCGTCCTGCCGTCCGGCCGCACCACGAGGATCTCCGGCATCGACCTGCTGGGCGAGCCGGTCGACGCGGCGTGGCCGACGCAGTCGGTGACGGTCCTGCTCCAGGACGACGTCGACGTCTCGCGCGGCGACCTGATCGTCCCGAGCACGGCCGCGCCGCCCCTCACGCAGGATGTGACGGCGACCGTCTGCCACGTGGCCGACGCGCCGCTGACCGTCGGCCACCGGGTGCTGCTCAAACACGGCACCCGCACGGTCAAGGCGATCGTCAAGGACATCCCGTCCCGGCTCACGCTCGACGACCTGTCCTCGCACCCGCACCCCGGCCGGCTCGTCGCCAACGACATCGGCTGGGTGCGGCTGCGCACGGCCGAGCCGCTGCCCCTCGACGCGTACGAGGACTCGCGCCGCACCGGTTCGTTCATCCTCATCGCCCCGGACGACGGCACGACGCTGACGGCGGGCATGGTGGGCGGCTTCGGGTGAGACGTCCTGCTACAGCCAGTCCCGCCGCTTGAAGATGAAGTACAGGCTCACGCACACCGCCGCCATCAGCAGAATCGCGAACGGATACCCCGCCGCCCACTTCAGCTCGGGCATCGTCTCGAAGTTCATGCCGTAGATCGTGCCGACCAGGGTGGGGGCGAAGAGGATGGCTGCCCAGCTGGAGATCTTCTTGAAATCCTCTACCTCACCCCGTTGAACAGGGCGTTTGGGCTGCTGGGGTGGCCTGACCTGGGGTGATGTCTCTTTCTGAGTCTTTCACGCTCCTTCAGTCTTGTGTAGCCGGTTCTCCCCAGGCGCTCCCCATGCGACTCGGTTCTCCCCAGATTCTCCCCGGCGGGCATGCACGACAGAGGTGCCTCATGAGGTTCGGGGCCCGATTGCCCGGTGTCTCTAAGCGTCTGCCGAGCTCCGAAGTTCGTGCCCGGCCGCTTTCCCGAGGCTGCAGCGTCTCAACCTCTTCCCGATGACGCATCATGTGGAGTGCATGGCGATCCTGGGACCGGTCGCTAAGGGCTCCTGAGCTGTGGTTTTGCCCGTGCGCATTATGTGCGGTGTGGGTGTTACGGGCGATATCTTGACGCCGAAATGACGCTCCTGACGCTGGTTCTGATGGCGTGTCAGGTGTGCATTGGCAGGTCAGGGTGGCGTCAAAGCTTCCTGAACGTGCTGCTGCCGACCGTTCAACAAACCACGACACTGTGTCGGAGGTGCGCTCTATCATGGGCGCATGGCGCAATGCACAGCACCCTCCCGAGGCCACCGCACCGCCAGTGGGGTCGCGAATTGCCCAGCGTGCAGCAGCTGGGGACGGAGGTCGCACACCCCGTCGTATTCGTCCGGACCCTCCTACAGCGGTGGCGGTGGCGGTGGCGGTCGGTCGTCCGGCGGGTCGTATGGCGGCGGCACCTCGCGGCGCACCAGGTCCGGCAGGACGGTGTCGTACACCCCGACCGAGTGGCGGGCGGTCGAGCCCTACGCCGACAAGGCTGCGGTACAAGCACAAGTACACCCGGACAAGCGAGACCTCTTCCTCTGCCACGCCTGGAACGACCGCGAGGGCAGTGCGAAGGAACTCCACGGTCACCTGAAGACGAGCGGTGCGACGGTATGGTTCAGCGAGGAAGACATCCCGCTGGGGTCGCTGCAAATGCGGGAGATCGACAAGGGGCTTCGTAACTCCCGGATCGGCATCGTGCTGGTTACGCCAGCCCTGCTCGAGAGCATCAAGAACGAGGGGATTGCCGAGAAGGAGCTCGCCGTTCTGCTCGGCACCAACCGCGTCGTGCCCGTGACGCACGGGGTGACCTTCGACGAGCTCTATGACGTCAGCCCCATGCTCGCGTCGCACTCCGGGCTGAGCACGAAGGAGTCGTCGCTCGACGCCGTCGCCGCCAAGATCGCTGCTGCTGCCGCCGCGCTTCCCGCTGCCTGACGTCCGGATCTGCCAGCGAACGTCGGACCAGCCCGTCGCGGGCGGAGGGCCTGCAAGGCCGCTCTCTATGCGCTTGGCCTTCCATGCGCAGTACGAGTGCGGGACGCCGTCGTCAAGCTCCGCATGGCGGTACCAGCCGGCTCGACGCTCAGATGACGCTAGTCCTGATGAGGCGTCACCGCAGAGGTCGCGGTCGTGCGGGCGACTCTGCCCGCTGTCGTCGCGAGCAGTCCCGCGACGGTGACGGCTATCCGGCACGAGACGGAGGCGGCTGCTTCGGCGCAGCCAGGAAGGTCTCACCGGACGTGCGGGCACGTTGTCCGGGGATGCCATTGCCCTAGGGCTCTCCTCCAGGGTTTCCCGTCTGGCAATGCCGTCTGGCCGTATGGTGGGCGCGTCATGCGGCGTGGGCCGTACTAGGCTCCGTGCGGTTCCGCTTCGACAGGGCGTGAGGGGGTAACGAGGATGGCTGTGCGAGGTAACCGGCGCGCCGTCTTGATGACGACGGGGCTGGCCCTGGGGATCGTCACCGGTGCTTTGTCTTTGCTGAGCTGGGAGCGGGCGGACCAGGTGGCTGGCGTGGTCTCCGCGGTGGTCAGCGTCGCCGCCTTGGGGGTCGGCGTCTGCGCGTTGCTGGCTCCGTCCGGGCGTGTGTCTGTCTAGGTGTCCAGGACCGGTAGTGCCACAGCCACCGGCGGCGGGGACGCCAACACGGGTGCGGTCGCCTCCCCGACCAAACGGTGTGGTCTCCGTCGGGGAGACAGGTGACGCGCGGGCGAACGGCGGCAGCGCGAATACTGGTTACCGAAGGCAGGGGTAGCGGCGCATCCGATGTTCTTCTGCAGCCACAGCGCGGTGCGCAAGTCGGGCGGATCCTCCGCCGAGGGAACCGGGGCCCTCTAAAACGATCACCGGAGACCATCAACGGCCTGACCTGGATTCCGGATCAGGCCATTGACCTGGTACTTCTCTGCCAGGGTGGCGGTATTTGAGCCCACGGACTCTTCGCCCCGAATGAAGTTCGGGCAGGGACCTAGCCTGTACAGATCATGTTTGCGCTGGCTAGATCCGGGATGGCCATCGGTTTCGCGTGGCGCTGAGAGGGGTGAGCGGATTCGTTGGCTTTTAAGCGGCTCTCAGACCGGCGACCGCTCCGCCGTCTCTGGCGGATCCTGGAGCGGTGAGACTGTCAGTCACTGTGGAGGCGCTCAGGCTCCTCCTCGTCTTCACGGCGTGAGGTGCTGTGGCGCATTGCCTCGATAGCTCGGCGCCACGAACTGAAGACTCCAGGAAGCTGATCGAGAACGCCTTTGACGACAAACAGCATCACGGTGATCACGCTAGAGATCGTCAAGACAGCGAGGGTCAAGCTGTCGCTCAAGGTTCTGGCCTCTCTACTGAGCGGTCGAACCTCCCGGCGGGAACGGGATCAGTTCGACCATTTCTGGGTGGTCGAACCGGCATCCCGCCGGCACAAGAATTCAGTTCGGGGGCTACGGCCCCCACGGTGGATACTGCGGGTTCTCCAAAAGGATCGGCCCAGTAGGGCCAACAGAGCCAGACAGGGAGTGGTGCCGGCCACTGCCCCTGCAGGCGACTGTTCTTCCTGGCACCCCAGCACGAAGCCGGGCCGCCCAGGGAGCGGACGGGTCGCGCTGGAAGCACGACCTGAGATTGCCTGGAAGCTAGCAGGGATGCCTGGGGCCAAGACGCCTTCGGTCATTCCGGCACACGAGGGCTCGGACTTGTGGCATTCTGCGCCCTCACCCTTCCCGGTGTACCTCTGCGGGAAGCTGATTTCTCCCAGGCTGCGCGGGCGGTACTGACGTGGGCGGGGTAGTCGTCCCACCTGAGGCCCTGCGGCCCACCCTGGCGCGGAAAACGTATGGGAGTTATTGGCGGGGCGATCTACGATCGTTGGTCATGACCGTATACGCGAGCCGGAATCGGACGGATGCGTCGCCGAAGCGAGCTGCGGAGCCGACATGCGAGTTCTTGGGGAGAATCGCCGGTCCGTTCTGGGATCAGGTTCGGGACACGATCAACGAGTGGTGGTCACACCTCCCGGACCACGCACAGCCCGGTTTGCGCAGCCGGCTGCTGGACCGGAACTTCGACACGAACGTCTACTCCGCGCTGTGGGAGTTGTACCTGCACGAGATGCTGATTGGCTCCGGTTACACCGTGGCGATCGAGCCTGGAATAGGGACGCGCGGCAAGAACCCAGACTTCCTGGTCTCCCGCGAGAGTGAACAATTCGTCGTCGAGGCGATCTGGACGACCCAGCGCCTGGAGGAAACCGGACCCAACCGGCTGCTCCCACCTGACCTGGCCGATGCCATTGACAGCGTGCCGAGCCCCAACTTTTTCGTCTCGTACACGCTTGAACAGACGGGGCCGATGACGCCGCGGCAGAGGCGGCTGAAGACTGAGCTGACGCAGTGGCTCGCCAGCCTGCACCCCGATCAAGTCATCGCCGAGTACGAGCGCAAAGTGCCATTGCCCAAGCACACCTGGCAGGAGGCAGGCTGGCGCCTCTCGTTCGAGGCAATCCCCCGCAGCCCCGGCAAGCGAGGCAATCCAACAAGCAGGACAATCGGCATCCACCCCGCGATGTCCTGGTTCGGCGACGAGTCAGGTCAAGTGCTCGACGCGGTCAAGAAGAAGGGAGGGAAGTACGGCGATCTAGCGCTGCCATTCATCGTGGCGGTTGGCCGTGCGGCCTTGTTCCCCGAAGATGAAGACGTAGAGACCGCGCTTTATGGGACCTCGGTCGAGTACGTCCACAACAGCACGCGGGCCTACGGCCGCCAGCCCGACGGCTACTGGACTGCTACCTACGACCACGCTCACAGTCAGGTCAGCGGCGTACTCACCGTCAGCAACCCAGCGCCCTGGACCTGGACGAAGAACACGCCTGTCCTTTGGCAAAGTCCCGACCCCAGCTCGCTCTCGGCCCCCGCCCTCCCTGTCTGGGCAACGGCACAGGTGGTCGATGCCCACGTCGAACACCAGCCACCGACCTACCCCATCTACACCGCCCTCGGCCTGCCCAAGCACTGGCCGGTCGGCGACGCCTTCCCCCGACGTCACCCGAGCAACGCAGGCTGACTGTTCAGCAGCAGCACCAACTACCGGGCCTCAGCTGCCCTGGTGGGGCACGTGCGGAGGATACGAGATTCGAGCTAGTAAGAGGTGCCCCCAACACGCTTTCCAAATGTTTGTCTGGGCGTCCGGAGGAATCAGGAACGTCCTGACCTGGAGAGGAGTGGGTTGGCAACGATTGCTGGCGCGAGTCTGCAGATGTCGCCGGCCCAGGTGGTGACCTGGCCGACTGCCTAGCAGTCAGGTTCACGTTGGGAGGCTAGGGAACACCGACTGCGGTCATGGTGGCTTGGGCACCTCCGTGGGGTCCTCTGGGAGATGGCCGTGTAAGCGATACCCCATCTCGTCGGGGTGCCTGCTGACGCGTGCCAGTCGCCAGGCTGCCTCGTACGACATACGGCCGTGGCTCTGGGCACGGAGACGCACTGCCAGCAAGCTGGTGACCGGATCGAGGAGCCAGCGCAGGAGCATCAACTTCACTGGAACTCACCGGCGATGGCAGTGAGGGCACGGGCAGCATCCTCGTCGCCGAATGCTCTTACGGTGCCTGCGAGCAGGACGAGAAGTTCCTTGCAGCCTTCAGGGGTCAGCTTGCCGACGAAATCGTGGATCACCTGAGCTACAACGACCCACTGCTGTCCGGGTTGCCACTGTCTGACCATGCGAACCAGATCTTCGAGATCTGTACCGGCAGGTGGTCCGCCCAGGCGGGGCCAGTTCTCGGCTGAGCTTTCCAGAGCTGTGTAGAGCCGGGCGGCGGCGGGGTTGGCGAGGATGTGTTCCTGGAGGAATTCCTCGCGCGCTTTGGCCTGGCGACGGGCCAGCACGTCCAGCTCGAGTTCGCGGCGCAGCAGCTCTTCCTGGCGACGGTGGTTCTGCTGCAGCTGTTCCGCGGCGAACGCGGCCTGCCGGGTCAATTCGTCCACCTTGATGCTCACGGTGGCATCCACGACGACCACGCCCACGCCGCCAAGAGGCAGGGCTTCGGCGAGTGCGGTGCCAATGTCCTGCTCGGCGGCATCAGGACGGAGGACATCGCAGGCGGCAGCTGCCTCATCGATCACGGCCCTGACGAGCTGCCCTGCTGTGTACGGGGCCGCAGGGATGGCGGTGTCGCCACGACGCCGCCACGTCGCTCGGACATGTGCGCAGAAGTGGAGCGTTGGGTCCGCGCTGCGTGGTCGGTCGGAGAAGGTGGAGACCCAGGTGGCGCCGCCCGGCTGGGAGGCGTCTTCGGCGGTGGGGCGGCGCTTCATGCGGCTTCGCGCTCCTCTGACTTGTCTGCCTCGGGGTGTTCCTGCAGCAGGAGCTGCTGGACCTTGGCGAGGTCGGCGTCGAGGAGGGAGGAGAGTTCGAGCTTCAGATTTGCCCGGTCGGGCGAGTATGGGCGGTCTTCGCTCTGGACCCATACCTGTGAGCAGGTACGCAGAGCCTCGCGCAGGGTCGGTCCTTCAGGACCCCGGACGTCCACGGCCTTGCGAAGGGTGTCCAGGACGATCGGTCGCAGAGGTGGCCGTTGAAGGGCTGCATCGAGCCACAGGAAGATGGCCCGGTCGAGTTCGCGATCCCCCGCCGCTCCGGTTGCCTGACGCAGGAGAGTGCGCCACCCGGTGACAAGGCCGGCGACCGGAGGGCGGAAGTCCTCCTCTTCGTCGGCGTCCGGCGTGGTGTCGCTGTGGAGCACCAGCGGCACTCGGTCGGCTTCTGGTGCAGACGACGCGGCGAGAGCCGTGAACGTACGGTGGCCGACGGTGTCCCGGATCTTCTCGTCACCGCACCAATCGACGACGTACCCGAAGAGCGTCTTCCGGACGGAGCTGTCCGCCCACAGCACCTGGATCGCTTCGCGCAGGCTGTCCACGACCTCCGGCAGCCCGCTGTTGGCCACGCGCTTCAGACGGCGTAGCGCCTTCCCGGTGTGACGCCGCCCGAACTGTCCGGTGCAGACCTCGACGACGGCCTGTTGGAGTGAGGGGTCCTTGCGCTTGGCCCATGACAGCAACAGGGAGTGCACGTATGGAGCGCTGGCCGCGTGGATCGCCGCGTTGTCGAGCAACTTCACGGCCAAGGGCCACAGTTCTTTGTCCGTGCCGTGGGCGTACCACGCCGTGACGATCGCCTCTAACGGTTCTTGTCTGCGATGGCGTACGGCCCAGCGCAGCGCGAACTCACCGATGCGGCCGGCTAAGGCGCGACGGGCGTCCTTGGTGATGGTCTCCAGGGCATCCTTGTTCGTTCCTGTGTCGTCGATGGGAACCTGGGCGAGCCACTTCAAGAAGGAGGTGCGGGCCAGCGGGCGATCGTTCCAGAAATACTCGATCGCGGCGTCATCCCAGTGCGGCCGGTCGAAACGGAGAGTCCCGTCCTCCTCGCGGCGCGCCTTGATCGCCTTGGTCATGGCGATCACGCCCGGGGCCTGTTGCCCGTGCACAGGGACAGGGGTGTCGCGTTTGTCGAGCGTGTCGGTCAACTCCGCGGCCTTGGCGTATACATGGCCCACCGGGTCGCCGCGTAGGACCGCTGCGGTCAGGAGGAAGCTCCGTTCGAAGCTGGTCCGGGCGTGGTCTTCTGGTTCGTGCCACTCGTAGAGCGCGTCTTCCCAGTTGCTGAGGACAGCCACGACATTGGCGATCTGCTCGTCGAGCGAGCGGCGCCGCTCGGTGGAAGTCTGCTGCGCCGATTCCCGGGCGAAGTCCGAGAGGTCAGCGGCCGCGAGTCGTTCGGCCTTCCGGTGCTCATCGAGCATGAGAGGAGTGACGTTCAAGATGTCCGTGGGCGTCATGCCGCCGATGAGGCGGCGTATGCCGGTGTTACCGAGCCAGGAACTGACGGGGAACGACGGCTCCTGCGCCAGCAGCCAGCGGGTGGTTATGTCGTGGGGGTGGATCTCGCCCAGATCCGGCGCGGTGCTCGGCGGTGCGCCGTGGCTGATCCGTCGCCATTGTTCCGGGCGGGTGAGGACGATGAGTCGGTTGTCCCGCCGGGCCAGCCGCTCACCAAGTTTTCCCAGACCGGAACCGAATGTGTCGGCTACCTGGAAGCCGTCTTCGTCTGGCGGGAGTTCGAGCAAGAAGCCGCACCGATGATCATGAGGCAGGCGGCGTGCTGGGAAGTGCTGGGAGCCGCCGAAGGAGAGCGGGCGCACTTCTGTGATCAAGCCTTCTTCCACGAGCTGGTCGAGAAGGGCGTATGCGGTCGTGGTCCTGCTGCTGTTCGGTGGGCGGTTGATGACAAGTACGGACCCCGAAGGGCGCAGGATCTCAAGGGCATGGTCAAAGGGACTGCGGGCCCGGTCTGTGTCCTCAGAGCGGGGCTTGGCATAGACCCTGCGGATCACCGCTAGGTACTCGGCCTCGATGGGCGCGTCAGCGTCCAGGGTCTGCTCGAACACGTATTTCGTGCCGATCATCTCGCCCAGGTTGATCAACGCGCGCTGGAGCGTGGCCGCCTGCCCAACGGCCTCGACTGCCTCGGGGGACGGTGGTGCCGGCCTGCCCCGTTCCGCTTCTCGCTGTGCTGCCGTTTCCGGGCTATTCGGTGGGATGACAGGGGGAGCGGGATATGGCGTGAGTGCGGATCCTGACTGTGAGCTCGCCGGCGCGGCCACTTCGGGGCGAGCGCGCGCTATCGACTCGGCGTTGGCCTCTGAGTCTGCTGTGGGTGCGCCGGCAGAGGGGGTGGGGACCTCCGTATGGTCGTTCTGTTCTCCGCCGCTGTAGCGATCGAGTAGCGGCGGACGCGCCCGCGAGTCTTCGGCAGCGCTGTACGGGTTTCCGGTAGCCGGAACCGGCTGCTGCTGGGTGAAGTCCTGCTCATCGTCGAGAGCCATCGGTTGCGCCGCCTCTCAGCCGATGGGTCCGTCGATCTCGACGCCGACCTGTTCCGCCGACGCCTGGACGACCTTCGCGGACTGGTCCACGCGTACGCGGCCCGTCTGGGAAATCTCCTGAGCGCGTACACCGACTTGGTTGCCGGTGAGTTCTTCCGCGCGCTGTGTGACGGAGACGCCGGGGCGCGCGGGCCGCTCATCCTCGTCGCCGAAGGGCAGTTGCCGCCCGTAGATCTCCTCCAAGTCCAGGCGCAGCGCACCCAGTAGATCCCTGAGCCCTGGATCGTCTCCCTGCAGCAGCGCTGGACGTGCCAGATACACTTGGAGTGCTCCGCGGGCCTCAGCGATGCGCTCGATCCGTGCAGAGGACAGTTCAGCCGGACGGACGGTCAATGACCCGACCTGCCCTTCGACTTGCTCCGGCTCCTCCACGGGAACCCGACCCGCACGCCGATCGAGGACCGCTCCGGCCCGGTCGAACAGAAACCTGACTGCCTCAGTGAGTGCGGTGCCGACGAGCATCGGAAACGTCAGTGGATCCACGGATGTATTCCTCCCCGTTGATTGCGCGTCCCGCCGCGTACGCGCAGGCGCAAAACCTGACTGACGGTACGTTCGCTGTCACCCAGAGAGAAGGACCGTTCCGGTCACTCAAGGTGATGACCCAAATACCCCTGGCGTTCGTGTGTGCGATGCCCTTGACGTGGGGTGCGGTCCGATGGTGCCCGGCTGGCGCGCATATGGCAGACGCACTTTCGGCTGGAACTATGCGAAATGGCCCACGCGCGAGCATCCCGGCCTGGCCGAAATGTGGCAAAGGGCCGACCGACTCCGCCGTGCCCTCAGGAGGAGTCAGGCTGGCCTGACCCTGGGGCAGGCAGTGCGGCTGCCAGTTCTCTCTGGTAGCGGTGTGCACTGGTGCGGGCCTGGGCGTTTTCGGGGATGCCCCCCAACAGGGCCGGGGCGGACATAAGTTGGTGGACAGGTGATCTTTGGCGGGGGTGGGTATGGCAGGTCGGGATCTGCGAGCGCTGTTCAGTACGAACGACCGGACGCTGGGGACTGCGGAGGCGTTCACGAATCGCCAGGCGCAGTGGGAGTTCGCGGTGGCCGCGCTCACCGAGCACCTGCGGTATGTCAACGACCCTGCCTTTGATCCTGAAGACTTGGAGGCGGCCCGGGACAACGTGGTGGTCTTCCATGGGATCGGTGGCATCGGGAAGTCCACGCTTTCGCGCAAGTTCGAGGCGTCCCTCGCCGACCCGTGGCAGCGCCCCGCCCAGTGGGGTGCTCCCGCATGGGGTGGAGCGCGGATCCTGTCCGTACGGATCGACCTCGCGCGCTCCGCGAGTCCCGATTTCGAGAAGGTCGTGCTCTCCGTGCGCCTGGCGCTGGCCGCTATCGGTCAGCCTCTGCCCGCCTTCGATCTGGCGTTGCGCCGCTACTGGGAGCATCAGCACCCGGGTGATTCGCTGGAGGATTATCTCAACCGAGGCGGCCTGGCCGCGCGGTTCGGCAAGGCGCTGCCGCAGCAGATGCAGTCAGCGCTCGCCGACGTCGCCCAGGCCCTACTGCTGCCCGGCACGGTGGGCTCCGCAGTCGGGCAGGTGACCGGGGCGCTCGTAGGAGCGCTTCGCGAGCGTCGGCAGACTGTCCGCGCGCTCGCTGGCTGCGCACGCCTCGCCGACCTCCTGGAGAGCGAACTGGATCTGGATTCCCTCTCCTACTACCCGCACCTGCTCGCCTGGGAGCTTGCCCGGTTACCCGCCGTGAAGAGGGTCACGCCGGTGATTTTGCTGGACGCCTTCGAGGAGATCGGGGACCGTACCCACCGAGACTTCGAGCGGCTTCTGCAGCGCCTGGTGTGGTTGATGCCGAACGCCTTCTTCGTCATCACCGGCCGCTCCCGCCTGCAGTGGGCCGACGAAGCTCTCCAGGGGCAGCTCGACTTCACCGGTCCCACCGCCTGGCCCGGCCTGGCCGCCCACGACATCCCCCAGGCCCGTACGGAGTTTTCCGCGCCATGTCGTGAACGGCAGATGCTGATCGGCGACTTCTCCTTCGAGGACTGCGACGACTACCTTGCCCGCCGCCTCTCCGCCGACGGCCGCCCTCTCATCAGCGACCCCATTCGTACGGTGATCGCGCGGCGCTCGCACGGCCTGCCGCTGTACCTGGACCTCTCCGTGATGAGGTTCCTGGAGCTCCGACGCAGCGGGCACACCCCACAGCCGACCGACTTCGACCACGACTTCCCCGCGCTGATCGCCCGCACTCTCTCCGACCTCACCGCCCCCGAGCGACATGTCCTGCGCTCCGCCAGCCTCTTTTCCTCCTTCGACGTCGCCCTGGCGACCCGGGCCGCGGGACTGCCCCAACAAGCGCCAGCGCTGAGGCTCGTTGAGCGTCCCTTCGTACGGGAGACTCCGTTCGGGCTGTGGCCCTACCACCTCCATGCCCTCATTCGCGCGACGATCCGGGGCGCCGACGACCAGACCGACGACCGGTGGTCTCCCGCCGACTGGCAGCAGGCCGCCAATCGGGCCCTCGCCGCCCTCGGAGAACAGTGGAGCAGTGGCTCGGACCGCGACCGGCTGCTTCTCGTGGGCTGCTTGCGTCAGGGACTGGCCATCGCCCGCGACTACCGTCTTGACCTGGGCTGGCTCACCGAGGCCGCCTGGACCTACGTCGGCGACTCCGTGTGGGAGCCGCTCGACCTGGCGGCCAGCCCTGAGGTGGAGGGCGCCGCGGCCACTGCCGCGGACGCACTGGTGGAGTTGCTCAGCGCGCTCGCTCGCCGACAGCACGAGAACCGGGCCCGCACCGTGGAGCGCCTGGTTGCGGTCGCCGACACCGGCCTGTTGCCTGCGGAGTTGTGCGAAATGGCCGTCTACTACCGGGCCAAGGCGCAGCGCGACCTCGGGCACACCGAGGGGTCCCGCCAGGGAATGCAGTTGGTCGTCGCCGGTGGGGGGCGTCTTGCACCGAACGCCCGCCGCGGGCTCGCCCATCTCTCCCGGCTCGCCGGTGACTTCCCGACCGCTCTTGAGGCCGCAGAACACTTGGGGTGGGCGGGCCGCCACCACCGCGTCGTCGGCGACGTGCGCTGGGTTCAGGGCGACATGTCCCTGGCCGCGCAGGCATTCGGTGCGGCGCGCGCGGAGGCCGAAGAGCACGGCAAGAGCGGGGAGGCAGCCATGTCACAGGCTATGCGTGTCTTCACTCTCGCCTTCACGACTGACCCCATCACCGATGACGAGATCGACCTCGGTGAACACCTCCTGGCCCAGGTCGATCTGCGTGCCGCGACCCTGGACGTACGGATCGCAGCGATCCTGCGTGACGCCGGCACCGACAGGGGAGTCGAGGACCGGGCACAGGTACTGGCGGCGGAGATCGGCACGTCGGGACTGCTCTTCGTCCAGGCCAAGCTTGAGTTGGCACGCGCCTTCCACCATGCCGTCCGCGAGGACCAGGCGGGCGTCGCCTCCAGAATCAGCCGACTCCGCGAGCTGACCCGCGAGGGCTACTACGCCTACTACGTCGACATCGCCCACTTCATGGCCGACCTCGCGCTCGACACCCCCTCCAGTGCGCAGTGGCTCGATGAGCAGCAGACGGTGCGCCAACGGTGGCGCAGTATGGTCACCGACCGACGCGCTCTGCTCATTTCAGGGTCAGCGGCCGGGGCGCCGTAGCCGCCATGACGATGTGCTCAGCGGTTGCCGTTGATCTAGAGCGCGGGTGGACCCAGCCGATGCGGCAGCCGGTGCGGCAAACAGTCCCAGGGCGGCCGGCGGCGACGGAGGTGTCTTCCGCTCCGGCTACGGGTCTGAGTGCGAAGCTGGTAGTGGGACAAGTCGAGGACGGGAGCCGGAATCATGAGTACCAACAGAGCACCTCTCTTCTTCGTCCCTTGGTCCCCCGAGGAACCCAGTTGGTCAATCGATCAGGCCGGCATCCTGGGAGCCGACTGGCTCATGGAACAGCCTGGTCAGAGGCTGGTGCTGGTCAGCCAGCTGGGTGACTACAAACAGCATCCGATGGCTGAGCGAACGACAGGCGCCGTCGTCGCCAAGCCCAGCACGTTGTCTGGTTGGTACGGGGGTCCGGTGCTGGCACCGTGGTCGACCCGTGAAGTTGTTGGTGATCTCTCTGACGATCTCCACGGTCGGGCGACGGCTATCTGTGTCATCCAGTGGGGTCCCGATCCGCTAGTGATGGCTTGGCTGCGGGCACGTCGTGCAGTGAGCGTGGTCGATGGGTCCGTATACCCCGAAGCGAACGAACCTCTGCTGGATCCGGTGATTGAGGCAGCGATGATCGAGTTGGAGCAGCGGGTAAACCACGCCAACGGTCTCGCTAGCGGAAACGACAAGGCGTTCGCCGTGCACACCCTGCAGAAACTGCACCAAGCTGGCTACCGGTGGAACGTCGACCATCTAGGCGGCTGGGCGTTGGCCAACGGCTTCACCGGCGCCGAAGAAGATCGTCTGCGGCAGTACGCCATTAAGGTGCTGCAGGGATCGCGGTTCTCGCCGCAGCCGACCGACCCGTACTCCCCTGGGGCTGTTGAGCGCTGGCGGGACCAAGCGCCGTAGCGGTCTGCCTGACACCTCACCGCTGTTCGACCCCAGGTTTTGAACACCCAGTCCCGAGCGCTGTGGTGGGCTTTGTCACCGAACTCATTCGACAGCAAACGGCCCTCAGGCGGGAACTCGTCAGAGTCCAGTAACGGTCTGTCCGGTGAGGGCTTGGGCGACCTGCCACAACATGCCGCCCCGCGATGCCTTAGTCAGGACCACGTCTCCGGGGCAGAGGACGGAATCGACGTAGGCCGCGGCGGTTGCGTTGTCGGCGACGATCGCCACGTCTGGCACGCCTGCTGCGCCCGCAGCGAGAGCGAGTTGCTTTGCGAGGTCCCCGCCGACCGCCACGACGAGATCGACGCCGTTCTCGCCGGCCATGCGTCCTACTGCCCTGTGGGCCTCCAAGGCTTCGTCGCCCAGTTCCAGCATTTCTCCGAGCACGGCGATCCTCCGGCCGCCTTCTGCTTCGGTCATGAGGACGCTCCGTTGCGATTGAGGGGCGCGAAAGTGATAGCTCGGCCCGTGTAGGAGGGCGCGACTCGGCTCAGGTGGACCCTGTCGTTGTTCTGTCCCCACGCGGAGGGGTCGCGGATGAAGATGGTCGGGTCCGTCCCGCCCTCGTAGCCGCGCGCGAGGACGAGATGGCCACCAGCTCGGCCGTCGTTGGGGAACTGCTCGGTCACCGACATGATCAGCGGGGCTTCTTCGAGGCGGGCGACCAGGCTTTCGGCCGCGATTGGTTCGGCTCGGGCAGGAACTCCGAAGTCGGTTGCCAGGTTGGCGATGCCGGCATGTAGCGCTCCACGTGGGGTCAACACCTCATGTTTGACCGCGAGCTTCAGCAGTTCCGTGACTGTTGGTGCTTCACGGCCGTAAGCGAGCAGGATCATTCTCAGTGACGCCAGGCCGCACGCCCGGTTGGACCACTCGGCCCGGTCTCCCAGTGCCCACCCTCCGTGGAGATCCCATTCGGCGGGAGCGATGAGCTGTCGGCACATGGGGACGTCGTGGACACGTGGCACAGCGGCATGCTCCTACGGTGAGACGGCAGCCTCCCGTATTGGTGTGGAGCCGGCGAACGCGGGAGTGGGCAGGGGGACATCGTATGGCGGGCGGGTCAGGGCCTCGTGGAGCATCGCCAACACGATGTCTGTGTGAGTGAGCCCGACCATGGCCCCGCCTACGGCGAAGTTGCTGTCACGCGACATGCCTGGCGTCGTGTTGACCTCCAGGGCGTGCACCTGGTCGGTCTCGGTGAGGATGAAGTCCACCCGAGCTGAGCCGCGCAGGGCCATCCCATCCCACATCGTCTTGGCGTAGCCGGTGATCTCGGCCAGCAGTGCGGGCTTCAGGTCGGCGGCCCTGACCGTTACAGCGCCTCTGGAGTCCGCATCGAGCTTCGTATCGGCGTCGTAGAAGCCAGCGTCAGCGACGTCGGTAGCCAGTGGTGGGTGGACGAGTACCGCTCCTCCGGGCAGCTCCAGCAGTCCTACGGTGAGAGGTATGCCGGGAACGTAGTCCTCGATCAGTACGGGATCTCTCTCATCGCGGGCAGCGTCCGCCAGGGCCAGCGGAAGGGCTGCCTGGTCGCGGACCAGGCTCATGCCCACGCTGGAGCCGCCGAAGGGCGGCTTGACCATTACGGGTGTTCCGGTCCAGTCCGCCGGGCCTCCTGACCACACCCACCAGCCGGGCGTCGGGACGCCCAGGCTCTCCATCACCCGCTTGCAGAGAATCTTGTCGGCAGCCACCGCCGAGGCGGCGACGCCGCTTCCGCAGTAGGGCATGCGGATGTAGTCCAGGAGTCCTTGCAGGCGTCCGTCCTCGCCGAACGGGCCGTGGAGGTTCGAGAGGGCCACGTCGTATCTGGCCAGTTCCGGGATGAACGTCGGCTCGCACGGGTCCAGGACCTTCCACCGGGCGCCGATCTCCTCCAGCGCCCCGGACAGGGCTGTCACCGAGCGCTGCTCCACGGGACACTTCGAGTGGTAGAGCCGATCCTCAAGGCTGACCGGGCCGTAGAGCAGGGCGACGCCGATCCCCTGCCGGTCCTGCTGCCAGTCGCGAAGCGCTTGGGTCGCCTGCTGCACGGTCCTGCCGGAGCTGGTGTCCAGGAAGAGCGTCATGCGAGTACCCCTTCGAATGTGTGGGTGACAGGGCCGCCGACCCACTGCGTGCGCGTCGGCCGGTCAGGGTGCGGGCGTACCGTCAGTGGCTCCCCGGCCTGGTTGTGGACGGTGACGGGGCGCCGGGCGACCAGCCCGCGCATGGTGGCGATGACGACTGCAGCGACCGCTCCACTGCCGCAGGACAGCGTTTCGGCTTCCACACCGCGCTCGTAGGTGCGGATCCTCAGCTCTTGACTGCCAGCGGACTGGACGAAGTTGACGTTCGTGCCGAGCGGGGCAAGGTCGGCATGGTGGCGGATGAGGCAGCCGACCGTGACGGTGTCGATGGAGTCCACGTCAGCCACGACCGCGACCACGTGCTCGGTGCCGGTGTGCGCACTGTCGAACCACGTCGGCCTGCCGTTGATGACCGCCTGAACACATCGCGGTTGAACAGCGCCGACTTCGGCCGTGACCCACACGGCGTCATCACTCACGACGGCTTCGTGCGTCACCCCAGCCATGAGGAGGCCCATCGTCGTGAGGCCGTGGTCTTGGCGCGCCAGCCAGGCGGTACAGCGCAGGGCGTTGCCGCACATCGTCGCGGTCGAACCGTCCGCGTTGAAGCACGCGACTTCGATCAGGGCGGGGTTCGTGCTGATCAGCCTGCTGATGACTAGGCCGTCAGCACCCACGCCGGTCCTTCTGGCACAGAGCTGTTCGGCCTCCTTCGCCCAGTTGTTGTCGCTCTCCGGCGCGGGGTCGGAGAGGAAGACGAAGTCGTTCCCCGCTCCGTGGATCTTGCGAAAGCGCATGGCGAAGCTCCTCATTCCGGTGAGGTGACGGCTCTGCGTTGGTATGAAGGGGCCGGTGGAATCAGGTGAGTTCGATGGGCCGATACGTGATCGTCGACTGCCTCATGACCCAAGGAGGGTGCCCGTCGAAGATCAGAACCCGCTGCGCGGCGGTGCCGGCGGCGCGCATGTCCTGGACCCGTAGGAACATGTCGTCGAGGTGCACGAAGTCACCGATGTGGACATCGCTTGGCGGCCGCAAGCGGGCAGTGGTACCGAGTGGGGCGGGTGGGGGAGCCGAGTCACTACTTCGCCGCTCGTACATTCAGCCCCTCCAGATGGCGAGCAGCAGCGCCCCGCCCAGTGACAAAAGGCTGGCTACGTAGGCGACCTGCTCTCCTCGGGGGCTCATGCGGCCCCTGCCAAGTGGCCGTGGAGGCGCTCGCGCACCGATGGGATGCCGATCTCGGCTATGGGCACCCAGGCCGCCGCGCCGGTCTCGATCATGGTGGGGAAGACGGCCCCCGAGTGGGCGCGGAAGAGGTACCGGAAGCCGACCCTGATGCGAGGGCCGTACTCGGGTGCGGCCCTGGTCACGTCGACCAGGAAGGGCCCCTCGCTGCCCGGCTCCGTCCAGACGTCACGGATACCGGCTTCTTCGGCCAGTAGGCGCAAAGCTGCGCCGCTGAGGGAATCGTCCTGGGGCTCTGGAGCCAACTCGGCGAGAGAGTAGCCGCCACCGTGCCGCAGGGACAGCACGCGGTGGAGCTCGTCCACGATGACCGCCCCAGCCGTCACCAAGGGGCACCGGTCGTTGTGGCGACAGGACCCACGCCGCGCGTGATCGCGCACAGCGTCGTACAAGGGCATGAGGGCCGTCGACTCGGCAGGGTGCTCGTGGATGTAGTGCGCGAGCTCCTTCACGATCTGGTGGTCTCTGATGCTCACGGGGCACCGAGCCCGTTGTGCTGGGTGTAGATCCACAGCAGTTGGCGCGTGAGATGGGCGCTATCCCGGAGGTAGATGAAAGCGCCGAACGAAGTGGTCTCCGCGGTCGGGCGGCTCGTGTAGTCGACGAGCTTGCGGCCCCGGTGGAGCAGCTCCTGTACGCCCTCGTCCTTTGCCGTTCCCAGGTCCTCAACAAGGAGTCGGTTGAGGTGCCCAAGGATCACGGACGTGGACCCGTCCATTTCCTGACGGGTGGAGGTGGCCATCTGCATGGCGAGGACCATGTTCGTGCTGACGGAGATCGTCTCTACATCGACCGGAAGAACTCCGTTCTCAGTGTTGCCGGTTGCCCTCGGTTGCTTGCCTCTACTTGCCACAGTCATCACCGCTTCGCCCTCCGGTGCACGTATTCCAGCCGTGCCAGTAACGCTAGGAAGGGTGATGGCAAGGGCTCTACGAATGTGCCGGAACTTGCCAGGGAATCACCTGAGCGATGCGATGGCCGCCGTAATCAGCTCGCGTGCCTTGACGCCGTACACCGCCAGCTCAGCCAGGTCGGTGAACGTCTGGGCGTACAGAGCAATTTCATGCTTCTGCGTAATGGTGAGATGGGCCGATACGAGCTCCACCTGGACGGTGTGGTCGTCGAAGAGGAAGAAGCCTTCGCACGGCCACAGGGCAGAGCGGTCGGCGTCTTCGGGGATGATGCCAATGCTTACCGAAGGCAGCGCTGCAGCGCTCAGCAGGTAGCCGAGTTGGCCGGCCAGCACCTCGGTTCCACCGATGCGCTTCCGGAGTGCCGACTCTTCCAGGAGGATCGCGAATCGGTGGCTGCCGTAAACGATCTCCTGCTTGTCGACTCGTACTTTCACGGCCTCCGGAACATCGTTGATGAGCCCGCGCCGACTTTGAATGGAAGTCAGCAGGGCGTTGATGTACGAGGCGGTTTGTACGGGGCCCGGGACCAGCGCGTGTGAGTAGATACGGAAGCGCTCGGTGCGCTCCCACAGGGGCAGCACGGACTCCTGGGCCTGCTTGAGGCCGGAGCGCTCCATCTTGCGCCAATCGACGTACATACCGTCGATTCCGCGGGCAGTGGAGACGAGATCCTCGGCAGTATCCGCAGCGCCGCAGGCAGAAGCCCAGCCTCGGAGGTCGGCCTCGGAGGGGGCGCGCGTGCCGCTCTCGAAGCGTGAGCACTTTGACTCGTGCCAGCCCAGGAGAGCGGCCAACGCCCGCTTGGTGAGTCCGGCGTCATTCCGGATCTCGCGCAGGCGTTGGCCGAGGGCCCTACGTGCTTCCTGGACGCTTGAAGACGGTGAGGTCATATCGCTGAGAAGCGCTATTCGCTGCGTCAGAGCGGCCGGAACTCGGCATGCGGCGTTGCGCGCCGCCAGACGGCATCGAAGGCCGTTTCGCAGAGCTTCGCCAACTCCGGGGATTCGTTGAGCTCCAGCTCCAAGTTCTCGCCCTCACCGTCGAAATGGTTGACCAGGACGAGCTGGGCGTCGAACAGCCAAAAGTCGTTGCCTGGCAGAGCAATGTCGGTGGCTTCGCGGCGTGACAGCCATCGCACCTGCTCTCCGGCAGCGATGTTGAGCCCCTCCGTGACCTCGTACTCGAAGCGGATGTACTCGCTGATGGGTGTGGAGGCGATTCGTGCCCGGCGGACCTCGACACCTCGCGACGTCGCCGCCGTGACCAGCGTGTGCCAATCGGCCCAGCGCTCTGCAGGGTCAAGGGACTTGCCGGCACGCCAGTCGATGAAGGCCGGGTCCGACTTCATGTAGGCGTCGCGCATCTCCAGATGAACAGCCGTCCTCTGGCAGTCGCGGAACAGATCCTCAAACGTCGGGACCCTCGTCACCCTTCACCTCCAAGAAGAACTGCACCATGCGACGGGGGATCTCCACCACCGACTCGTGACCAGGAAGGTCCATCTCGTTGAGGCGCTCCTCGTCGAGAACCGTCACGCCCTGGACAAGGTAGGTGTTCTTCACGTCATCCAGGTAGATCGTGGGGGAGCCCCCACTCGGGCTTTCCGGGTCCTTACCGAGCTTGATCAGGGCCATCATGTCCACCTCCGTTGAAGGTAACGATCGCTGTGCCGGAGCTTGCCCCCATCTCCGGCTCCGGACGAGGAACTTGCCAGAACTTGCCAGAAGAACGGTGCTCATGGAGAGCAGGCTGGCGTGGGATCGGCCTGTTGGCGGCCGGATTGGCACGAGCGCTGCCGCAATCAGCGTCGCCGTGGGGGCGGCGGCTGCGGCGCCGGCGTAGGTGTCGAAGCGGGCGCGGAGGCGGTGGGGCGTTGTGTGGTGCTGCGGAACCTTGCTGCCTGCGCCCGGGGGCCAGACGCGTGGCGTTCGCCGAGGCGGCGGATGCGCCAGGTCAGCGTGCGGGCGGGGCTGTGGGCGTCGTCCAAGGTGCGCTGGCCGAGTGCCTGGTCGAGGACGGTGGTTGCGCTGTGCCCGGCTGCCTCCGCTTCGGCGAGCACGGTGGTTAGTGCTTCCCACGCGGGGTCGTTGAGGACGCGCTCGGCGTGCTCCGGCACCGCCTGCTGTAGGTGGTGGGCGAAGCGGCGCTTCATCTGGGGGCTGGGGGCGCGTTGCGCGAGGCCGGTCAGGACCGGCTCGGCGACCCGTGCGTACGCAATCTGTAGATGGATGAGGGCTTGTTCGGCTGCCGCTTCCTGTTGGGCGTGCTGGTGGGTGCGGTGCCAGTGCTTCGCGAAGGCCACGGCGGTGAGCACGGTGTCCAGGAGCATCGCGATTCCGGCTCCGTCGCTGTCCGAGGGCCGGTCGCGCCAGATGGCTCGGACGCTGCGGCGCAGGACGCGGGTGCTGTCGAGGTCGGCTGTGATGCGGGAGCGAGTGGCGCGCTCGAAGGCGGCGGCGGCCTGTTCGAGCTGGGCCTTCACTGCGGCAGGTGCGTTGATCGGCAGCAGGTCCAGCGTCGCGCCGAGTGCAGCCAGTTGGCCTTGGGCGGTCTGGTCGTCGCTGTGGGTGAGGTGGTGGGGGATGCGGTCGGTGGCTGCGGTGGCCTGGTGCCACGGATCACCCGGCCGGACGGTGACAGGTTCGGGACTGGTGGTGGCGAGGGTCTTGCGGATCTTGGGCAGGGACAGGTCGGGCGCGAGCGTGGAGCCCGCGTAGAACACCGGCTCGCCCTTGTCGTTGGTGTCTCCGGGCAGGGCGAAATTGCAGCCGAGAGCCTCGCCGGAAGGGCCGAGCTTGAGGCGCACGGTCACGCCTGTGGCTTCCAGCAGGGTGAAGAACTCGGCCTCGTCGGACGCGGCGGCGACGGCGCGACGGACCCGCAGGCGCAGGACATCGCGGGTGGCGGCGTCCTGGCCCAGACGCTTGGCCTTGAAGTGTTCCTTGCTTGTGGGCCGCTTGGCTCCGGTGCCGTCGCCCGGCTTCAACCGCCGCAGCCCGTAGTCGACTTCGATCTGGCGGGCCTCACGCTGGACGGCGCGCTGGTCGTAGCCGCGCTCGGGGCGGCGACCGTCCTGGCGTACGAGGGTGGCGGCGATGTGGATGTGGTCTTCGGCGTGGCGGACGGCGACCCAGCGGCAGGCTTCCTCGTCACCGTCGGGGGCGATACCGGCGGCGGCCACCATTCGGCGGGCGACGTCCGCCCACTGGGCGTCGCTGAGGATCGGGTCTTCTGGTGCGGCGCGTACGGGGCAGTGCCACACGGTGTCCTTGGGCGCCTGGTCGCCCAGCATCCTCACGGGCTGGTCGAGCTGTGCGACGAGCTGGGCCATCGCGTCCTTCGGATCGCGGTGAGGGCTGCGGCCGGGGTCGGGGGCGAAGCTGTTCCAGGAGGCTATGAGGTGCGGGTCGATGTGCTCGTTGGCGCTGCCCTTGCCGAAGAGGTAGCCGATCGTGCGTCGCGTGGCAGTCGGGCCCGAGCTGAGGATGATTTTGGGTATCACCCGCTCACCGCCCCTCAGTGACCTGAGCGATGGCGGTGTCCAGCTCGGCGACTGACGCCTCGACGCGGTCCAGAAGCCGTTGGACGGTGTCGGGGTGGGGCCAGGCGCCGTCCTTGTGGAGGTGCCAGGTGAGCTGGTTGAGGTTGTTGCCGATCTGGCCGAGCTGCCCGTTGGAGGCCATGAGTGCCTTGATCATGGCGCGGTAGTCGGCGACGGCTGCGGTGGGGTCGTCGGAGCGGGCGGCGGCGAGCGAGCACTCGGCCACGTAGCCGCCGAGCGCCATGCGGCTCAGAGCGGCGGCGTTCTGGACAAGGGCGAACTCGTCGTCGTTGTAGCGGGGGTGGACGCGGCGCTCGCGCAGCTGCTTGTCACGCAGACGGCGACGCGGTGCAAGCTGATGCGGCTCGTTCGACGACGGCTCGATGCCCCCTGTCTCGGTCGGCACCCCTGGGCCGACCGACTCCGGTGCCGCCTCGGCGCCGGATGCCTCCGCCCCCTGTGGGGTGGAGGTCGGGTAAGGACTCCTTACCCGACAACTTGCTGCGCGTGTGACGGGGGTGGTGGTCGTCTGCTGCTGAGCCGTGAGGGGTTCGTGGTGCGGGTCGTGCATGGGTCGGATCTCCGTGGGGGTGATGGTGTTGAGGACCTCGCTGCGTCTGGCTTCGATTTCCCCGCGCTGCATCCCGAGGGGCGCGGGGTGGACCGCGAGGGTGAGGTGAACGTGGGGAATCAGACGTCGTCGCCAGGCGCGTTGGGTTCGCCCTGTTGCTGCGAGGCGGCCTCGTCGAGTCCTTCGAGAGACTCGGCCGCGAAGCCGTAGTACGCGACGGGCTCGGCCCGGCCGGTGCGACGCTCGGCCTGCAGCTGGTCACGCAGGACGCGGGCTCGCTTCTGGCCAATCCGTAGTTCGTTGCGCAGACGCTCGGCGGTCAGTTGGTCTTCGCTCCAGGCGGCGGTCAGGAGTCGGGCCTCGTCGAGAACTTCGGCGTCTGTGCGGGTGCGGTCGGTGGTCGACCTGGTGGCGGGGACCCGACCGGTTGCCCGACGCGGGGTGGTTCCGGTCGACTCCGGTACAGCAGCCGACCGGGACGGTCGGGCAGCGGGGGCGAGGGCGGGGGCCGACTCGTCGGTCTCGGTCGGCCTCGTCACGGGCGCCTCGGCGACCTTCAGAGGGGTCGACTCAGTCAGCTGCTCGGGGGTGAATTCAGCCTGGTCAGATGCCGACCGGGCAGCCTGCTCGTTGGCTTGCCGACCAGCCGACTCGTCAGCTTGCTGGCCAACCGGCTGGGCGGAGGCCGTTTCGGCCGGGTCGGCCGACTCGGGGGTGTGGTGCAGCACCTTCGCCACGAGATCCGAGCCGAAGTAGATCGACCCGACCGGGAGCGAGGTCGCCAGCAGGACGAGGGCCCAGTTCGCGGGGTCCCAGTCGGTCAGTCGGCCCTGCTGGATCGACGTGGTGTGCAGGGCTGGAATGAGGCCGTGCACGTAGTTCAGCAGGAGGCTGGCGATCGCGTAGGCCGCCAGGACCCGCAGCGCGAACTTCCGGCCGGGACCGGTCAGCACGAGCGTGGCGATGAGTGCGAGGGCCATCAGCCCGTCGACCACGATCGGATAGAGCAGAGCGGCGGTGGAGTCTGCGCCGATGGCGCGGGCCACGTCGGACAGCGCGTTCCACGAGACGCGGAAGGCCATGAGGACGACGGCCACCAGGCCGATGACAAGGGTGATGCGTCCCTTGCGGTTCACGCGAGGGCCCTCAGCTGGCGCGGGTGCTCGGCGAGCATCACCAGCATCATCACGTGGGCGAGGGTCTCGTCCTCGGCGGCCGGGGGAGCGCGGGAGCAGGGCGATGCCGTCGCGGACGCTGCGGCTTCCGCGTACGGCTGCCCGGGCGCTCGGGGCAGGGGAGTGCAAGGCGGGGGGCTCCAGGGGGAAGTGGGACTTGTGGGGCGGGCGTGAGGGGGGGCACGGAGGGGCGTACATGCGATCGCTCCACGCGGGCCGGTCAGGGCTCAGCCGACGGCGGTCAGGCGGCGGGAGGAGGCGCAGAAGCGGGTCTGTTGCCCGCCCTCGGCCCTCCGGTGACGCAGTCGACCAATGGCGGCCAGGTTGCTGTCGACGAGGCGGCTCAGCGGATCAGGCGGCGCCGGGGAGCAAGGGCCTGTTAATACCCGTGCGTGCCGGTGCTTGTGCCGCGCCTGCGGTCGGGGCCGTCGAGGATGACGCGGCGGGTCATCTCGGCGAGGCGGGAGGCGACGCGGTCGCCTACGGCGGTCCGCAGGTCGGCGATGGGGACGTTGGTGGTGATGAGGGTGGGCAGCTCGTGGACGTACCGGTGGTCGATGAGCCGGTAGGCCAGCTCCTCGGTCCACTCCGATGCCTTGGCGGCGCCGAGGTCGTCGAGGAGAAGCAGCGGGCTGCGTGCCAGTTCCTGGAAGCGGCGTTCGCCGTCGTGGCCCTGGCGTGGGCGCAGGGTGGCGTGCAGTTCGGCGGTGGTGATGGCCTCCCAGCGCAGCCGGACTCCGGCGCCGAGCAGCGAGCGGATGGCGCCGTACGCCTGGCAGGTCTTGCCGGTGCCGGTCGGACCCGCGATCAGCAGCGAGGGCCCGTAGGCGATGCCCGGTGCGCCGCCGGGCCCCGGCCGTCCGGCAGCCGCGATCTCCTCGACCCAGGCCGATACGTCGGGGTGGTCGGCCAGGGCGCCGCGGTAGCGGCGCGGGATGCGGGCGGCGGCCAGCTCCAGAGCGGTCACCGGCTCCGACGACGGCGCCGCGTCGACCACAGCGGTGGGGTCGATGTCGCGGGCGGCCAGGATCGCCTCCAGCTTGGCGACGGCGCCGCCCAGTTGGCGTGGCTCACGGGCAGATGTCTTCGTGCTCACAGATCACCCCCGTACGCGGCGTGTGCGTCGATCGGGTTGGTCCACGGCCGGTGCCCTGCGGACGTGCCGCTCGCCGTGGGCGGGTTCATGGCCTCGTTGACCAGGCTCGGCAGCACGCTGGGGTGCAGGCCCTTGGCACGCAGCCGCTCCAGCCCGGCGCGCACGTGCGCCGCGTCGATGCCATCGGCGAGCAACTGGGCGGTCTGTTTACCGAGATGCCCCAGGAAGCTGCTGGGAGGCCGATTGGGGCAGGCGGCGGCGTACTCGCCGATGAGGGTCTTGGCCGAGACGGTCTCGGGGGCGTGGGCGCTTGCGCCCCCCAACGGAGTAGATCCTAGATCCCTGTTCCTAGGTCCTAGATCCGGACCGTGAGTGCTCACCGCTTGGTTCCGCGTTGGTGGTGAGGGCTCAAGGAATCCGTTCTGACCTGCGCCTTCGTGGTTCACGCAGCCTTCCTTACCTCCTCCGAGAGCCTGCGCGGAGGGCTCGGTGAGGGCTCCGCGCGTAGGCGGTGTGGGCTCACGCGTCAGGCCGAGATCGTGGTGCGGGCAATCGGGATGTCGGACGCCGCTGGGCCGGTTGACCTTCTGGTGTCGGGCGAAGGTGACGACGTGCAGGTACCGCTTCCCGTCCACGCCCTCGTACCGGCAGATCAGGCCGGCGGTGTCGAGCTGGTTGAGGTCGTCCTCGACGCCCATGGGCCCGTGCTCGGGGCGCAGGGACCACAGCAGGCCGGCTATGACGGCGGCTTGGTCGCGATACCGGCCGTGGTCGTCGGCCTGAGTGAGCAGGCCGAAGAAGGTCCGCTCGGCGGAGAGGGTGACGGCTGCCAAGGATTCGGACGCGAACGCCTCGGGCTTGATGGTGCGGATTCGGGCGATGTCGTTCGACCACCTTCGTCGTAAATCGGGTCAGGGAATTCGAGAGCGGGGGAGGGTTGTGCTGGGGGCGTGGACAACACAGCCACACCCAGGGCGCGAAAGTCCAGAGTTAGTTCACAAACTCTGTACTACTTCCGTGCGGGGGCCAATACCGTAGCCCCGGAACCCCGGTTGCCGAAATCTGTCGATCGGCGCATCGCTCACGGCAGACGAATAGCGCTTCCGTAAAGGGGCGAGAGGAAGCTACAACACAACCATGCCCCCACATCCTCTCGAAATAGGGCCCGCGGGACAGGCCGCCGCCCGCGCCCTCGTGCGCACCCGCACCGCCCGTGGCTACTCCCAGCGTCAGCTCGCCACTCGCATCACCGCTCAGGGCCGGCGCATGACCTTCACCGCGCTCTCTCGCATCGAACGCAGGGCTCGACGCTGCGACATCGACGATCTCGTCGCCATCGCCGCCGCCCTCGGCGTCTCCCCCTGCGCGCTCCTCGGCGGTCCCGCCGAGCCCCTGGAGCCGGTCAGCGCGGGCGCAACATAGCCGACGATCGCCGGTTACCCAAACCGGCGATTCTCCGCATCATTGAACCTGCCAGCGAGTCCCCCGTTTCCACGCGTTCCGTGAATCCTCGTGCGACAGGATCTACGGCGAGTGGAAACAGGGGCCTTCAGGATAGGTCTGTCGCGACGCACGGCTTCAGTCGTCGTGACAAGCCGTACCTCATTGTGTTCCCCATCGAAGGATTCCTCTTGCCTGAAATCGTCACACTTCCCTCCGCTCGTTATTCCGCCTCCTCGGATTCCTTCGCCGTCGACCGCGCATTTCTCGGCGTGCGGGAAGCGGCTGCCTACCTCGGCCTTTCGCCTCGCACGCTCTACGTCTGGCGGCACCGCCGACAGGGGCCGCCGAGTTTCCGGCTGGGCGCCCGCGGGCGTGTGACGTACCGGCTCGATGCGCTCGATACCTGGATACGCGAGCAGGAGCAGGCCGACTCGCGCTCGAATCCGGCCCTGGATCCCGTGAGCGCGGCCCCGCAGCGCCGCGCCGGCTACTCAGCCACGGCCTGACGCCCCAGCGTCAACGGCACTCCAACCCCCGCTCCTGAGGAAGTACTTGGCCGGCTACATCGAAGACCGCTGGATCAACAAGAAGAAGGACCCCACCAGCGGCAAGCGGGAGCGCACCGCTCGGTACGGGAAGGGCTCGCGGTACCGCGTCGCCGGGATCCCCGGCGTCCGGAACATGTCGTTCGACACGCTGGAGGACGCCAAGGCGTGGCTGCGCAGGGCCGGAACCGACAGCGAGCGCGGCGAGTTCGTCGACCCGCGTGACGGCTCCATCGCGCTGGCGGACTACGTCACTCGCTTTTGGAAGGAGGGTGTACGGGGCGCGCCCGGCACGATCAAGCGCGTCGACGAGCGCGTACGCCTCCACATCCTTCCGCACCTCGGCACGGTGGGCTTGAGGGATGTCTCCGCGACCGTCCTGCGCAGCTACATCGCCACGCTCGAAGGCGAGTGCGCGCCGCGCTACGCCCGCCAGATCCTGACCACCCTCTCGAACATCTTCGAGACTGCCATCGACGACAAGCGCCTCGTACGCAACCCGATGCGCGCCAAGTCGGTGCGCTGGCCCAAGGTGCCGGAGGATCAGCGGGAGGCATGGCCGCTGGAGACCGCGCAGCGCATGCGGGACGCGATTAAGGCGCGTTACCGCATCGCGGTCGTGGTCGCCCTTGGTTGCGGGCTGCGGCAGGGGGAGGTCTTCGGCCTCTCACCGGAGGACGTCGACTTCGAGCGCGGGATCATCCGCGTGCGCAGACAGGTCCAACTGCTCAACGGCCGCTTGTACTTCACCCTGCCCAAGGGCGGGAAGACGCGCATCGTGGACATGCCCGGCTCCGTCGCTGCCGAGCTGGCCGCGCACTTCCTGCAGCACCCGGCCGTGGAGGTCGAGTTGCCGTGGGGCGGCCCGGAGCCGGACCGGGAGAAGCAGACGTTCCCGCTCGTCCTGACGACGACGTACGGCAACGCGCTGCGGGCCAACATCTTCAACGACGAGGTCTGGAAGCCGGCCCTTGCTGCGGCAGGGGTCATCCCCATGCGGGAGAAGGGCAAGCGCTGGAAGGCGTCTCGCAAGGACGGATTCCACGTGCTCCGGCACACCTTCGCCTCGGTCATCCTTGAAGCGGGCGAGTCCGTCGTCACGCTGGCCCGATGGCTCGGCCACTCCAGCCCGACCATCACCCTCGACCACTACGCCCACTTCATGCCGGAGGCCGGCGGGAAGGGGCGAGCGGCCGTCGATGCCTTGCTCGGCGTGGTCCCTGAGTACATCCCAGAGGACTTCGCGAGCGCCTGAGGGAGCGGGTGGTACAGCACATGCTGTGCCACCCGCTTTTCTGCATCTGCACGCTGGCTGGTGTGTTGCGCCAACCAGCACGCTCAGCGTCCCGTCGCAGAGCAGTGGCGATCTCCGCTGAGCTGGTGCCCTCGGCGCCGAGTAGCGCTTCGACCGGACGCGGCGGAGTTCTGGCTGGCTTAGCGGGCAAAGGCGTTAGCAGCCATGACGCCCTGCGGCAGACGGCCCGCGAGTGATCTTCGGCGTGAAGATCACAAAATGCATCATTTACCGTGCAGACTTCGATCTCTTTCGGCGGGAGTATGCGGACCAGGACGGCGGGTCAGTGACCCCAGGTGCTTCGCGTGTCATGGGGCCAACCGGAAGGGGTGCGTGGTGACATGGGCCACCTTGGCTTTGGGGATCCCCGCGCTCTTGGGCCTCTTGGGGCTTCTGCTGTCCCAAGTCCGCGTCGTGCTGACGAACCTGATCGCTGTCGTGCGCGCATGGCACGAGTTGCGGGCGGTGCTGCGCGAGGGGGCATCGGGGACGAGCCAGGAAGCCGATCCGCCGAGCGGACCAGGTCCTTGATCTGGGCTGTGCAACACGCCCGTGCCTGATCTTCCGCACAGTGGCGCGGCCCTGCCTGTCCACATCCCGATCGGTCAATACCGTCAGTGACGGTTTGGCACAGCCGGGAAGGGTCGAGGTGAGCCACGCAGGAAACGGCGAATGACGTGCGGCGAGTGATGGCTCGCTCCCCAGCGCCGCGCATTCTCCCCAGATTCTCCCCAGCGGGCTGAAATGGGCGCCGGAAGACGTTCGCGTCCGCGAAGCTGACCGAAGGCTGCGTGCTCGACGCTACAGCCAGTCCCGCCGCTTGAAGATGAAGTACAGGCTTACGCAGACCACGGCCATCAGGCCGATCGCGAACGGATACCCGAACGCCCAGTGCAACTCCGGCATCTCATCGAAGTTCATCCCGTAGATCGTTCCCACCAACGTGGGTGCAAACAAGATGGCCGCCCACGACGAGATCTTCTTGATTTCTTCGTTCTGTTCGAAGCCCGCTTCCGCCAGTGCTCGCATCTCCGCGTTCTGCTGTTGCGTCACCAGTGTCGCGTTGACCGTGAGGATGTCGGCCAGGGCCTGGCGGAAGCCGTCGACGCGTTCGCTGGTGTGGGTGACGTGGTCGGCCACGTCTCGTAGGTAGCGCTGGAGCTCCTCGTCCGTGCCGTACTTCGCGAAGCCTGCCATCAAGGAGTGCAGCATGCTGACCAGGGGGCGGGTCGCGCGTTGGAACTCGACCATTTCGCGGGAGAGTTCGTAGATGCGGCGGGAGACTTCCGGGTCCCCGCGGAAGACCTCGGTCTCGATCTCGTCGATGTCGTTCTGGACGCCGGCGACGACGGGGACGTAACCGTCGACGACCGCGTCGAGGATGGCGTAGAGCACCGCCTCCGGGCCCAGTTTGAGGAGGTCGGGGCTCTCCTCCATGCGGCGGCGGACCCCGGACAGGTCCGGGGCGGCGCTGTGGCGGACCGTGATGACGAAGTCGGGGCCCACGAACACGTGCAGTTCGCCGAAGTCGACCTCTTCGGGGGCGTCGAGGTAGCGGGCGGCGCGGAGGACGACGAAGAGGGTGTCGCCGTAGCGTTCCAGCTTCGGGCGCTGGTGGGCCTCCATCGCGTCCTCGAGGGCCAGCTCGTGGAGGTCGAACTCGGCGGCCAGGGAGAGGAGCTCCGCCTCCGTCGGGCGTGCGAGGCCGATCCACGCCATGCCGTCCGGCTGCTCGCGCAGCTCGCGGAACGTGTCCGCAAGGGAGGCGGGCGTCGCCACACGGACCCCGTCGCGGTACAGCGCCGCTTCGACGATGCCCGCCACCGGGTGAGGCGAGGGCGACGGTGTGTCCGGTGGGGGCGGGGAGGTGGGTGCGGCGGGTGGGGGAGTCGTGGGGCGTGCGGTACGGCGCCACGTGTGCTTCTTGTTGTTCGCGGGCTGCTCGGGGCGGGCTCGGCGCTCCGTCATGGCGGGCGACCACCTTCGATCGGCGAAGTCCCGCGTTCCGCGGACCCGAGCAGGATATGTGGCCCGTGCGGGGGGACGCGGGAGCGGCGCCCCGGAGGGGGAATGGGGGAGCGGCGCCCCGGAGGGGAAGGGGGGTTGCGGACCGTATGTGTCCGCGAACGTCGCTAGCGTGCCGTTCATGAAGAACACGTCGGCCTCGGGCCGGACGACCAGCCCCGTCCTGGGAGCCCGTGCTCTCAACCGTGCCACCCTCGACCGGCAGCTCCTCCTGCGCCGCTCCCGCGATCTCTCGGTCAAGGATGCCGTCACCCATCTCGTCGGCCTCCAGGCACAGAACGTCAAGCCGCCCTACTACACCCTCGCCGCACGCCTCGCCGACTTCGATCCCACCGAGCTCTCCGCACTGCTCGACGCGCGCGAGCTCGTCCGTATCGTCACCCTGCGCTCCACCATCCATCTGCACACCGCCGCCGACGCCCGCATCCTGCGGCCGCTCGTCCAGGACGCGCGCGCGGCGGAGCTGGCGGGGTTCAGGGCCGGGCTGGTCGGTGTCGATCCGGTGGAGCTCGCGGGCGTCGCGCGTGCGGCCGTCGAGGCCGAGCCCCGCACGATGAAGCAGCTCCGCGAGGTGCTGAGCGTGCGCTGGCCCGATGCCGACCCGCAGTCCCTCGGCGTCGCCGCCCGCTGCCTGTTGCCGCTCGTCCAGGTCACCCCGCGCGGGCTGTGGCGGCGCAGCGGGCAGGTCGCGCTCACGACGGTCGAGCAGTGGCTGGGCGGTGGGGAGCGTGGTGGTGAGGTCGGTGGTGGTGACGGTGGCTCCGGCGGGTCGGAATCCGGTGTCGCGGGCCTCGACGACGCCGTCCTGCGTTACCTCCGCGCCTTCGGGCCCGCCTCCGTCAAAGACATGCAGACCTGGGCCCGGCTCACCCGGCTCCGTGGCGTGTTCGAGCGGCTTCGGCCCCGGCTGCGCACCTTCCGGGACGAGAACGGCGTCGAGCTCTTCGACCTGCCCGACGCGCCGCGCCCCGACCCCGACACCCCTGCCCCGCCCCGCTTCCTTCCCGAGTACGACAACCTGCTCCTCTCGCACGCCGATCGGACCCGCGTCGTACCGGCCGCCTACAAGGGGCGTACGTGGAAGGGGAATCGCCCGTACTGCGTCTTCCTGCTCGACGGGTTCCTCGCGGGGGTGTGGCGGCTGGAGGAAGACCCGAAGGGCGGGGGTGCCGTGTTCACCATTGAGCCGTTCGGGCGGCGGCCCGGGCACGCGCAGCGGGAGGAGCTGGTGCGGGAGGCGGAGCGGATGGTGGCGTGTATCGCCGAGACGTCGGGTTCCCCTTCCTTCCCTTCCTCGTCGGTCTCGTCGCTCCCGTCCTCGTCCTCGTGCGACATTCGCTTCGGGAGCGTCATCGACGGCTGAGCGCGTCGGTGTCCCTCGTGTCCTCACGCTCTTGTGCGCTGACGCACGTACGCCCTTACGCCCGCAAGTACGTCAGCACCGCCAGCACCCTCCGGTGCGTCTCGTCCGTCTGCGGCAGGTCCAGCTTCGTCAGGATGTTGCCGATGTGCTTGCCGACAGCCGCGTCGGACACGACCAACTCCCGTGCTATCGCGCCGTTCGACTTGCCCTCGGCGATCAGTGCGAGCACCTCGCGTTCGCGCGGGGTGAGCTGCTCCAGCGGGTCGCGGCGGCGGCGCAGCAGTTGGCGTACGACCTCGGGGTCGACCACCGTCCCGCCGTCCGCCACCTTGCGCAGCGCCGCCACGAACTCCTCGACCTGGCCGACCCGGTCCTTGAGGAGGTAGCCGACGGCCGTTCCGTCGCCGGAGTCGAGGAGTTCGGCGGCGTACGACCGTTGCACGTACTGACTGAGGACCAGGACCGGGAGCGCGGGGCGCTTCTCGCGCAGGCGTACCGCCGCGTGCAGGCCTTCGTCCTGGAAGTCGGGCGGCATGCGCACGTCCGTGACCACGATGTCGGGCGCGTGCTCCTCGACCGCCGCGACCAGCGCCCGCGCGTCCCCGACCGCCGCCACCACCTCGTGGCCGCAGCGGGCGAGCAGGCCGATGAGGCCTTCGCGCAGCAGCACGCTGTCCTCGGCCAGCACTACGCGGAGCGGTCTGCCGCCCTCGTCAACTCGCAAGGAAACTCCACACGCAACAGGGTCGGCCCGCCCGGCGGACTGGTCAGGGCAAGTCTGCCATCCAGGACCGACACGCGGTCCGCGAGCCCCGTGAGGCCACTGCCTGCCGCCGGGTCCGCGCCGCCGCGGCCGTCGTCGTGCAGCTCCAGGTGCAGGCGCCCGTCGGCATGGCCCCCGGCTATCCGTGCGCGCCGCGCCCCGCTGTGTTTCGCGATGTTGGCGAGTGCCTCGCAGACCACGAAGTACGCTGCCGATTCCACCGCTTGGGGCGCCCGGCCCGGTAGTTCGAGGTCTACGTCGACGGGGACCGCGCAGCGGTCGGCGGCGTCGGCGACCGCGGCTTCCAGGCCGTAGTCGGTGAGGACCTTCGGGTAGATGCCCTGGATGAGTTCGCGCAGCTCCGCGAGGGCGTCGCCCGCCTCCCGGTGTGCCTTGGTCAACTGGTCGGCGAGCGGGCCCGGCGGGGCGTCGAGGCGCGCCAGACCCAGCGTCATGGACAGTGCCACGAGGCGTTGTTGGGCGCCGTCGTGCAGGTCGCGCTCGATCCGGCGTCGTTCGGCCTCGAAGGCGTCCACCAAGCGGGCGCGGGAGCGGGACAGTTCGACGACCTTGGCTCCCAACTCTGCCTCGGGCGGGGCGATCAGGAGTCTGGTCAGGGCGGCGCGGGCGCCCGCCGTGGCGCCGAGCACGTACGCGCCGAGGGCCAGCAGGAGCAGGCCCAGGACGGCGACGCCCCACGCGGCGGGCCAGGTCGTGACCGTCCACTGTTTGAGCACCTTCGCCTCGTGGCCGTCGCCCACCGTCGCCATCAGCACGGGCGTGGCGACCACCGACAGCGGCAGGAACAGGGCGATCACCAACGCCACCGCGTCGACCGGCCACAGCAGGCCGGCGAACAGCAGGGCGTACCCGAGCTCCCGCCATGTCGCCGGTTCACGCAGCCGGGTGGCCAGCCAGGGGCGGAGGCCCGGCTCGGCCGGGACCTGGTGGCGTCCTGCCGCCGGGGCGCGGTCGATCAGGCGGAGCCTGCGCCGCTCCATCCCGGCCACGGGGATGCCGCCGAGTGCGGCCACGACGAGCAGCGGCAGGCCCACGAGGACGAGGGTGAGCGCGCCGCAGACCGCCGCCGCCACGACGATCCCCACCAGGGTGGCGGCGCCCGTCGCCGTGCCGGTGAGCAGATACGCGGCGGAGCGCCAGGGCCAGGCCGACAGCAGATAGCCGGGCCGGGACATGGCCTGCCATACGTTTTCCTGCCGCACGGCCCCCAGTCCTGCGTTCCCCCGTCTTGCGTTCCCCTGCCGCACGTTCCCCCGCCCTGCGCTCCCGCGCCACACGTTCCGAGGATGCATGCGCATGACCGTACGGGGGCGGGGTCGGCCGCTGCCATCGGGCCGGGGCCCGTGTCCGGGGTATGCCTGGCCCTACCTCAGGTCTCGTTCCTGGCGTACTGCGCCCCAGCGGGCCGCCACGGTTTGGTTGGGGCACCGACGAGCCGAGGAGCGAGCCAGTGCTGGTGCAGAGACATGTGGGGCAGGACGACGCGGTCCGATTGCGGGCCGTGTCCCGGCGGTTCGGCTCCGGCGGTACGTCCGTCAGCGCCCTCGACGACGTGTCGCTCACGTTTCCCAGGGGGACGTTCACCGCCGTGATGGGGCCGTCCGGGTCCGGCAAGTCGACCCTGTTGCAGTGCGCCGCGGGTCTGGATCGGCCCACGTCCGGCTCGGTCGTCGTGGGCGGCACGGAGCTCGCCGGGCTGAGCGAGCGCCGGCTGACACTGCTGCGGCGCGAGCGCATCGGGTTCGTGTTCCAGGCGTTCAACCTGCTGCCCTCGCTGACCGCCGAGCAGAACGTGGCGCTGCCCCTGCGGCTCGCCGGGCGCCGCCCGAAGAAGGCGCGGGTGCGCGAGGCGCTCGGGCAGGTCGGACTCGGCGATCGGGCGCGGCACCGGCCTTCGGAGATGTCCGGTGGGCAGCAGCAGCGGGTCGCCCTCGCCCGCGCCCTGATCACGCGCCCCGACGTGCTGTTCGCCGACGAGCCGACCGGCGCGCTCGACTCGCGGACCGGCCGCGAGGTGCTCGCCCTGCTGCGCGGCATGGTCGACCGGGACGGTCAGACGGTCGTCATGGTCACGCACGACCCCGTGGCGGCGGCCCACGCGGACCGTGTCGTCTTCCTCGTCGACGGGCGGGTCAACGGCGAGTTGAGCGACACCGGCGAACAGCCGCCCCGCCCCGGCGAACAGCCGCCCAGCACCGACCAGCACACAAGTCGCGCCGCCTTCGCCGACGACATCGCGGTCCGCATGACCGGCCTGGAGGCGACACCGTGCTGAGCGCCCTGCCGAGCACCACCCTCCGTACCCTCCGCCACCGCTGGCCCACCTTCGTCGGCAGTTTCGTCGCCCTCTCCCTGGGCGTCGCCCTCATCGCCGTCATGGGACTGGCCCTGGCCTCCTCGCAGGACGCGCCGGCCCGCGGCCCGGAGCGGTTCGCCGCCGCGCCTGTGGTCGTCAAGGGCCAGGACACCCTCACGGTGCCCACCTCGCTCGACGACCGCACCCACGAGCTCGCGCAGCCGCGCCCCGTCCCGGACGCCGTGGTCGCGAAGCTGCGCCGCCTCGGGACCGTCGTCCGGGACCGGTCGTTCGCCGTGCGGGCCGAGCGCGGTCCCGCCGATCTGGTGGGCCACCCCTGGTCGACCGCGGCCTTCGCGCCGTACGAGCTGACCGCGGGACGCGCGCCCCGGGCCGCGGACGAGGTCGTCGTCAGCGGGCACTGGGCCGGCCCCGGCACCCGGCTGCGGACCGGCGGCGGCACGGTGCGCGTCGTCGGCACCGTGGCGGGACTCGGCTTCGAGAACGCCGTCTTCCACACCGACGCGCGTGCGGCCCAACTGTCGCCGCGCAGCCTCCAACTCGTGGTGGACGCGCCCCCGGCCACCGTGCGACAGGCGCTGCACGGTGGCGGCGTGCAGGTTCTCACCGGCGACGCCCGTCGCTTCGCCGACCCCGACCCCGGCCGGGACGGCGAGGCGCTCACCGCGATGAACGCCATGTTCGGCACGGCGGGCGGCGTCTCCGCGTTCGTGTCGGTGTTCGTCGTGGCGTCCACCTTCGCGTTCGCGGTGGCCCAGCGGCGCCGTGAGTTCGGACTGCTGCGCACCGCGGGCGCGACCCCGGGGCAGATCCGCCGCATGGTCGCCTCCGAGGCGCTCCTGGTGGGTGTGCTCGCCTCGGCCGCGGGCTGCGTGCTCGGCTCGTACGGCGCGCCGATGCTCGCCGAGTGGGCCGTCCACGAGAGCCTCGCGCCGCGCTGGTTCGCGATCGGCGACCACACCTGGCCCTACCACGCGGCGTTCTGGACCGGCCTGTTCGTGGCCCTGTGCGGCGCGCTGGCCGCGTCCTGGCGTGCGGGTCGAACGGGCCCCGCCGAAGCGTTGCGTGAGGCGTCCGTCGACACCCGGGCGATGACGTGGGGCCGTTGGCCGGCCGGCTCGCTCCTCCTCGCCACCGCCGCGGTGACCCTGGTCCTGGCCTTGGTGACGAGCCCGGGCGACCTGCTGCAGCGCAAGACGTACATGAGCAGGCCCATGCTGTTGATCACCGCGGTCGCGCTGCTCGCGCCGGTGGTGGTGGGTCCCGTGGCGCGGCTGGCCGCCTGGCTGCCGGCCCGTCTGCCGGGTGCGGGCGGGATGCTCGTACGGGAGAACGCCGCCGCCGGAGTCCGCCGTACCGCCGCCGTCGCCGCCCCCGTGCTGGTCACGGTCGCGCTGGCCGGTTCCCTGCTGGGCGCCACGGCGACCCTCGCCGGGGCGAAGGCGACGGAGACACGGGAGCGGACGGCCGCCGACTTCGTGGTCACCGCGGCAGGCGTCGCGGGGTTCGACGAGGCGACGCTGAAGCGGATCCGGGCCGTGCGCGGCAGCGCCGCCGTCTCGGCGAGCGCGTCGAGCGCCGTGTACGTCCTGGAGGACGGGGTGGCGCTCATCGAGTCGGATGCGAGAGCCGTCGAACCGGGGCCGTTCGCCGCGACGGCGCGGCTCCCGCTGTCGGCGGGGACGGTGCGCCACCTGGACGACGACTCGATCATCGTCAACGAGGAGTGGGCGGAGCGCACCGTGGGCGAGCGGGTGGACGTGTGGCTCGGCGACGGCACGAGGAAGTCGCTGCGGATCGCGGCCGTCATGGCCACGGGCACGGGCGACAACGGCGTGTACGTCACCCCGCGCAACGCTCCGTCGGCGCCCGTCGACCGGGTCGAGGTCCGCGTCGCGGCCGGTGCCGACGCGGCCGCCGTGGCCTCGGGTCTGCGGCAGGCGGTACGGGTGTCGGGCGGCGAGGTCCTCACCAAGGACGCGTGGGTACGGGCGACGTCCCCCGGGACCAACCGGACGACCCGGATGGGCCTCTTCATGGTCCTCGGGATCGCCCTCCTCTACACGGGCATCTCCCTGGCCGACACGATGGTCATGGCGACCTCCGACCGGGTCCGCGAACTGGCCGTGCTGCGGCTGGCAGGCGCCACCGGACGGCAGGTGCTGCGGCTGGTGGCCGCGGAGGCCCTGCTGGTGGTCGTGATCGGCGGACTGCTGGGCGCGCTGGTCGCCGGGCTCAACCTGGTGGGCATGTGGAGCGCGCTGGGGCTGCTCTCGGTACGGACGCCCATCCAGATTCCGTGGGCGACGCTCGGAGCGATCCTGTGCGCCTGCGCGGTGCTCGCCGTGACCGCGGCGGTCGCACCGGCCGGTCTGGCGCTGCGGCGTGGGGCGATGTCGACGACGGGTGTACGTGAGTGAGGGCGCGTCACGTGATGTCTTGCCCGAGCCGAGGCCGGAGCAGGCCCGGAGCAGGCCCGGCACAGGCCGAGCGAAAGCCCAACGCCGTCCCTCAGGGCAGCAAGCCCGCCCGGCGGGCCGACACCACCGCCTCCAGGCGCGTGTGCGCGCCCAGTTTCCGCATGGCTGAGCGCAGGTAGCCCTTCACCGTCTCGGGGCGCAGGCCGAGACGTTCGGCGGCTGTCGCGTTCGTCAGGCCCGCGGCGACGCAGGACAGGACGTCGACCTCGCGGGGCGCGAGGGCCACCGGGCGGTCCCTGGCGTGGTCGGGGACCAGCGTGGCCGATTCCAGGCGGCCGCACACCGCGAGGAGTTCGGCCCGCAGGGACGCGTCGGTGACCCGCGGGGCCAGCGCCCGCAGCGCGCCGTGCGCCTCACGCACCTTCTCCCACGCCCCCGGCGCCGGTCCAGGTTCCGCCCCGCGGCCCGCACCCACGCCCCCGCCGCCGCCCGGCTCCGACCCCCGCACCACCGCCAGCAGCGACCGCACCTCGTCCCGCACCACCAGCGCCTGTTCCACGTCGCGCGCCGCCGCCACCGCCGCCGACAGAGTCCGGTCGCCGAGCGGTTGGGCCGCGCGCAGCGCGCCGTACAGGACGCCGCGCACCCGGCGGCGTACCACCACGGGCACCGCGAGCACCGACCGCAGGCCCTCCGCCGCGACCGCCGCGTCGTACTCGTGGCTGATATGCCGCGACACGTGGTAGTCGGTGACCGCACAGGGCCGGGACAGGGCGACCGCCTTGCCGCCGAGGCCGTTTCCTGGCGAGATGGCGAGGCCCTGCAACGCACGCGTCCCCGTGCCGGTCAGTTCGCCGATGCGGACCTGCCGCGGCCCGTCGAGCAGACCGCCGAACGCCACCGGGAGCCCCGTGCCGCGGCGCAGCCGCAGCAGAGCGGCCCGCATCTCCACCGTCTCGCCGCCGTCAGCCGACACGCGCCCGCCCTTTCGCCTCGTGACACCCCCGTCCGGGGGTAGTGAGATCCGCCTCACGAATTACACGATGTTCCGTAGCGTCCGGCAATGAGTACGGCAGCACGAGCGACGGTACGAGTTTCAGCACAAGCAGCGGAGTGAACGCCGCGAGCGCGGCGACTAGGGGTGCACATGACGACTGACGGCACGAGCGCCACGGAGCAGTTCCGTACCGCACGGGACTTCCTCCTGCGGCATCGAGAGGACTACGCCGCCGCGTACGAAGGCTTCGCCTGGCCGCGGCCCGAACGGTTCAACTGGGCGCTCGACTGGTTCGACGTCATCGCGAAGGACAACGACCGCACGGCTCTGCACATCGTGGAGGAGGACGGCACGGAGTCGCGCTTCTCCTTCGCGCACCTGTCCGCCCGCTCGAACCGCGTCGCCAACTGGCTGCGCGCGCGGGGCGTCCGCGCCGGTGACCGCATCGTCGTCATGCTCGGCAACCAGGCCGAGCTGTGGGAGATCGCGCTCGCCGCGATGAAGCTGCGCGCCGTCGTCATCCCGGCGACGCCGCTCCTCGGCCCCGTCGACCTGCGCGACCGCATCGACCGCGGCCGCGCCCGGCACGTCGTCGTACGGCCCGAGGACACCGCGAAGTTCGACGACGTACCCGGCGACTACACGCGGATCGCCGTCGGGGGAGGGGAGCCGGATGAGCGTACGGGCTGGATCTCGTACGCGGGTGTCGACGACGACGCCTCCCACACCACCGCCACCCCCGACCTCTTCGAGCCCGACGGCATCACCCTCGCCGACGACCCCCTGATGCTCTACTTCACCTCGGGCACCACCGCCCAGCCCAAGCTCGTCGAGCACACCCATGTCTCGTACCCCGTGGGTCACCTCGCCACGATGTACTGGATCGGGCTGAAGCCCGGCGACGTCCACCTGAACATCTCCTCGCCCGGCTGGGCCAAGCACGCCTGGTCGAACCTCTTCGCCCCGTGGAACGCCGAGGCGACGGTCTTCATCCACCATTACGCGCGCTTCGACGCCGGCCGGCTCATGGCGGAGATGGACCGGGCCGGCGTCACGTCGTTCTGCGCGCCGCCCACCGTGTGGCGCATGCTCATCCAGGCCGACCTGACCCAGCTGCGCACCCCGCCGCGCGAGGTCGTCGCGGCCGGTGAGCCGCTCAATCCCGAGGTCATCGAGCAGGTGCGGCGCGACTGGGGCGTCACCATCCGCGACGGTTTCGGGCAGACCGAGACCGCCGTGCAGGTCGCCAACTCGCCGGGGCAGAAGCTGAAGCCGGGCTCCATGGGCCGCCCGACCCCCGGCTTCACCGTCGAGCTCCTCGACCCGGTGACCGGCGCGCCCGGCGCCGCGGAGGGGGAGATCTCCCTGGACCTCGGTTCGGACCCGGTCGGCCTCATGGCCGGCTACCACGGCGACCCCGAGCGCACGGCCCAGGCGATGGCCGGCGGCTACTACCGCACCGGCGACATCGGCTCGCGCGATGCCGACGGCTACATCACCTACGTCGGGCGCGCCGACGACGTCTTCAAGGCCTCCGACTACAAGATCTCCCCGTTCGAGCTGGAGAGCGCGCTCCTGGAGCACGAGGCGGTCGCCGAGGCCGCGGTCGTGCCCGCGCCCGACGCGGTGCGGCTCGCCGTTCCGAAGGCGTACGTCGTGCTCGCCGAAGGGTTCGAACCCGGCCCGGACACCGCGAAACTGCTGTTCGAGCACTCGCGCGCGGTGCTCGCCCCCTACAAGCGCCTGCGCCGCATCGAGTTCGGCGCGCTCCCCAAGACCGTGTCCGGCAAGATCCGTCGCATCGAGCTCCGCGAGGCAACCGCCGCGGGTTCGGACGCGGAGTACCGCGAGGAGGACTTCCGGTGAGCGAGCAGAGCGAGCGGTCCAGCACACTCTCGTACGCCCACGGCACGAGCGGTACGCCGCTCCTCGGCGACACCATCGGCCGGAACCTCGACCGGGCCGTCGCGTCCTGGCCCGACCGGGACGCGCTCGTGGACGTCGCCGCGGGCACTCGCTGGACATACGCCGAATTCGGCCACTCCGTGCGGGAGTTGGCGCGCGGCTTCCTCGGGGCCGGCGTCGCCAAGGGAGACCGCGTCGGGATCTGGGCGGTGAACTGCGCCGAGTGGGTCCTCGTGCAGTACGCCACCGCCCGCATCGGCGCCATCATGGTCAACATCAACCCGGCCTACCGGGCGCACGAGTTGGAGTACGTGCTCAACCAGTCCGGCGTCTGTGTCCTGGTGGCGACGCAGGCCCACAAGAGCAGCGACTACCGCGCCCTCGTCGACGAGGTGCGGCCCCGCTGCCCCGGACTGCGCGCCGTCCACTACATCGGCGACGACGCGTCGTGGGGCGCGCTGGTGGCTGCGGCCGGCGGGATGGGAGACGACGAACTCGCGGCGCGTGAGGCCGAGGTGAGCTGCGACGATCCCGTCAACATCCAGTACACCTCCGGCACCACCGGCTTCGCCAAGGGGGCCACGCTCTCCCACCACAACATCCTCAACAACGGCTACTGGGTGGGCCGAACCGTCGGCTACACCGAGCAGGACCGCGTCTGTCTTCCCGTGCCCTTCTACCACTGCTTCGGCATGGTGATGGGCAACCTCGGCGCCACCTCGCACGGCGCGTGCATCGTCATCCCCGCTCCGTCCTTCGACCCGGTCGCCACGCTGCACGCCGTCGAGCGGGAGCGCTGCACCTCGCTGTACGGCGTGCCGACGATGTTCATCGCCGAGCTGAACCTCGCCGACTTCGCGACGTACGACCTGAGTTCGCTGCGCACCGGCATCATGGCGGGCTCGCCCTGCCCGGTCGAGGTGATGAAGCGCGTCGTCGCCGAGATGCACATGGAGGAGGTCTCCATCTGCTACGGCATGACCGAGACCTCGCCCGTCTCCACGCAGACCCGCCGCGACGACGACCTGGAACGCCGCACCGGAACCGTCGGCCGGGTCCTGCCCCACATCGAGGTCAAGGTCATCGACCCCGCGACCGGGGTGACGCTGCCGCGCGGCTCCTCCGGTGAGCTGTGCACGCGCGGGTACAGCGTCATGCTGGGCTACTGGGACGAGCCGGAGCGGACCGCGGACGTCATCGACTCGGGGCGCTGGATGCACACCGGGGACCTCGCGGTCATGCGGGAGGACGGGTACGTCCAGATCGTCGGCCGCATCAAGGACATGATCATCAAGGGTGGCGAGAACATCTACCCCCGGGAGATCGAGGAGTTCCTGTACGGCCACCCGAAGGTCGCGGACGTACAGGTGGTCGGCGTACCCGACGAGCGCTACGGGGAGGTGCCGCTGGCCTGCGTGATCGTGCGGGACCCCGACGACGTCCTCACGCTGGAGGAGCTCCAGGCCTACTGCAAGGGGCAGTTGGCCCACTACAAGATCCCCGCCGCCCTGCGCATCCTGGAGGCGTTCCCCATGACGGTCTCGGGGAAGGTGCGCAAGATCGAGCTCAGGGAGCGGTACGGGGAGTGACGCCCGCCCCGGCCCCGGTGAGGTCGCGGCGCATGCACAGGCGGGGCCAGCGGTCGAGGCCCAGCTCCGCCTCGTGCGCGCGGATGTCGCGCAGCGCCGGGGTGAGCTCGGCGTCCGCGAGCGGGCGGAAGCCGATGCGGGCGTAGTACGGGGCGTTCCACGGGACGTCCGTGAACGTCGTCAGGGTCAGCGCGGCCGCGCCCTCCTCGCGGGCGCACTCCCCGGCGTACTCGATCAACGCGCGGCCCACGCCCCGGCGGGCGGCGCGCGGGTGCACGGTGACCTGCTCGATGTGGAGCGAGGGGGTACCGGGGAGCGGGTCGGCGACGAGGTACGCGATCAGATACGCGACGGGGGAGTCCTCGGCGTCGTCGTCGACCGCGATCCAGGCGTGGCCCGCCCGGCGGTAACCGTCCAGCTCCTCGATCGTGGGCGGCTCGTCGTCCGCGATCGCGGCCATGCCGAGGTAGCGGAACGGTTCGCCCGCCGCGCGCTCGATGTCCTGGAGCGCGGGCAGTTCGGCGGCGGTGACGGGGCGGATGCGCATGGGGTGAGTATGTCCTGGTCAAAATGTGTTGTGCGGCGGTGGGGAGAGCGGGGATCGTGGGCCGGTCCGTCATCGGGTGGGCCTTTCCGTCGAATTCCGTGGGGTGCGCGTGCGTCTGTCCAAGCCCGGTGATCCCGGGGAGCGCGGGGCCGTCGAAGCCGGAGTCGCGGGTGCCGAGGGTGCCCGACCGCCCGGTCTGAGCCGCGGCATGGTGCTGCTGCTCGCCCTCACGTGCGGTGTGGCCGTCGGCAACGTCTACTTCCCGCAGGCCGTCAGCCCGCTGGTCGCCGACGGACTGAACGTCTCCGCCGACACCGCGGCGCTCGTTGTGACCGCCACGCAGTTCGGATACGCGGGCGGCATCTTCCTCCTCGTACCGCTCGGCGACCGCGTTCCGTACCGGACGCTCATCGTCACGCTCCTCTCCCTCGCCGGCCTCGGCCTGCTCGGCGCGGCCGCCGCACCGGGGATATCGCCGCTGATCGCGGCGAGCGTCCTCGTCGGCGTCACCACCGTCGTGGCGCAGGTCATCGCGCCGACGGCGGCGGGGCTCGTCCCCGAGGAACGGCGCGGCGCCGTCGCGGGCACGCTCCTGAGCGGGTCGATCGGCGGAATGCTGCTGTCCCGTGTCTTCGGCGGGGCGGTGGGGGAGTGGCTGGGCTGGCGTGCCCCCTATCTGATGACGTCGGTGATCGCGCTGCTCATCGCGTGCGTACTGGCACGCGCGCTGCCCCGGTCGACGGCGCCCTCCCGGCAGCGCTACCCCGCCCTGGTCGCCGCCTCCCTGCGACTCCTGCGCACCGAGCCCGAGCTGCGCCGCTCCGGCTTCTACCAGGCGATGATCTTCGGTGGCTTCTCCGCGCTGTGGACCGGCGTCGCGCTGCTCCTGACCGGGCCCGAGTACGGCCTCGGCGCGTCGGCGGTCGGCCTGCTCGCGCTGGTCAACGCGGCGACGATGCTCTGTACGCCGGTCGCGGGACGGCAGGTGGACCGCCGGGGCTCCGACGCGGTCAACCTGGTCTGCATGGTCGGGGTCCTGGTGGCCTCCGCCGTCCTGTTCGCGGGCGGCCTCGGCGGGGCGATGGGGCTCGTGGCCCTCGCGGTGGGGTCGCTGCTGCTCGACGTCGCGATGCAGTCCGGCACGGTCGCCAACCAGGTACGGATATTCGGCCTCAGCGACGAGGCGCGGGCCCGTCTCAACACGGCCTACATGACCTGCGCCTATCTCGGCGGAAGCGTCGGGTCGTGGCTGTCGGTGCACGCGTACGGCGCCTTCGGCTGGCCGGGCGTGTGCGGCCTGGTCGCCCTGCTGGCGACGCTCGCCCTGCTCCGCCACGTCGCCCACCTGCGCGGAGCCGGGCGCTCCGGTGCCGCGGAGCACGCCGCGGGGCGGCCCCTCACGCGCCCGTAGCCACCAGCTCGTACGCCGCTCCGTTCACCGGCTGCGGCGTGCCGGTCGCGTCCATCGTGAAGAGGGGGACGCCGAGGGAGTCCGCGCGCGTGCGGGCTCCCGGCGTGTATCCGGCGAGGGTGAAGAACGCGCACGCCACGGGGGTGTCGCCCGCCTCCGTCATCGCGGTCAGCCACAGGCACTCGATGTCCCGCGGTGTGGTGGGCCGCAGCGCCGGTTCGACCTGCGCCAGCATGCCGCGCGCGGCGATCCGGGAGCCGGAGGGCGGGCGCCGGGCGGCGCTCCGGGTGTTCAGGTATCCGAGCCAGCGGAGGTAGAGCGCGGCGACGGTCACGGCGTCACGGGCGTCGCGGATCGTGACGGGGCGGAAGGCGGGGCGGGGGCGCGGGGCGGTGCGCGGCAGGGGGATGTGGGAGGGGTGCCCGTGCGGCACCCCGGTTGCCGCGTCCCCGGGGCCCTTGTCCGAGCCGTCGGACCCCTCGTCCGGCCGTGCGTCCGCCACGGCCCCTGCGACCGTTCCCGCCCCCGCGCCGGTGCCCGTTCCCGTTTTCGTTCCCGTCCCTGCTCCCGCGATCGGAATGCGCAGTACCGCCCCGCACGGGCAGTCCAGCTCCGGCTGAGGCCAGTGGCCCTCGTGGCCGCACGCCGCACAGCGTGCCGTGATCCACTCCTCCGCCCAGGTCCGGTCCGTGACGGGCTCCGGCGAAGCGTCCCGGGACACGGGCGGGGCCACGGGGATGCCGCACGCGCAGGGGTAGGACGGCGGGGCGTACACATGCTCGCGCCCGCACTTCGGGCACCGTATCGGCACTGTCGGGACCATCGGACGCCACTCTCCGTCACCGCAACCGTCGCCACCATCGGGCCTTCCCCATCCTCCACCCAAGCGATGCCCGGCGGCTGTCAGTTGCCCGATCTCTCTTGACGCTGTCCGACGCGCCCGCTTACATTGCTTCCATATAGCAGAACTAAATTTCCACAATGCGGAAACAGGAGCTCACCGCGGGGCGCGACGGGAGCCGGATCCGCCAGCCGTATCCGTCAGCCGAACAGCTGACGCAGCTGTCGAAGCTGTCGAAAGCTGTTGTCGAAGCAGGAGAACCCCATGGCTCGTATGACCGCTGCCCGCGCGGCAGTTGAGATCCTCAAGCGCGAAGGTGTCGTCAACGCGTTCGGTGTGCCGGGCGCCGCGATCAACCCCTTCTACAAGGCGCTCAAGGAGGGCGGTGGCATCGACCACACCCTCGCCCGCCACGTCGAGGGCGCCTCGCACATGGCTGAGGGCTACACCCGGACCAACCCGGGCAACATCGGTGTCTGCATCGGTACGTCAGGTCCTGCCGGCACCGACATGATCACCGGTCTGTACTCGGCGACCGGCGACTCGATCCCGATCCTCTGCATCACGGGCCAGGCGCCGACGCACCTGCTCCACAAGGAGGACTTCCAGGCCGTCGACATCGCGACCATCGCCAAGCCGGTGACGAAGATGGCCGTCACCGTCCTGGAGGCCGCGCAGGTCCCCGGCATCTTCCAGCAGGCGTTCCACCTGATGCGCTCGGGCCGTCCGGGCCCGGTCCTCATCGACCTGCCGATCGACGTCCAGATGGCGGAGATCGAGTTCGACCCGGAGACGTACGAGCCGCTGCCGGTCTACAAGCCGTCCGCGACCCGCGCGCAGATCGAGAAGGCGATCACCTTCCTGGTCGAGTCCGAGCGTCCGCTGATCGTCGCCGGTGGCGGCATCATCAACGCCGACGCCTCCGACCTGCTGGTCGAGTTCGCCGAGATCACCAACACGCCGGTCGTGCCGACCCTGATGGGCTGGGGCACGATCCCCGACGACCACGACCTGAACGCGGGCATGGTCGGCCAGCAGACCGGCCACCGCTACGGCAACGCGACGTTCCTGGAGTCGGACTTCGTCCTCGGCATCGGCAACCGCTGGGCCAACCGTCACACCGGCTACAACCTCGACGTGTACACCAAGGACCGCAAGTTCGTGCACGTCGACATCGAGCCGACGCAGCTGGGCAAGATCTTCGCCCCGGACTACGGCATCGCGTCCGACGCGAAGGTCGCCCTGGAGCTCTTCGTCGAGGTGGCGAAGGAGCTCAAGGCCGCGGGCAAGCTGCCGGACCGCTCGGCGTGGGTCGCCTCCCACCTGGAGCGCAAGGAGACCCTCCAGCGCCGCACGCACTTCGACAACATCCCCATGAAGCCGCAGCGCGTCTACGAGGAGATGAACAAGGCGTTCGGCAAGGACACGCGGTACGTCACGACGATCGGTCTCTCGCAGATCGCGGGCGCGCAGATGCTGCACGTCTACAAGCCCCGCCACTGGATCAACTGCGGCCAGGCGGGCCCGCTCGGCTGGACGATCCCGGCCGCGCTGGGCGTCGCGAAGGCGGACCCGGACACGCAGGTCGTGGCCCTCTCCGGTGACTACGACTTCCAGTTCATGATCGAGGAGCTGGCGGTCGGCGCGCAGCACCGCATCCCGTACGTCCACGTCCTGGTCAACAACGCCTACCTGGGCCTGATCCGTCAGGCGCAGATCGGTCTGGACATCAACTTCCAGGTCAACCTGGAGTTCGAGAACCAGAACAGCCCCGAGCTCGGCGTCTACGGCGTCGACCACGTCAAGGTCGCCGAGGGCCTGGGCTGCAAGGCGATCCGCGTGACCGACCCGAACGAGCTGGGCACGGCCCTGGAGCAGGCCAAGAAGCTGGCCCAGGAGTACCGGGTCCCGGTCGTCGTCGAGGCGATCCTGGAGCGCATCACGAACATCTCCATGAGCCCCACGGCCGACATCAGCGCGGTCAAGGAGTTCGAGGAGATCGCCACGGAGCCGGGCCACGCGCCCACGGCGATCCGCCCGCTGAAGGTCTGACCCGACCCGACCCACTGACTGGGGCGGTCCACCCGTGGGGGGTGGGCCGCCCCTTCGGCGTGCGCGGACGTGCCCGGTATCAGCCGCCGGTGCCGGGCGTACCCGGCGTACGGGCGGCAGTGCGCCCTTGCCCTGGGAGGCCTGGGAGGCCCGGAAACCTGGAAGCCCGGAGGCCCGGAAGCCCGGAGGCCCGGAAGCCCGGAGGCCCGCAGGCCCGGAGGGGCTGGAGCGCCGGGGACGGCACGGGAGGTCGGCGGCCCCCTGGCCGCCCGGTCCGCCCCCAGCAGAGCCCAGACGCCTGGCGCGCAGCACCGGCCCCCGGGAGACCCGGAGGCCCGGGAGTCCGGAGACCCGGAGTGCCAGGGACGGCACGGGAGGGTCGGCGGTCCCCTGGCTGCCGGGCCCGCCCCCAGCAGAGCCGCAGGTGCCCGGCACGCAGCACCGGCCGCGGCTACCGGCGCGCGGCCCCGGCCCGGCCCCCAGCCCGGCCATGAGGCACCACCGCGCAGGACCGGCCACGGCAACGGCCCACAACCCGGCCTGCGGCCCCGCCCCCCGGCACCGGCCACACGGCCCGACCCACACGCAAAAGAGCGGCGAGTCCGGGGACCGTCCCGTACTCGCCGCTCTGGCTCAGCTGCCCTGTGGGGCCGAAGCACCCTGTGGGGCTGTGGAGTTGTAGCCGTCCGACCGCGCGCGACTGGCGGAACATGCATACGCGCTGCCGGACGGAGTCTGTGGGCCCCCTGGGAGGGGGGCGTCGGCGGGGACCGCGGCGGTTGCGACGGGCCGGGGGTTCCCCTCCCTCAGGTCGAGAAGGGAACCCGTCGGACCTTTACCACCGCACTGGCTCGCAGAGCCGCCGCGGACCCGTGCCTGTCCGCCGGAGCGGACTGCCCGCGTTGCGCACGGGACCACCCCTCATCCGGGTCCGTGGCGGTGCGGGCTCAGCACCGGTGAGTCGACCTCCCGTCAACTCACCGGCGCAGCCTGGGAGTTGCTGCGAACTCGCTCAGTCCTCGCGCAGGGCGCGGACCGCCTTCTCGACGCGCTTGCCGTAGTCGGCGTCGGCGGCGTGGAAGTGGGCGAGGTTCTTCTCGATGACGTCGTCGCGGGAGACCTGCGAGAGGCCGCCGGCGATGTTCGCCACCAGACGGGACTTCTCGTCCTCGGACATCAGGCGGTAGAGCTCACCGGCCTGGAAGAAGTCGTCGTCCTTGGTGTGGGTCGCGGCCTCGTGCGTGCCGGTGTAACCGGCGATCGCGAGCGGCGCGGCCAGCGGCTGACCCGTCTCGACGGGACCGTCGTACGAGTTGGGCTCGTAGTTCTTGCGGTCGCGGCCGTACGCGTTGGACGCCATCAGGCCGTCGCGGCCGTAGTTGTCGGCCTTCGTCGCCTTCGGCGCGTTCACCGCGAGCTGGGTGTGGTTGACGCCCAGGCGGTAGCGGTGCGCGTCCGCGTAGGCGAACAGGCGGCCCTGGAGCATCTTGTCGGGGGACGGACCGATGCCCGGCACGAAGTTGTTCGGGGAGAAGGCTGCCTGCTCCACCTCGGCGAACACGTTGTCGGGGTTGCGGTCCAGGACCAGGCGGCCCACGCGCTGCAGCGGGTAGTCCTTGTGCGGCCACACCTTGGTGAGGTCGAACGGGTTGAAGCGGTAGTCGGCCGCCTCGGCCGCCGGCATGATCTGCACGTGCAGCGTCCAGGACGGGTTCACGCCGCGCTCGATGGCCTGCAGCAGGTCCGTCTGGTGCGAGTTGGGGTCCTTGCCCGCGGTCTCGGCGCCCTGCTCGGCGGAGAGGCTGCGGATGCCCTGGTTCGTCTTGAAGTGGTACTTGACGAAGAAGGCCTCGCCCTTGGCGTTCGTCCACTGGTAGGTGTGCGAGCCGTAGCCGTTCATGTGACGGTACGAGGCGGGGATGCCGCGGTCGCCCATGAGCCAGGTGATCTGGTGCGTCGCCTCGGGGGCGTGCGCCCAGAAGTCCCAGACGTTGTCCGGCTCCTGCTTGCCCGTGAACGGGTCACGCTTCTGGGAGTGGATGAAGTCGGGGAACTTCAGCGGGTCCTTGATGAAGAAGACCGGCGTGTTGTTGCCGACGAGGTCGTAGTTGCCCTCTTCGGTGTAGAACTTCAGCGCGAAGCCACGGGGGTCACGCACGGCGTCCGCGCCGCCCAGGTTGTCCGCCACGGTCGAGAAGCGCAGGAAGACCTCGGTGCGCTTGCCGATCTCGCTGAGGAAGTCGGCGTGGGTGAAGCCGGTGACGTCGTCGGTCACCTCGAAGTGGCCGTACGCACCCGAGCCGCGGGCGTGCACCACACGCTCCGGGATGCGCTCACGGTTGAAGCGGGCGAGCTTCTCCAGCAGGTGCTGGTCCTGCAGGAGGATCGGGCCACCGACGCCGGCGGTGGCGGAGTTCTGATTGTCGGCGACGGGGGCGCCGGACTCGGTCGTAAGCACGCGCTTCGACATCGTGACCTTCCGTGCTGTGACTGCTGAGGTGTTCGGAGCGTAAGGACCCCTGAACTGCTACGTCAACAGTTTGTTGAAGTTGATGATGGAGTTCCGGGCCGCGGCGACGCCTGGGCGCGACAGGACAGGTGTCAGCGCCGCCACGGCCCGGAAGTTCGAGAGGAGCTCTCGCCGGTGGTGCGGCTCAGAGCTCGGCGCCCGAGAGACGCTCGACGGAGCGCAGCAGGGCGGAGTGGTCGAGGCCGCCGTCACCCTGCGTGCGCAGCGAGGCGACGAGCTGGGCGACGACCGCGCCGACGGGCAGGGCCGCACCGACGTTGCGGGCGGCGTCGGTGACGATGCCCATGTCCTTGTGGTGCAGGTCGATCCGGAAGCCGGGCTTGAAGTCCCGGTTCAGGAAGTTGTCCTTCTTGCGGGTCAGCACGGTCGAGCCCGCAAGCCCCCCGTTCAGGACGTCGAGCGCGGCCTTGAGGTCCACACCGGACTTCTCCAGGAAGACCACGGCCTCGGCGCACGCCTGGATGTTGACGGCGACGATGAGCTGGTTGGCGGCCTTCACGGTCTGGCCCGAGCCGTGCGGACCACACAGCACGATGGTCTTGCCCAGCGCGTCGAGGAGCGGCTTGGCCTCGTCGAAGTCGGCCTGCTCGCCGCCGACCATGATGGAGAGCACGGCCTCGATCGCGCCGGCCTCGCCACCGGAGACGGGGGCGTCCAGGACGCGCAGGCCCTTCTCCTTGGCGGCCTTGGCCAGGTCCACGGAGGTCTGCGGGGTGATCGACGACATGTCGACGATCAGCGCGCCGGACTTCGCGTTCTCCAGGATGCCGTCAGGACCGTACGCGATGGCCTCGACCTGCGGGGAGGCGGGCACCATCGTCACGACGACGTCGGCGTCCTTGACGGCCTCGGCGATGGACTTGGCGGCGGTGCCGCCGGCCGCGGCCAGGCGGTCCAGCTTGTCCTGCTCGAGGGTGAAGCCGGTGACGGAGTAACCCGCCTTGATCAGGTTCTCGGACATGGGCGAGCCCATGATGCCGAGGCCGATCCACGCGATCTTGGGAAGGTTGCTCATGAGGGTGTCTCTCCTACTGCTCTCAAACGGGTCGTACGTCGATGAGGGGGCGCTCAGCGCTGGGCCGGCAGCCAGCCGAAGGCCTCGGCGCTCGGGGCGTCGCCCGGCTTGTACTCGAGGCCGACCCAGCCGTCGTACCCGGCGGCGCGGAGCTGGTCGAGCAGCGATTCGAGCGGCAGCGATCCCGTGCCGGGGGCGCCGCGGCCGGGGTTGTCGGCAATCTGCACGTGGCCGGTCCTGGCCGCGTACTGCTCGATGACCGACGGGAGGTCCTCGCCGTTCATGGACAGGTGGTACAGGTCCATGAGGAACTTGGCGTTGCCGAGGCCGGTGGCCGCGTTCACCTTGTCCACGATCTCGATCGCCTTGGGGGCGCTCACGATCGGGCAGAGCGGCGACTCGGGCTTGTTCAGCGCCTCGATCAGCAGGATCGCACCGACGCGGTCGGCCTCACGGGCCGCGAGCACCAGGTTCTCCAGGGCGAGTTCGTCCTGGACGGCCGGGTCCACACCCTCGACGCGGTTGCCGTACAGCGCGTTGAGCGCCGTGCAGCCGAGCGACTTCGCGAAGTCCGCCGCCACCGCGAGGTTGGCGCGGAACTTCTCGCTCTCCTCGCCGGGGATCGACAGGGCGCCGCGGTCCGGGCCGGGCAGCTGCCCCGCGTAGAAGTTCAGGCCCACCAGCTGTACGCCCGCGTCCTCGATCGCCTGCTTCAGGGCGTCGAGCTCGGACTGCTCGGGGGTGGGGGCGTCGACCCAGGGCCACCACAGCTCGACCGCGCCGAAGCCCGCCTTCGCGGCGGCCGCGGGGCGCTCAAGGAGCGGGAGCTCGGTGAAGAGGATCGACAGGTTCACATTGAAGCGCTGGTCGGAGTATCCCATGGGGCTTCCGCGCTCCTTCCGTATTGCGGAAGTTCATTTCTGTCTGGTGGAAGACTGCCTCCGATCTGCGGAAGCTGTCAAGAGGGGGCTGCCGAAAATTCCCACGGCGGCATTAGGTTGTTGAGCGTGCGATTGAGAGTGGAGTTCACGACCGAACCCTTCGATCTCGACGAGGCCCCCGCCCATGCGGTGGTGGCTCGTGAGGTCATTCAGGGGGCCCCGCTGGACGCCGTGGACGTAGGTCCGTTCGGCAATACGGCCGAGGGTGACGTCGACGCGGTGCTCACTGCCGTCGACGCGATGCTGCGCCGGTCCCTGGGGGCGGGCGCGACCCGCGTCTCGCTCCAGGTCAACGTGATCGGCGAGCCGGCGGACCCGGCGGACCCGGGGGAGGCGGATAAGTGACCAGCTTCGGGGACGACCCCTTCGTCACCGCGGTGAAGCCGCTGGTGGACGCCATGGGCGGCGAGATGATGCCGCCCGACCTGGCGGGGACCGACGACGTCGTGCTCGCCTGGGAGGGCGAGGACGTGGTGGCCGTACGGCTGCCGCAGCTCGCCGACTCGCTGGACCACATCCTGCTCGCCCTGGAGCGGAAGCAGGGCCGGCCCCTGTCCGAGCTGGACCGCAAGGCGAAACAGGAGGTCGTGCGGATACTGGAGGCGCGCGGCGCCTTCTCCGTCCGGCATGGCGTCGAGACTGTGGCGGGCGCCCTGGGAGTCTCCCGGTTCACGGTGTACAACTACCTGAACAGGGAGAACGCCGCCAAGAGCGAGTAATTCGCCCCTGGGTCACCTGGTGACCCACGCCCCGTGGTCACGCTGCGCGGCCGAGCCGTCACCCGAAATGCCGGGTGGCGGCTTCTTTGTTCAAGTTATTTCAACAAACTGTTGACGCGGTGTTGTTGAAGGTCTTAGCTGTTCCGCAGCCCGTCCAGCACAAGGCCACGGAGGCTCCCCGTGACTTCGAGTACGACGCCGGGTCTCACCCGGTTCAACGCCTTGGAGGAGGCCGCGGCCACCGCCGCCCTCCACGAGGCCTGCGCCTCTTCGGCCTGGGGAAGCAAGCTGCTTGCCCAGCGCCCCTACCCCACCGTCGAAGCCCTCTTCGCCGCCAGCGACGCCGCCATGGCCGAGCTCACCGCCGAGGATCTGGCCGAGGCGATGGCGGGGCACCCGCCGATCGGCCGCCCGAAGCCGGGGGACCCGACCTCCGCCCGCGAACAGCGCGGCATGGCCGGGGCCTCCGAGGAGCTCAAGGCCGAACTGCTCGAACTGAACCTGGCCTACCAGGAGAAGTTCGGTCACGTCTTCCTGATCTGCGCGACCGGCGCGACAGCCGAGTTCATGCTCGGCCAGCTCAAGATCCGGATCGAGAACGAGGCGGAGGGAGAGCGCGAGATCGTCCGCAGCGAACTGGGCAAGATCAACCGCATCCGCCTGACCCGCCTCGTGGAAGAAGGAAACGACGCATGAGCACGGAAACGACCGCTTCGGTGTCCACGCACATCCTGGACACCAGCGTCGGCCGCCCCGCCGAGGGCGTCGCCATCTCCCTGTCCGCCCGCAGTGGTGCAGGGGATGAGTGGAAGGCGCTCGGCGGCAGTGCGACCGACGCGGACGGGCGGTGCAAGGACCTGCCGGCCCTGCCGGAAGGCACCAGCCATGTACGTCTCGACTTCGAGACCGAGGCGTACTTCCTGAGCAAGAACAACCAGCAAGCCGAGGCGCAGCAGGACGCCCCCGCGAATCGGGACAGCGGTGCGACCGGAGCGTTCTTCCCGGAGGTGGCGATCACGTTCGCCGTCAAGCCGGGCGAGCACTACCACGTACCGCTGCTGCTCAACCCGTTCGGCTACTCCGTTTACCGAGGGAGCTAGCAGACATGCCCACCATTCTGGGACAGAACCAGTACGGCAAGGCTGAGAACCGGGTCGTAAAGATCACGCGGGACGGCGACACCCATCACATCAAGGACCTGAACGTCTCCGTCGCCCTCTCCGGCGACCTGGACGACGTCCACTACAACGGCTCGAACGCCAACTGCCTGCCGACGGACACGACGAAGAACACCTGCTTCGCGTTCGCCAAGGAGTACGGCATCGAGTCCGCCGAGCAGTACGGCATCCACCTCGCCCGGCACTTCGTGGACAGCCAGCCCTCGATCCACCGCGCGCGGATCCGGATCGAGGAGTACAGCTGGGAGCGCATCGGCGGCTCCGACAGCAACGCCAAGTTCATCGGCGCCGACGAGGTCAACCACTCCTTCGTCCGCAAGGGGCAGGAGACGCGCCTCGCCCAGATCACGTACGACGGCGAGAACTTCGAGGTCCTCTCGGGTCTGAAGGACCTGACCGTGATGAACTCCACGAACTCCGAGTTCTGGGGCTTCATCAAGGACAAGTACACGACCCTCCAGGAAGACTACGACCGCATCCTCGCCACCTCCCTGTCCACCTGGTGGCGGCACAACTGGACCAACGACGAGCAGCGCATGCCGAGTTGGGAGCGGTCGTACGAGCAGGCGAAGAAGCACATCCTGCACGCCTTCGTGGAGACCTACTCCCTCTCCCTGCAGCAGACGCTGTACCAGATGGGCTCGCGGGTCATCAACAACCGCAGCGAGATCGACGAGATCCGCTTCTCCGCGCCCAACAAGCACCACTTCCGTCAGGACCTCTCGCCCTTCGGCCTCGACAACGAAGCCAAGGACGGAGCCGTCTACTACGCCGCCGACCGCCCGTACGGCCTGATCGAGGCCACGATTCTGCGGGACGGCGTCGAGCCGAAGATCCCGGTCGACATGACCAACCTCTGACGCGGGATGCGCGCCCCCGTCCCGCCCGCAGTGGGCGGGGGCGCGCCACACCGGAGGGAACATCCGCAATGGCACAGCCTGCAAAGGGGCCGGCAGCAGCCGAAGGCCCGTGTTCCACCCCACCGGACACAGCTGACAGCGCAGCAACTGCCGACTGTCACCCGGTGGATGAGAAGCTCCACCCCTCGCGGCTCGTCCCCGCCGCACTCCAGCACATCGCCGCCATGTACGCGGGTGTGGTCACCCCTCCGCTCATCATCGGCCAGGCCTGTGGCCTGGACACCGTGGCCCAGACCCGGCTCATCGCCGCCGGACTGCTGATCGCCGGTCTCGCCACCATCCTGCAGACCCTCGGCGTCAAGGGCTTCGTGGGCAACCGCCTGCCGTTCGTGAACGCCGCCTCCTCGGCGGGCATCGCGCCCATCCTCGCGATCGCCGAGACCAACGCCAAAGGCGATCAACTCCCCGCGATCTACGGCGCGGTGATGGTCGCGGGCGTCTTCTGCCTCGCCGTCGGACCGTTCTTCGGCAAGCTGCTCCGCTTCTTCCCGCCGCTGGTCACCGGCGTCGTCATCACGCTCATCGGCGTCACGCTGATGCCCGTGCCCGTGAAGTGGGCGCAGGGCGGCGACGACACCGACCCGACGTTCGGCGACATGAAGTACCTGGCGCTCGCCGCCTTCACGCTCGTCGTGATCCTGCTCTTCCAGCGATTCGGACGCGGTTTCCTCAAGCAAGTCGCCCTGCTGGCAGGCATGTTCATCGGCACGCTCGCCGCGATCCCGTTCGGCATGGCCGACTTCACGTCGGTGCAGACGGCCCCGCTCGCCGCCCTGCCCACGCCGTTCGCCTCCGGCGCCCCCGTCTTCCAGCCCGCCGCGATCCTCTCGCTCTGCATCGTGATGCTGGTCCTGATGACCGAGTCCGCGGCCGGCATGCTCGCCCTCGGCGAGATCTGCGAGCGCAAGACCGACGGCAGGACCATCACCCGCGGCCTGCGCACCGACGGCATCGCCACCCTGGTCGGACCGGTCTTCGGCGGCTTCCCCACCTCGGCCTTCGCGCAGAACGTCGGCGTGGTCTCGCTGACCCGCGTACGCAGCCGCTATGTCGTCGCGGTCGCGGGCGGCGCGCTCATCGTGCTCGGTGCCTTCCCGGTGCTCGGCGCCGTCGTGAACGTCGTCCCCATGCCGGTACTCGGCGGTGCGGGCATCGTCCTCTTCGGCTCCATCGCCGTCAGCGGCATCCGAACGCTCTCCGAGGCGGGCCTCGACGACAGCTCCAACATCATTCTGGTGGCCGTGGCGCTCGGTGCGGGCATCATCCCGCTCGCCGCCCCCACCTTCTACGCGGAGTTCCCCGCCTGGGCACAGACCGTGCTCGGCTCCGGCATCAGCGCCGGCGCGCTCGTCGCGGTCACGCTCAACCTGTTCTTTCACCATCTCGGCACCCGTGGCTCCACGGCCGCGGCACTCAAATCTTCCTAGGGTCATGCCGTGCCCTCCCCCAAGCTCTCAAGGAGCAGGGGGGACCCCCATTGCCACACACAGTAAGGAAGCACCATGGCAGCATCGGCAACCCCTGAAGGCGCCGTCGAGCGCATCGTCATCGAGAACGCCGCGATCGCGACGGTCGACGCCAACGACACCGAGTACGCCTCGGGGTACGTGGTCGTCGCCGGGAACAAGATCGAGTCGATCGGCGCCGGCAAGGCCCCCGAGGGCCTGGCGAACGTCGTACGCCGTGTCGACGCCACCGGCCACCTCGTCACCCCCGGCCTGGTCAACACGCACCACCACTTCTACCAGTGGATCACCCGGGGCCTGGCCACCGACCACAACCTGTTCAACTGGCTGGTGGCGCTGTACCCGACGTGGGCGCGCATCGACGAGCAGATGACATACGCGGCCGCGCAGGGTTCCCTCGGCATGATGGCCCGCGGCGGCGTCACCACCGCCATGGACCACCACTACGTGTTCCCGCAGGGCTCCGGCGACCTCTCCGGGTCCATCATCCGTGCCGCCTCCGAGATGGGCGTCCGCTTCACCCTGGCCCGCGGTTCCATGGACCGCAGCGAGAAGGACGGTGGTCTGCCGCCGGACTTCGCCGTCGAGACCCTGGAGGGCGCGCTCGCCGCCACCGAGGAGACCGTCAAGAAGCACCACGACGCGTCCTTCGACGCGATGACGCAGGTCGCCGTCGCGCCGTGCTCGCCGTTCTCCGTATCCACCGAACTCCTCAAGCAGGGCGCCGAGTTGGCCCGGCGCCTGGGCGTGCGTCTGCACACCCACGGCAGCGAGACGGTCGAGGAGGAGAAGTTCTGCCACGAGCTGTTCGGCATGGGCCCGACCGACTACTTCGAGTCCACCGGCTGGCTCGGTGAGGACGTGTGGATGGCGCACTGCGTCCACATGAACGACTCCGACATCGAGGCGTTCGCCCGCACGAAGACGGGTGTCGCCCACTGCCCGTCCTCCAACGCCCGCCTCGCCGCCGGTATCGCCCGCGTCCCCGACATGCTCAAGGCGGGCGTCCCCGTCGGCCTCGGCGTCGACGGCACCGCGTCCAACGAGTCCGGCGAGCTCCACACCGAGCTGCGCAACGCCCTGCTGATCAACCGCCTCGGCGCCCACAGGGAAGCGGCCCTGAACGCCCGTCAGGCCCTGCGCCTCGGCACCTACGGCGGCGCGCAGGTCCTCGGCCGCGCCACGCAGATCGGTTCCCTGGAGGCCGGCAAGCTCGCCGACCTGGTCCTCTGGAAGATCGACGGCATCGGGCACGCCTCGATCGCCGACCCGGTGACCGCCATCGTCTTCGGTGCGGCCGCCCCCGTCTCGCTCTCCCTCGTCAACGGCAAGCCGGTCGTCGAGAACGGCACCCTGCTGCACGCCGACGAGGACGCCATCGCCCGCTCCACCCGCGAGCAGGCCCAGCGTCTCGCGCGCATCGCCGCCGAGAGCTGAACCCGAGAACTCCGGTCAGGGGGGACGGCCCTTGACCGGACTTGAGCAGCCGAGCGGGCTGCTCAAGTGCCGCCCCGGGAACGTGGCCCAAAGCTTCACGTTCCCGGGGCGGTCAGCACTACCTGGGCGCATTTCCCACAACTGCATACCGAGCAAGTCCTTGCACCATGCACCACCTCCCAGAAGCGAAAAGTGCCGGCGGCCCCGCCGGGACCGGAAAACAACCGGAGGAGCCACAGTGGCCACTCAGCCCAGGTTCACCAAGCAAGGCACCACCCCGGACCCGGAGACCGACGACGGGTCCATACGCGCCGACGGGGCGATACACCCCGTCGACGAGAAGCTCCCCGCCCTGAAGATGGCGACCACCGGCCTCCAGCACGTGGCCGCCATGTACGCGGGAGTCGTCGCGCCGCCGCTCATCGTCGGCGCCGCCATCGGACTCTCGCCCAAGGACCTCACGTTCCTGACCGGCGCCTGTCTCTTCACCGCAGGCCTCGCGACCTTCCTCCAGACCCTCGGCTTCTGGAAGATCGGCGCGCGGCTGCCCTTCGTCAACGGCGTCACCTTCGCCGGTGTCGCCCCGATGATCGCGGTCGTCGAGTCGACCGACAACAAGGACGACGCGCTGCCCATCATCTTCGGCGCGGTGATCGTGGCGGGCGTGCTCGGCTTCATCGCCGCCCCGTTCTTCTCGAAGATGATCCGGTTCTTCCCGCCGGTCGTGACCGGCACGGTCATCACCCTCATCGGCATCTCGCTGATGCCGGTCGCCTTCGGCTGGGCGCAGGGACCCGTCCCCGGCGCCGACGACTACGGCTCGATGAAGAACCTGGGCCTCGCCGGCCTCACGCTCGTCGTCGTCCTGCTGCTGCGCCGCTTCACCACCGGCTTCGTGAAGCAGATCGCGGTCCTGCTCGGCCTCGTCATCGGCACGCTCATCGCCATCCCGTTCGGCGTCACGGACTTCGGCCCGGTCGGCGACGCGGACATCGTCGGCTTCCCGACGCCGTTCCACTTCGGCGCCCCGCAGTTCGCGGCCGCCGCGATCGTCTCGCTCTGCGTCGTCATGGTCGTCTCGATGACCGAGTCGACGGCCGACATGCTCGCCCTCGGCGAGATCGTGGAGCGTCCCGCCGACGAGAAGACCATCGCCGCCGGTCTGCGTGCCGACACCCTCGGCTCGGCGGTCAGCCCGCTCTTCAACGGCTTCATGTGCAGCGCCTTCGCGCAGAACATCGGCCTGGTCGCGATGACGAAGATCCGCAGCCGGTACGTGGTCGCCGTCGGCGGCGGCTTCCTCGTCCTGATGGGCCTGTGCCCGATGGCCGCGTCGCTCATCGCGGTCGTGCCGCGCCCCGTGCTCGGCGGCGCGGGCGTGGTCCTGTTCGGCTCGGTCGCGGCGAGCGGCATCCAGACGCTGGTCAAGGCGAACCTGGAGAAGGACAACAACGTCCTTATCGTGGCCGTCTCGCTCGCCGTCGGCCTCATCCCGATCGCGGCGCCGGAGTTCTACCACGCGTTCCCGGAGACCGCGAAGATCATCCTCGACTCGGGCATCTCGACGGGCTGTGTGGCCGCCGTGCTCCTGAACCTGGTCTTCAACCACATCGGCAAGGGCCGCGACGAGGACGACGTGACGGCACCGATGGAGCCGGGCGGTGAGATCCGGGAGACGCGCGTGCCGGGTCAGGGTCACGGCAAGAGTGAGGCGATAGCCCACTGAGGCCCCGGTTACGGCTCACAGCACACTTACGCGAATTCCCTCGCGCGGTCAGGTCCCGCGCGAGGGAACGCTCATGTCACGGCAGCGCTCAGCCGTACGGCCTCACCGCGGTGTTCAGTCGATGTCCATCGCGTCGTCGCCGCCGCTCTTGACGACCTTGATGACGTTGCCACCGGCGTCGCACAGCTCCGCGCGGACGACGTAACCCGGCTGAATGCCCTTCCAGAAGATGACCTCCTGCTGCTGGGCGAAGGACGTCGTCCCCAACGTGTCCACCAGGTCGATCCCGCCGGGCGCGTGGATCACGTACCGCCAGCCGCTCCCGTCGGGCTGCCGCGCCCAGTCGGGCACGTATCCGCCCGGGGACCGGGTCGTGCTGACGAAACCCGTCCTCTGCAGGAGCTTCTGGTAGTGCCGCAGGCTGGCCGGCAGCTTCTCGTTCCACGGCTTGAAGCCCTTGCCGAGGATCTGGTCCGGCGTCCTGCCGTCCCAGCGGTACAGGGGTTCGTTGTCCTTGCGGTACCGCAGCGGCGGCGCCTCGCGCCCCTGCTTCCTGTCCTCGCGCATCGACTTCACCTTGCCGGGGTCGATGCCGTAGGTGCTCTCGCCGAACCCCGCCGCTTCCTGGGGGGTCGGAGTGGTGGAGCGGGGGTGCTTGCCGCGCTCGGCCATGAACGACGGGTAGTCGTACTCGCCCGCCTCGGAGTCGGTGCCGCCGTCCGAGAGTTCCTCCGCGTCGGAGAAGTCCAGCCGGTCGATGTCCATGGCGGTCGTGTCCTGGCCGCCGGCGCGCTGCACCACGGCCTCGTCCGCCTGCTGGTGGCCGCAGCCCGCACCGTGCTGGTGCCGCTCCTGCCCCGCGGGCTGCCCGGCCCGGCGGAGCATCTGGACGACGGCGGCGTTGCCCGCCGCGCCCTGTAGTCCGAGCAGCCCCGGGAGCGGGGCGTCGGCCGGGGCGGCGGGTCTGCGGGCCGCGGCCCGCGCTTTCGCGGCGTCGTGCTTTCCGGCGTGGTCGTGGTCGCGCAACGGGGGCTCCTCCAGGTACAGAGCCCCCCACTCTTCCTGGCGGACCCTGGTCGGCGCCAGGTACCGAAGGGCAGCACCACGTGCAGTCTTCGTTGTCCGCGGGGTCTTCCGTTGCCGGGGTGCGCTGACGTAACGTCGTGCCGCCGCCGACCGTATGGCGGAAGTTACTTTCCAGTCGGATACGTGCGCCTTGTTCCGCGTCTCATGAACTCCCACGGAGCGGGGCGGATTTCCGGCGTCACGCGACGGAAGAAGCGCCACCCATGAGTTCTCAGCAGAAGTCCGGCGACGCCGCGGCGCCCGCCCCCGAGGTCCATCCGGTCGACGACGTCCATCCCGTCGACGAGATCCTGCCGCCGGGCCGCATGCTCGTCGCCAGTCTCCAGCACGTCGCCTCCATGTACGCGGGCGCGGTCTCCGTCCCGCTCGTCGTCGCCGTCGCGGCGAAGATGTCCCCGGGCGACACGGCCGTACTCATGGGCGGCAGCCTCCTCATGGCGGGCATCGCCACCCTGCTCCAGACCCTCGGCATCGGCAACTTCATCGGCTCGCGGCTGCCGTTCGTCAACGGGGTCTCGTTCGCGGGCGTCGGTGTGATGCTGACGATCATCTCGACGCAGGGCGGCGTCGAGGCGGGCATGCCCGTCGTCTTCGGCGCGATCATCGTCTCAAGTGTCTTCGGATTCCTGGTCAGTTCGTACTTCTCGCGCCTCGTCCGCTTCTTTCCGCCGGTGGTCACGGGCTCGGTCATCACCCTGATCGGGGTGTCGCTCATCCCCGTCGCGTACGACTGGATCGTCGACGACTCGCCGACGGGCACACCGGAGCCGAAGAGCATAGGCCTCGCGGGCGCCACGGTCCTCGTCATGCTCCTGCTGCAACGCTTCACGCGCGGCTTCCTCAAGCAGATCAGCATGCTCATCGCGATGGTCTTCGGCACGCTGCTCGCGATACCGATGGGCCTCGCGGACTTCTCCGAGCTGGACGGCGCTGACCCGGTCGGTATCCCGTCCCCGCTGCACTTCGGCGCCCCGGAGTTCAACATCCCGGCGATCATCTCCATGTGCGTCGTGATGCTCGTGATCCTCACCGAGTCCACGGCCGACATGATCGCCCTCGGGAAGATCGTCGAGAAGGACGTCGACGAGAAGACCATCGCCCGCGGCCTGCGCGCCGACGCGCTCGGCTCCGCGCTCAGCCCGCTCTTCAACGCCTTCCACGCCAGCGCGTTCGCCCAGAACATCGGCCTGGTCGTCATCTCCAAGGTGCGCAGCCGCTTCGTCGTCGCGCTCAGCGGCGCGATCCTCGTCCTCATCGGCCTCAGCCCGGCGGCCGCCGCCCTCATCTCCGTCGTCCCCATGCCGGTCCTCGCCGCCGTCAGCCTCTTCCTCTTCGGCTCCATCGCGGTCAGCGGCATCCAGACGCTGCTCCAGGCGGACCTGCACCGCGGCGACAACGCACTCATCGTGGTCGTCACCCTCGGCGCGGGCCTCGCCCCCGCCCTCTCCGACGGCTTCTACGACGCGTTCCCCGCCTGGGCACAGATCGTCCTCGGCTCCGGAATCTCCACGGGCTGCATCCTCGCCGTGGCACTCAACCTGATCTTCAACCACGCGGGTACGGAGAAGGCGGCGGTCGCCGCGGAGACGGAACCGGCGGTGACGCACTGAGGGCGTGCCGCCGCCTCGGCCACGGCTGATCGCTTGACCTCAAGTGTTCTTGAGGTTCCAGGATGTGGAGCAGGGGAGCCCGTCCGGGGTATCCCTGATCTTCACGGGGAGCCGTCATGCGTGCCGAGTCGTCCACCCTTCGGGCTGTCGATGTCGCCGCCATCCGCCAAGTCGTCGCGGACGCGAGCGAGTTCCAGAACGATGTCGAGCGGTTCATCCCCCTGCTCACCGTCGATACCACCGTGGTGAACTTCGGGGGGCGCCGCGTCGCGGGGCGGGACGCGCTGGAAGAGGCGATGCGGCAGGCGCTCGCGTCGCCGCTCGCCGATGTGGTCACCACGGTCGAGGAGGAGGACATCCGCTTCGTCAGGGACGACGTGGCGATCGTGGCGAGCATCAAGCGCGTATCCGACGGGCGGCGGCCGGGGGACGACGGCGAGGCCGTGGCACCGCTCCCTGCCTCCGCGGGGCGCCTGACGCACGTACTGGTGAAAGAGGACGGGGCCTGGCGGATCACGTCCTCCCAGACCACCCCGATCCTCGGCTGAGAGTCGGCCGGGAGGCCGCCGTCAGGGGTGGTCGTACCAGGAGAACGCGGCGATCCGCCAGCCCTCCGGCGTACGCACGAACTGCATCGTTTTCGTGCCGCCGCCCTCGAACGGCTCGCCGTCCATGACGCCCGCCTTGGCGTACTCGCCGAACCGGCACGCGATGTCACCGGCGACGTCGGTGCGTTCCGAGATCTCCCACTCGGAGAACTCCACGAGGCGGCCGTCGGTGAGCAGCCGCTCGCGGGGCTCGATGAACTCCTCGACGGTGTAGGCCGCGTACTGCGGCCCTGTCACGACGATCACGCCGCCGGGCAGCATGAGCCGGCGGATGCGGGCGACATCCGCGGCCCTGCCGCCGCGGTTGTCGAAGGCCCCGAAGAACTCGGCGGTCAGTGCGTCGATTTCGGCCTTGGTGTGCTCGGCCGCGGGTATCTCGGTCTCGGACATGCCGGGACCGTAACACCCCTACTTGCCGCACACGGCCGCCGAGTTGAGTGAGCCGCCCGCGTTCTCGTCGTCCGTGCCGAGCAGGGCCTTTCCGCCCGATCCCGGCAGGCACTCGACCGCCTCGATCTTGACGCCCTTGAACTTGCGCACCACCGCGGGGGACTTGGCGACGGTCAGTCGTACCTTGCCGGAGCGGGCGACGGAGAGCTTGCCCGCGTCGAGGACCGCCGAGGTGAAGGGCCCGTCGTCGCCCGCGTCGGACGCCGAGCTGATCACGAGGCGGCCCGACGGGGTGACGGAGATGTCCGAGGCGTGCCGGACGTCGCCGGTCGGGTAGGGGGCGCGGAGACGGGCCGTGGTGACCGCGCCGAAGTCGGCCTCGCCGTACTTGTTGAAGGAGAAGGGCGCGGCGTGCACGGTCGCCGGACGCTTCTTGCCCGCGCCCCGGTCCGCCCAGACCGCCCCCAGCTTCCCGTGCCGGGAGGTCAGCGCGAAGCTCTCGTAGTCGTCGCCGTCGGCGATCGCGGGGAGCGGGGAGGTGTCGAGGACCTGGAGCTCGGAGCCGGTCGCCTTCAGGTGGTAGACCAGGCCGCGGCTGGCCAGGGCCACGTACTCGCCGCGGGCGCCCGGCACCGCCTCGATCGCCTCCAGGTCGACGGGTTCCGGGGTGCCCGCCCAGGTGAGCGGTTCTACGTGGGCGGAGGCGGCGCGGCCGCCGCCGGAGCCGGGGCGGTAGTCGACCCTGGCGACACGGTTCTCGCCGGGCTTCTTGTTGTCGCGTACGACGAGGGCACGGGTCCCCCCGTGCCGTGAGCTGCTTCCGGTGACGGCGAGGCCACTGACGCCGGACTTGATGTCGTCACCGATCTTCTGCCAGCCGCCCTGCGGGGCGGGCGCGGCGGACGCCGTGAGGCCGCCCGCCGACAGGAGGGCTGCGGCGGTCAGCACGGTCGTGGTCGTACGGAAGAACATGGAGCTCTCTCACCTCGGTGCAGGTAGACGCGCGTAGACGGGGAGTTGGCCGGGACCGTACCCAGTTCAACCTCCACGGGGCAAGAGGGAGCGCAGGCGCGCGGGACGCCGAGCGCGCCCCGCGCGACTGGCCCACCCGATCCGGCCCGCGCGCTCTGCCGTCCGGCCTAGCCGATGTGGAACGGGTCGCCGTAGACCTTCCAGTCCAGCGGCGGGTCCAGGTTGAGGTTCCGCTTCTTCAGGAAGACGCGCTGAGCCGTGTCCACGCGGCTGGTGTCCTCGTGGGCCTCCTCCTGCTTCATCGCCCAGACCCGCGCGTCGAGGAAGGCGTTCAGGTACGTCACCTCGTCGCCGCCCTGGGCCGGCGGCTTGGCCGAGCGCAGGGCGCGCTTGCGGATGTTGCGGAAGCTGGTGGAGTCGCCGCCGTCACCGTGCATGACGATGGCGTCGTAGTAACAGAACTGGCCGAGCGTGCCGATGCCGTCGGCCTTGCCCTGCTTGACCGCGGGGTTGAAGTAGACCCGGTCGCGCTCGTCGTTCTGCGCCTTGCGGAACTCCGCGTCCGTGTCGGCGGCCCGCTCCCAGTCGCGCGTGAAATTCGGGTCGAGACCGTCGTGCGAGTCGGTGCCGTCGACCCTGCGCAGCGCGGGCAGGTACTTGGCGAGGACGTTGCCCGGCTTGCGCTGCGTGTAGAGCTCGACGAGGTCGAGCATGTCGCCGGTGCCGGAGCAGAAGCCGATGATGCCCGCGGTGTAGCCGCGGCCGTCGTCGATGTCCTCGATGTACCGGTACTGCTTCTTCCAGTCGAGCGAGGAGTTCTCCGCGCTGCAGACGATCTGCATCGCGATCTCCTTCTTGGCCGGGTCGTCGAGTCCGCCGGCCGTGATGAAGGACGAGAACGGGGCGGCCGCGCTCGCGGACTGCGTGGCGAGGAGCGGGCCCGCCACGGCCGCCGCGCCGATGAAGGCGAGGAGCGTGCGACGGGAGGTGTCGGTGGGGCGCGGGCGTATGTGGTGGTGGGGGGTTTCCACGGGGGCCTCCAGATAGGGGAGTTCACGTACCGCGTACTGTTAGGAAGGTTTCCTACCAGAGATCTGGAGTGACGTATACCCGTCAAGACACGATGAGCCGAGGATTCCGAATGGCCGGACATCGCTCTGTGCGCCGGGCCCATTGGTCCATACGATCCCCTCGCTCACGCAATCCGCTCCAGGCACCCGCGTTCCACGCACCCGCTCCGCGTTCCACGCACACAGGCACTTCTCCAACCCCCCTCCTCAGAAACGGAACGGAGAACCATGGCCGGTGCACTGTTGCTGAGCGGCGCCGTCGCGGCGCTGTTCGGCTCGACGCTCCCCGCGCACAACCCGACGACGATCCTCGACCCGCCCCCTGACAAGATCGTGATCGAGGTCGCCACGGTGAACGGATCGGGCTGCCCCCTGGGCACCGCGGCCGTCGCCGTCTCGCAGGACAACACGGCTTTCACCGTGACCTACAGCGATTACCTCGCGAAGGCGGGCGGCGGCGCGGACCCCACCGCGTTCCGCAGGAACTGCCAGCTCAGCCTGATCGTGCACGTCCCCTCGGGCTTCACCTACGCGATCGCGAGCGCGGACTACCGCGGCTACGCGGCGCTCCAGCCCGGCGCCAAGGGCACGGAGAAGGCGTCGTACTACTTCCAGGGCTCGCCCCAGACGGCCGCGATCAGCCATGAGTTCAAGGGCGCCTACAACGACAACTGGCAGGCGACCGACACGACGGACTGGGCGCAGCTCGTCTGGGCGCCCTGCGGCGTGAAGCGGAACTTCAACGTCAACACGGAGCTGCGCGTCGACCTCGGGACGTCCGATCCCGCGAAGTCGAGCTTCATGACGATGGACTCGACGGACGGCGACATCAGCACGATCTACCACATGGCGTGGAAGGAGTGCCCGCGCGCCTGAGCTCCCCGCGCCTGGGTCATGACGGTGTCCCCGCCCCCGCGCCCACGCCCTTCCCGCTCGGAGCCCCCTCCGGGGTGAACGAGTGGTGGAAGGTGAAGGCGTGCGGCGCGGGGTCGCCGTCCTGGAGGTACTCCAGTCGGGAGACCCCGTCCTGCCAGGTGGGTATTGCGTCGTCGGAGACCCACCAGAACACGTAGTTTGGGTGCCCCGTCCTCTCGAACCAGTCGTAACGCCTGTTCAGCGCCTTGCGGTGCATGCCGGTGTAGATGGCGTCGAAGGCGGGGCGCACATCGGTCCAGAGCGACAGGGTCGCGGCCAGAGCGGTGGTCTCCGGCGTGCGGCCCTTGTCGTACCAGGTCGGTACGGTGAACTCGCCCCACGCACCCCAGTCCGCGCCGAAGAGCTTGCCCCGGTCGTCGCCCGCGGGCTCGGCGTGCGCGATGTATCCGGGGTGCCGGCTGATCGTCTGGTAGACGGTCCCGCCGATGTCGTAGAACTCGCGCGTCAGCGGCGAGGCGTCGGCGAGAGGGGACTTCAGGACGCCGAAGGTGTACAGAGCAAGCTGGGGCATGCGTCTCTCCCTGGTTGAGGACCAGGTGAAGGTAGCTGCCCCGGCGGGCCCTGTCGACGTTGTGTTTTACCGCTCGAAATGCCCTCCGCGACCTTCGATGTGCTTACGTACCTTTGATGCGACTTTGTGCGTATCGCCTTTCGGCCGGGTCGCCAGCTTTCCAGGGTCCTTGAGCCACGCCTCCTCCACCGCGAACCAGTCGATCTCGTCGGGCGCGCGGTGCTCCGCGAGGGCGGCGCGGAGCTCCTTGAAGTAGCGCTCCCAGCGCAGCCGGTACAGGCCGCCCACGAGCCCCGCCCACTCCCGGTTCGCGTAGTCGCGCAGCCCCGCGTCGGCGCCGGAACGCGTGCCCCACACGGTGACCAGGGACAGCTGGTCGTACGCGAGCCGGTCCCGTTCCGCCGCGTCGGCCCCCCACGCGCGGGCGTCCGCGACCCAACGCCCCAGCAGGTGACGTGAGTCGGTGGCGACCAGGTGGTCGAGCAGGTCCATCAGGGTCAGCCACTCACGGGTGAGGCGGTCGAAGCGGGCGGCGTCCCCGGCGTCGTACGCCTCCTTGATGTGCGGCAGCAGGACGCGGCTGCGGTTGGAGAGCACCTGCCGGGCGACGTCGAGCAGGTCGCGGCGGTACGCGGACGAGTTCCGCAACCCGGGCCGCACCGCGAGGAGTTCGCCGAGCGCGGGCTCGAGGTCCGCCGCCTCGTACCGCAGCTTCTTCGGGGACCAGGCCGCAGCCGACTTCGCGGCGAGGTCGGGCCGTGCCCCGAAGAGGCCGTCGGCGCCCTCGGCCCACTCGTCGGCGCGGGTCGTTCCGTAGGCCGTGCGGCGCAGGATGTCCCAGGCGGCCTCGGCGTGCGGGTCGGCGGCGCCGTACCGGGACGTCGACCACTCCTTGAACCAGGCCGCCAGGTCCAAGTCACCGCCCATCCAGGCCAGTTCCGAGAAGAGCTCGAAAGCGGCCGGGTTGTTGTCGGCCGCCTCCGGCATGAGGGAGATCCCGCTGAGCGTGCTGCCCTTCTTCGTGCGCCACTTCTCGTACAGGGCGGCCCAGTCGGGGGTGTTGGCGCCCAGCGTCGTGTGGCCGCCGAAGTTCCAGATGGAGCCGAAGGTGTAGGGCGTCGAGCCCCAGTCGGACTCGCGGTCGGTGATGTTCGGGAAGCGGTCGGAGAGGCCGTCGACGACGAGCATCCGCTCCTTGTCGACGGCGTCGGTGATGGCCTTCGGCGGATTGTGCTGCCAGCCGAGGATCACCCAGGTGGCGCCGGGGTGGGCGGTCCGCAGCGCCTTCTCGATGCCCTTCGCCGCGTCGCCCACGGGGACGTTGCCGGGCTTTCCGCCCTCGTGGAGCAGGTCCATCTTGTACATCGTCGTCGGGCCGAACAGCTCGTCCTGCGCGCGGTAGAACGCGGCGGCGACCCGCGCGAAGTGGCCGGTGCGCGGATCCAGCCAGTCCGGTCGCGCGAAGCCGACCCAGTCGCCCTGCGGCACGGTCCGCGCGCCCGGGTTCTTCTTCTCGAAGTCGGGCGGCACGGTCCCGAACCAGCCCGGCAGCACCGGCGTGATGCCGAGGTCGCGCAGCCGGTCGCAGATGCGGCGGCCCAGGCGGGCGCGGGCGTCGAGCTGCTGCCGGGAGACGGGGTGCGGGAACGACGACATGTTCTGCAGGAGCCACCAGGGCTGGTGGGCGGGACCGGGTATCCAGGCCCGCAGTTCGGCGTCCGTGTATCCGAACTCCTGGAAGGCGCGGTGGTAGACGGCGTCGGCGCCCGCGTACACGAGGACTTCGTTGTAGCCGTGGAGCGCGAGCACGTCGATCTCGTGCTCCCAGTAGTCCCAGTCGCAATAGGCCCCGGTGTACCCGTCGTTGGTGTCGTTGAGGACGAAGCGGTGCGGGGTGTTGGCTGTTTTGGTGAGGGGTTCGTCGGGTGCGGGGAGACGGTCCGGGAGGTGGTCGGTACGGCTGCCCGCCCAGGTGATGTTGGCGTGCGTGACGTGTTTCAAGTAGTGGCGAAGACCGGCGAGTTGGGTGGCGGGGCCGGTCCCTGCGACCGTGATGCGGCCACGGCGCCCGTCGACCCGGAAGGAGTCCTCGGCGCCCGCCTCCCTGGGTACGTTCCTGAACTCGATCTGGTCCCAGTGGCGGGGGAGCAGGCGCCGGGCGGCCTCGGCGGCTGCGGTGCGGCGCGGGGCGGGCGCACCGGACGTGCCGGTGGGGGTGGCGGTGGAGTGGGTGACGCCGTCCGCCGTCGTGCCGGAACAGGCGACGGCGGCGACACCGGCCGTCCCGGCGATGCCGGTGAGGAAGGTGCGGCGGGGGAGGGGCATTCGGGCTCCGTCGGTCGGATGGGGGTGCGGGCGCGCGGTGCGTTCGGGAGGTCTCTTCCCCCGGTGCCCCCCTGCCTCTAACCGTCGTGACGGTCGCCCCACCCGCGCGGCGACGCGCCGAGGCCGTCGAGGACGATGCCCACGGCCCGGTCGAGTGCCTCGCCTTCGCTGAGATCCGTGGCGTGCGCGAGGGCGCGCAGGAGGAGGGAGACGTCGTCGCCGGTGACGTCGGGGCGCGCGGCGCCGACGGCCTGGGCGCGGTGCAGTGCGCCGTTCAGAGCGGCACGGAAGGCGTCGGCCGCTTCGGTGACCGGCCGGGACAGGCCCTGGCCGTCGTCGTCGTGCGGGGGCAGCAGATCCATCAGGGTCATCTTCACCGGCCCGGCCGCCGCGAGGGTCCGCAGCAGGGAGGCGAAGGCCTTTCCGGGGTCCGGGCTTTCGGCGAGTGCCAGCGCCTGATCGGTCAGCTTCTCCAGGTAGCGGCACGCGGTGGCCTCGATGAGGTCCTGCTTGGTGGCGAAATTGCGGAAGACGGTGGCGATGCTGACCCCGGCCCGCCGCGCGACCTCATCGGTGGAGGCGGCTGCCCCCTTCTCGGCGAACACATGCTCGGCGGCGAGCAGGACCTTCTCCCTGTTGGCGGCTCCGTCGCGGCGCATGGCTGACCCCTTGTGTAAACGTAGTGGCCACTACGTATGATGCGTAGTGAAGACTCCGCTTAAGGGTAACTCCCAGGCCAAGGAGCGCCAACCATGTCCGTTTCGGACGAGAACACCACTGTCGTGATCGTGGGCTCGGGTGTCGCCGGGCTCGCCCTCGCCAACTTCCTCCAGCGCGCCGGGATCGACTGCGTGGTTCTGGAGCGGCACAGCCGCGAGTACGTCGAGCAGCGCCAGCGCGCGGGGGTCATCGACCCCAGGGCCGCGCGTATGTTCCGCGAGTGGGGCCTTGCGGACCGGGTCCTCGACGGTGCCCCCTTCGCGCCGGTGCTCAACTTCCGCGTCGACGGCGAGACACGGCCCTTCCGGTACGTGACCGACGACCACGTCGACGGACGCTTCTGCCCCCAGCAGGTCCTCGTGCGCAACCTCATCGACGTCTTCGTCGGCGACGGCGGCGACCTCCGCTGCGAAGCCGAGGACGTCGAACTGGGCGACCTCACCGGCCCCCGGCCCCAGGTGCGCTACCGGGACAGCACGGGCGTGACGCGGACCATCACCTGCGACTTCATCGCCGGCTGCGACGGAGACCACGGCGTCAGCCGGGCGAGCATCCCCGACGGCGTACTGAACCGCCAGTCCCACGAGTACGGGTACGCCTGGCTGACCGTACTGGCCGACGCGCCCGCCAACCACCAGTCCATGATGGCGATCCACGACCGGGGATTCGCCGGCCAGTTCGCCCGCGGACCCCAGGCCAGTCGCTTCTACCTCCAGTGCCCGCTGGACACTGCCGTCGAGGAGTGGACGGACGACCGCGTCTGGGAGGAGATCGAGGCACGCTTCGGCGAACCGGTCGCCGCGAAAGGGGCCATCACCAGCAAGACGCTGGTGCCGCTGCGCAGCGTGGTCCACGCCCCGATGAGCCATGGCCGCCTGTACCTGCTCGGTGACGCCGCGCACATCGTGCCGCCGATGAGCGCCAAGGGCATGAACCTGGCCCTGCACGACGCCGACGTGTTCGCCACGGCCGTCCTGAGGCAGGTCAGGGAGCAGGACGCGGGCCCGCTGGAGGCGTACTCCGCCACCTGCCTGAAGCACATATGGAACTACCAGGCGTACGCCGCGTGGTTCACCGACCTCATGCACGACGCGGGAGACGTCTCGTACCGCGGCGAGTTCCGGCGCAGCCTCGCACGCGCCGAGTTCGAGCGCCTCTACCGCTCCGAGACCGCCAACCGGCTCTTCGGCGAGTTCCTCACCGGCCTGAACTGAGCCCGAACTGAGCCTGCCTCCATGGGCGCTGTTCGGAGTCATCGGGTCGGTGAGCGCCTCATCGGCCAAAAGAGAGCCGCGCACGGCGAGTTGGAACCATTGACATCGGATGTATTCGTCCCTACGTTCCCGTGCGACCCCCCAACCCAGGGATCCGGAACAACACCGGGAGCCGCCCCATGCGCCACAGAGCAACTGGACTCGCTCTGCTCCTCGCCGCCGCCCTCGCGGCCACGGCCGTCCCGGCCGCGACGGCCGGCTCGGGCAGGGCGGACGGCACCGACCACGCCGCCGACGACCCCTTCACCGCCGACCGCACCAACTGGTTCCGTCAGGACCGCTTCGGCATGTTCATCCACTTCGGCGCGTACTCGAACCTGGAGGGCGAGTACAAGCGCCCCGACGGCAGCACCTGCCGCAACGCGGAGTGGATCAAGCGGGAGTGCGACATCCCGATGGACGAGTACGAGAAGCAGGCGCAGAACTTCAACCCCGCGGACTTCGACGCGAAGGCGATCGTCAAGGCGGCCAAGGACGCCGGGATGCGCTACATCGTCATCACGTCCAAGCACCACGAGGGCTATGCGATGTGGCCGACGAAGGTCAACGACTGGAACCTGCGCGACCACTCCTCCTTCGACAAGAACCGAGACATCCTCGCCGAGCTGAAGAAGGCGTCCGACGACGCGGGCATCAAGCTCGGCTTCTACTACTCGATCTGGGACTGGCACGACAAGGACTTCCCGGATCCCGCGACGTTCCCCAAGTACGAGAAGCGCATGTACGCGCAGCTCAAGGAGTTGGTCGACACCTACGACCCGGCGCTCCTCTGGTTCGACGGCGAGTGGGACACCGACAAGCCGCACAACCCCTGGACGGCGAGGGACGGCGAGCGCCTGGAGTCCTACCTCCGCGGCCTCGACCCCGACCTCGTCATCAACAACCGCGTCGGCAAGCGCCGCGTCGTCGACGGCGACTACGGCACCCCCGAGCAGGAGATCCCCGGCGCGCCCGTCGACGGCCAGCTCTGGGAGTCGTGCATGACCCTCAACGACCACTGGGGGTACGCGCGCCACGACCAGAACTGGAAGTCCGCGCAGACCCTGACCCGCAATCTGCTCGCCACCACGTCCCGCAGCGGCAACTATCTCCTCAACGTCGGCCCCGACGCCCGCGGCCGCGTCCCGCAGCCCTCCGTCGACCGCCTCCGGCAGATGGGCGACTGGCTGCGCACGGCGGGCCAGGGCGAAGCGGTCTTCGGCGCCCGCTACGGAGGCCTGGTCGAGGAGCCGGCCTGGGGCCACGTGAGCCGCAAGGGCGACAAGCTGTACGCGGCGGTCACCCAGTGGCCCGCTACGGGCGGCTCCCTCCACCTGAAGGTCCGTACGGATTTCGAGGTGAAGTCGGCACGCGTCCTCGGCAGCGACCAGAAGGTGACCGTCACCCGGTCCGGCGACGGCTACGACATCAAGCCGTCGGGCGCCGCCACGAACGACACGGCGACGGTCGTCGAGCTGCGCGTCGACCCCGGCCCGACATCCCGCCCCGGCCGCGGCAAGGGCCTCAAGCAGGAGATCTTCGACAACGAGAACCTCGAAGGCGCCCCGAGGATCACCCGCACCGACGCCACCCTCAACCACTCCTGGAAGTACACCGGCTCACCCGCCGCCTCGATCCCGGCGGACCGCTTCAGCATCCGCTGGACGGGATCGGTCGAGCCGCGCCGCTCGGAGACGTACACCCTCACGACCGTCTCCGACGACATGGCCCGCGTCTGGATCGACGGCAAGCTCGTCATCGACTCCTGGACGCCGCACGAGCCGCGGCTCGACAAGGCGGAGGTGCGGCTGACGGCGGGGAGGCGGCACTCGATCAAGGTCGAGTACGCGGAGCGGACGGGCGAGGCGCACCTGAAGCTGCTGTGGTCGAGCCCGGGCCAGGAGCAGCAGGTGATCCCCAGGTCACAGCTGTACACGCGCTGACAGTCCGCGCCGACGGTCCGCCTTGACCGTCTGCCCGGAGAGTTTGTGGTGAAACAGGCCTCAAGTCCCTGAGAACAGGGACTTGAGGCCATGTTCGTGAGGACCATCAGCGGGCACTTTCCTTGACCTGGGTTGGCAATGTTGATCGACGTCCGACCCGAAGGACCCAGGTGCCGAGAGAGAGTGACTGACCAGTGAGCGCGCCCGAAGCCCCCGAAACACCGGCACCGCCGGCTCCCGAAGCCGTGGCACGGCACCGGGCGCTCTTCCGGGCGATCCACCGCCGCAAGAACCCGCGCCTGCGCCAGACGGACATCACCGTCACCGAGGAAGCCCAGGTCAAGCGCGCGGTGAAGGCGACCGCGCTGGGCAACGCCATGGAGTGGTACGACTTCGGTGTCTACGCCTACCTCGCCGTCATCATCGGCAAGGAGTTCTTCCCCTCCGGGAACGACACCGCGCAGACCCTCTCCTCCCTGGCGACCTTCGCGGCGGCCTTCCTGGTCCGTCCCATCGGCGGCATGTTCTTCGGCCCGCTCGGCGACCGCGTGGGCCGCAAGAAGATCCTCGCGCTCACCATGATCATGATGTCGACGGCGACGCTGGCGATCGGTCTGATCCCGAGCTACACGTCGATCGGCGTCTGGGCGCCCATTCTCCTCGTCCTCTGCCGCATGGTGCAGGGCTTCTCGACGGGCGGTGAGTACGGGGGTGCCGCGACGTTCATCGCGGAGTACGCGCCCGACAAGCGCCGCGGTTTCTGGGGCTCGTTCCTGGAGTTCGGCACGCTGATCGGCTACACGGTCGCCGCGGTGCTCGTCACCTCCCTCACCGCGGCGCTCAGCGACGACGCCATGCAGTCGTGGGGCTGGCGCATCCCGTTCCTGGTGGCGGCGCCGCTCGGCCTCATCGGCCTCTACCTGCGGATGAAGCTCGACGAGTCGCCCGCCTTCCAGAAGATGGAGGAGGGCGGGCCCGCCGCCGAGCGCGACAAGAAGTCCTTCAAGGATTCCTTCTTCGGTCAGTGGCGCGCGATGCTGCTGTGCATCGCGCTGGTCGCGGCGTTCAACGTCACCGACTACATGCTCCTGTCGTACATGCCGACGTACCTCACACAGCTCGGCTTCGGCGAGACCGGTGGCCTGATGTCGATCGTCGTCGTCATGCTGATCCTGATGGCGCTGATCAACTCCGTCGGCCGCCTCTCCGACCGCATCGGCCGCAAGCCGGTCCTGATGGCGGGCTCGGTGGGCTTCTTCGTCCTCGCCCTCCCCGCGTTCCTCCTCATCAAGCAGGGCGGAACGGTCGCGGTCTTCACGGGCCTGCTGATCCTCGGCCTCGCGCTGGTCTGCTACCTGGGCGCCATGTCCTCGTCGCTCCCGGCCCTCTTCCCGACGGACATCCGCTACAGCTCGCTCTCCATCGGCTTCAACATCTCCGTCTCGCTCTTCGGCGGTACGACCCCGCTGGTCGTCGCCGCGCTGATCGGCGCGACCGGCAACGACCTGATGCCCGCGTTCTACACGATGCTCTTCGGACTCGTCGGCATCATCGCGGTCGCCGCGATGAAGGAGACGGCCCGCAAGCCGCTGGAGGGCTCGCCGCCCTCGGTGGCGACGGACGAGGAGGCGCGGGAACTGGTGGAGTCGCAGCGGGTGTCCTGAGGCTGGCACCTCAGGGCTTCTCCCTCAGGGTTTCTCCAGCGTGGTGATCGCCTCGGTCAGCCACGCCTTCTCCTCCGTGCCGGTGGCACGCGCGATGCGCAGCATCCCCTGGCGGAAGAGGTCCTCGGCCTCTTCCGCCCGCACGGGTTTCCCGTCGCGGTAGAAGAAGCTGGCGGGGGTGGACAGGAACGCCTGTCGACGGCGGAGGACGGTGGCCTGTTCGGCCGGGTCCGGAAGGTGGCGCAGAAACGCGAGGAGCGTGAAGAAGCGCTGTCCGTCGGTGATCTCGACGTCCTTGGGCCCGCGCAGCCGGGCGAACAGGCGGGTGCGCCCGGCGTCGGTGAGTGACAGGACCCGGCGGGGTGCGGCGCTGCTGCCGGGTTCGGTGCGCTGGTCGATGTACCCGGCCGTCGTGAGCCGGCTGATCGCCGGGTAGAGCGCGCCGTCGCTCACGGGCCGGATGTGCCCGTTCAGGTCCTGGATACGGGCCTTGAGCTCGTACCCGTGCAAGGGCTCCTCGTACAGGAACCCGAGAATCGCCAACTCCAGCATGAGTGCTGCCCTTTCACCCTTGTACGTTCCGTGCCCGTGATGCTATCTCTTTTCGTGGTACCTCGATTCGAGGTACACGGGTGGAGGGGGATGGGGCATGGGTCCGACGGAGCATCGACGGCGGGTGGTGTCGCTCGCGCTGCCGGTCTACGGGGAACTCCTCGCGGGAGTCGCGGCCGGGATCATCAACATGGTCTGGGTGGCCGGGCTGGGTGGGGCCGCGGTGGCCGCGGTGGCGGTCGCGACGAACGTCGAGAACGTGTTGCTCGGCGTGATCCTCATGGCGGGTTCCGGTACGACCGTGCTTGTGGCCCGCGCACGGGGAGCGGGTGATCCGGCGGCGGCGCGCTCGGCCGTGCGGGGCGGCTGGGCGCTGTGGGCGCTGCTCACTCCCGTGGTCGCGGTCGGGGGTTACGCGGGTCGGGAGCGGTTGGCCCGGTGGGTGCTCGGCGAGGACGGCGGCGCCTCCGTCCACCTCGCCACGGAGTACTTCGCGATCGCGCTGCCCGGCGTGGCGGTCTACTTCGCCACGAACGTGGTCGACGGCATCCTCAAGGGATCGGGCAACACGCGCACCCCGATGCGGCTCGCCCTGCTGGCCAACGGGCTGATCCTCGTCCTGGACCCGGTCCTCATCCTCGCCTGTGACCTGGGCGTGCGCGGCGCGGCGATCGCCACGGTGACCGGCCGCTCGGTGGCGTTGATCTGCGGGCTGCTGGTGCTGCGGCCCTCGCTGCGACCGTCCGGCCTGCGGGTCCGCGCCCTCGCCGCGGACGCGCGCCGGACCGCCGCGACCGGTCTGCCCATGTCGGCCGACTTCGTCGTCCGCATGACGGGCACGCTGGCGCTGGTCGCGGTGGTGGCCCGGATCGGTGTCGACGAGGTCGCCGCGTACGGCATCGCGACGAAGGCCACGTACGTCGCGACGATGGCCTTCTACTCCGTACGCCAGGCCGCCGCGATCCACACCGCCCACCAACTCGGCGCCGGGCGCGACGAACGCCGGGCGATCTGTCGCGAGGCACTGCTCGTCGCTGGAACGCTCGGCCTGACGGCCGCCGTGCTGCTCCTCGCCGCCGCGCCCTGGATCATGCGGGCGTTCGGCGCGGACGGTGAGGTGGCCGCCGCCGGGACGCTCTACCTGCGGTGCCTCGGGCCGTACCTGGTGCTGCTCGCGTGCTTCATCGGGGTGGCCGGGGTGTATGAAGGCGGCGGCGACAGTCCGGCGCTGGCCCGCATCACGGTGTGCGGTGTCGCGGCCCAACTCGGCGCGGCGTACGCGCTGTCGGGCCACGGGCTACCCGGGATCTGCCTGGCGATGGCGTGTGCGGTCGGCCTCCAGTGCGTGGCGCTGACGCGGGTCAGGGGCGGGAGGCGTACGCGACGAACTCCGTCCAGGCGTGGGGGTTCAGGGCGAGTTGGGGGCCGTCGGGGTTCTTGGAGTCGCGTACGTGGAGGGTAGTGGGGCAGGGGGCGATCTCTACGCAGTCTCCGCCGCCACCGCTGCTGTAGCTGGACTTGCGCCAGGTGAGGGCGATCTCTATGCAGTCGTCGCCATCGCCTCCGCTGTAGCTGCTCTTGAACCAGGCCAGTTCGGGGGTGCTCATTGCGCTCCTCGCATCCGCTCCAGCAGGCTCATCGAGTCGTCGAACGAGAGAGCCTGTGCGCGCATCCTGGCATACCGCATCTGGAGAACGCTGATCTCTTTCGGGGAGGAGATGAGCTGCCCGCTCCGCTGGCTCTCGGCGTAGGCGAACCACTGGTTCTCGGGTGTCTCCAGGAGTCGAACGGGCCCATCCAGTCCCGCATGACTCTCCCGCATCACCGGCATGATCTGAAGCTCGATGTTCCGCCGCTCGGCGAGTCCGAGAACATGGTCGATGAGTTCCATGGTGACTTCATGCCCGCCCATGCGGCGCTGGAACAGGTGTTCCTCCAGGATGAAGCTGTACGCGGTGTTCGGCCGCTCCGTGAGGAGCAGTTGACGTTCCACGCGCGCTTCCAGCTGGGCCTCGATCTGCTCGTCGCCCATCGGAGGCAGCTGATTGACGAACAGGGTCCGCGCATACGCCTCCGTCTGCAACAACCCCGGAATCAACCGGCACTCATACGTCGAAAGCGCCACCGCCTCCTGCTCCAGCTGCGCCCACCGCCGGAACCAGGACGCAAGACCCCGCTGCCGCGACAGCTGATTCGCCGCCAGCCGCAGCGTCCCGAACGCATCCAGCGTCGCCTCGCACTGGTCGACGAACCGGGGCGGATGAAAGCGGCGGCCCTGTTCGACGGAGGCGATGAAATGGACTGAGTAGCCGATCTCCTCGGCCAGGGACTCCTGCGTGTACCCGGCGCGTTTGCGGAAGCTCTTCAGGACGGCGCCGAACGCCTTCAAGCCATCGGTCGGTTCGGGCTCATTACTGCTCGTCGCACTTGACGACATCACGGGTATCCCCTGACGCTCGGCTATCGGTCTGCGCCAACGCGCCCATGCTCACGTTCCGTTACCCGTACTGTCCACCCTTCGCACTCGTACAATTACGCAGCGTACGAGTTTTGCTCCTGGTGTCCACAGTCGTGCACGGCCACCGTTGCCGCCATGTCGACGCAAGCGCGCCCCGCCGCCGCACCCCGCACCTTCGCGCAACGCTTCAGTGCCACGCCCCGGGGCGCACGCCTCGCGAGGAGGCTGGCCAGGTATCACCTGGACGGCTGGGGGATCGCGTACGACACCGAACTCTCGGACGCCGCCGAGGCGATCGTCGCCGAGCTCGCCGCGAACGCCGTGACGCACGGCCTCGTGCCGGGCCTCGACTTCGAGCTCGGGCTGACGCTGCGTGCGGACACGCTGCGTATCGAGGTCGCGGATGCCCGCGCGGAAGGCGCACCCCTGGTGGCGCGCGACGCGCCGTCGCCCGAGCGGGAGACGGGGCGGGGGCTCACGATCGTGGCGGCGCTCGCCGTCGAGTGGGGCGTCGTCGGCCGGAAGGCGGGCAAGACGGTGTGGGCGGAACTCGCCGTGCTCTCCCAACCCCACTGAAACCAGGGCGTGTTAACCCTGTGTACATTCGGGCGGGGTGTTACCGGACGCGTCGCGTACGCCGCGCCGACACCGGCAAGGCCCAGTCTCACGCAAGATCCATCCGTTCCCGGAACGAGGAGACATCGCGTGACCAGACACTGTCCGACCCGTCGAACGATCGGCTCGGTCGTCCTCGCGCTGACCACCGTGCTCGCCGCGACCTCGGCCTCCGCCACGGCCGTGGCCGCCGACCCGCTGCCCGGGGTCACGCCCCGGGCCGAGACCCCCGTGCTGCACGACGACGACGCGGGCGGCAACGCCGACGCCGACGACCCCGCGATCTGGCGCGACACCGCCGACCCGGCGCGCAGCCTGGTGATCGCCACGGCCAAGGAGGGCGGCCTGCGCGCCTACGACCTGGACGCCCGCCCCGTCCAGTCCGTCGCCGCACCGCCCGCGGACAGCCCCGACGACGCGCCGGGCCGCTTCAACAACGTCGACCTCGTGCGTGGCCTGAAGCTCTCCTCCGGCTCCGCCGACCTCGCCGTCACCAGCGACCGCGGCCACGACCGGCTGCGTTTCTACCGCATCGACCGCGACCGGTCCGGCGGGCCGCTCACCGACGTCACGGACCCCGCGGCGCCGCCCGTCTTCTCCGCCGACCAGGCCGAGATCAACGAGCAGCGCACCGCGTACGGCCTCGCGACCTGGCAGGACAAGGCGAGCGGTCGCTCGTACGCGCTCGTCAGCCGCCGCGAGCGCACCAGCGTCGCGCTCCTCGAACTGCTCCCGGCCCCCGGCGGCAAGGTCACGTACCGCAAACTGCGCACGCTGGACCTGCCGTCCTCGTTCCGGCTGCCGAACGGCACGTCGTGGAGCCCGTGCAACGAACCGGGTGAACTGCCGCAGGTCGAGGGGATGGTCGTCGACGCGGCGAACGGCACGCTGTACGCGGGGCAGGAGGACGTCGGCATCTGGCGCATGCGCGCCGACCTGACCGGCAGGCCCGAACTCGTCGACAAGGTGCGGGAGTACGGCGTTCCCGGCGTCTACGACGAGGAGACCGAGGAGTGCACGCCGGGCGCCGACCCCGGGTACGGCGGCAAGCGGATCACCGCCGACGTCGAGGGCCTCACCCTCGTCAATGAGGCCGACGGGGACGGGTACCTCCTCGCCTCCAGCCAGGGCGACGACACCTTCGCCGCGTACGACCGTGAACTGAGCGACCACAACGAGTACGAGGGCGGTTTCAGGGTCACCCCGGCGGGCGGCGCGCTCGACGGCTCCGAGGAGTGCGACGGCGCGGCCGCGCTGAACGAGCCGCTCGGGCCGAAGTACCCGCACGGCCTCCTCGTCGTCCAGGACGGCCACGACGCCCCCGGCGACGGCGACCGCCCCGCCACGAACTTCAAGTTCGTCGACCTCGGCAAGGTCATGAAGACGCTGGACGACTGAAACGTCGGCCGGCGGCGTGCCCCTCCCCGGGCGGTTGCGCGGGCCCGGAGAGCGCTGCCCGCTGCTCGCGCGTGAGCCGGACTCCCGGATCGTGCCCGGCGGCCTGTACCGCCGTGATGACGCGCGACGTCGGCCAGCCGAGGGCGACGGCGAGCTCGCTGGTGGTGAGGGGCCTGGCCGCATGGAAGAGGGCGGCCAGGACCGTCAGCGCGTCCTCGATGGCGGCGGAGGTCGGCGGGCCCGTCATGCTCCGGTGAATCCCGGCGAAGAACGCGTGCATCGCCCCGAGCCGCGCGCCCGTGGGGGTGTCGGGCCCGAACAGGTCCGCGCCCTCCTGGGCGGTCGCGGCGCACGCGGCGTTCTTGTGCGCGCTGGTCAGCCAGGCGCGCAGCCAGACCTCCTCGTCGATGACGTAGCGGTCGCGGCGACGGCCGGGCTCGTGCTCGCGGCTGAGGACGTCGAGCCCTTCGAGGTAGCCGACGGCCTTCGACACCGAGGCCGGGCTCACCTTCAGCCGCCGCGTGAGCTCGGCGGAGGTCTCGGCCCCGGTGGGGGCGGTCACCAGGCACGCCAGCACCCTCGCGGCCGTGCGGGGCAGCCCGACCGCGATCAGCAGGGCGGCGAACTTGTCCACGTAGGCGTGGACTGCGGCGGGATCGGGTCCGTGCGTGGCTTCTCCCGACGTCTCGGCGTCCGGGGGCGTCGGTGCGGGGGCCGTGGGCCGCCGGGGTGGCAGCCGGTTGCGCCGCCGCCACGTGTCGGCGCGGTCGGCGTGCTCCGCGCGGTAGGCGTCCGGGCCGCCGTTGCGGGCCACCTCCCTGCTCACGGACGAGGTCGCCCGCCCCAGCCGGCGGGCGATGGCGGCGTACGACAACGCGTCGGACAGCCCCGCCTCGATCGCTCTCCGGTCGTCCGCTGTCAGCCGTCCGCCGCCCATGTTCCCCCTTTGCGTTGCGTTAGCCCTCATCGGTAACGCTACGTGACCCCAAAAAGCCTGCTGTTCCACGGAGTTGTACGCCGTTGTCACTTCAGACGGCCGCTTGCGCAACGTAGCTTTCAGTGGTCGCGAAAGAAAGCGCAAGGTGACGTACGCAAGACGACGTACGAAAGAACCAGGGGGGTTCAGATGGAAGACGCCACGCCTGTGGCGCCCACCCGAGGTGGCCACGAAGCCGCCCAGCACGTCCTCGACCGGGCCGTGCGGGAAGGGGGCGTGCCGGGCATCATCGCCCAGGTGCGCGACCGGGGCGGGAACTGGTGCGGCACGGCGGGGGTAGCCGACCGGCGGACGCGGCGGCCAAGGGGGCACGAGGAGAGGTTCCGGATCGGCAGCATCACGAAGACGTTCGTCGCCGCTGTGCTCCAACAGCTCGTGGGCGAACGCAAACTGACGCTGCGGGACACGGTGGAACAGTGGCTGCCGGGCGTGCTCCGGGGGAACGGGCACGACGGCACCACGACCACCGTCCGACAGCTTCTCGACCACACCAGCGGGATCTACAGCTACACGCACGACCAGGCCGCGCTGACCACGCAGGAGACCTACACGCCGGCGGACCTCGTCGGGATCGCCCTGTCGCACCCGGCGGACTTCCCGGCGGGGACGGGCTGGGCGTACTCCAACACCAACTACATCGTCGTAGGAATGATCATCGAGCGGGTGACGGGACGGACGCTCGCGGCGGAGATCGCCGACCGCATCGTCCGCCCGCTCGGCCTGACCGGCACCTCCTTACCGGCGACGGCCGACCAGACCCTCCCGAAGCCGCACGCACACCACTACACCAAGCTGTTCTCGCCCGACCCGGACGCCCCGGTCCACGACGTCACGGAACTGGAGGCGAGCCCGTACTGGGCGGCGGGCGGCATGATCTCCACCGTCGACGACCTGACCCGGTTCTTCTCGGCCCTTCTCGGAGGACGCCTCCTGCGACCGGAGCAGCAACGGGAGTTGCTCACGATGGTGCCGACCCGCGATTGGCTCCCGCGCACCACGTACGGCATCGGGATCTCCCGCCTGCTCCTGCCCTCCGGCACGGCGGTCTGGGGGATGGGCGGCGCGCTCTTCGGCTCCTGGTCGTACGTCTACGGGACGCGCGACGGCACGCACATGCTCGCCGTGAACATGAACGCCGACTGGGCGACGGGCCACTGGGAGGACCCGATCGGCGTCTTCAGCGACCTCCTGGAGACGGAGTTCAGCTACGGCTGCGCGCTGGGGTTCGCGTCGGCCTGAGGCCCGAGGGGCTGGGGGAGAGGGAGCGGCCGGTCCGCCGCCGGGGGGCAGCGGCGGACCGGCCGTGCTTTTGCAGACTTGTCAGGAGACTCGTCAGTGCTTTGGAGACCCGTCAGTCGAACGGGACGGCGTCCGCCGCGTTGGCGTGCCAGTTCGTGCTCTTCGGCTTGTCGATCAGCGTCGGGCTGGGGAGGCGGACGTCGGTGGCGCTCGCCTCGTCACCGGAGACGGCGATGGCCATCCAGTCGAACTCCGCGCCGAAGTCGCCGTTGGTCGACTTGGGGTTGATGCCCGCGTACGCGGCCTTGGAGCCCGAGACCTTGACGGTGTCGGTGATGGCCTGCTCGACGGGCGTGACCTGCCGGTCGGGGTGGGAGCCGAAGCCGGCGGAGGGGAACGTGCCCTCCAGGTAGCAGGTGATGCCCGGCTTGGCCTTGGCCGTCACGAGCAGGTAGCCGCCGGCCTGCGTCTTCTCGGTGACCTTGAAGGTGAGGTCGTTGGTCCCGCAGAGCTGCTCGACGGGGGCCTTGGACTGCCCGCCGACGGCGAGGGCGGTACCGGCGGCGGTGGTGGCGAGGGCCGCGGCGGCCACGGCGGTCAGGACCAGACGGGCGGGGCGGGCGGCGAGACGCGAACGCATCGGGAACTCCATGGGTGCGGTGAGTGGTTCGTCCGGCGGGCCGCTCGGACGATCCACAGCCTGGGCCGTGACCCGTCCCGGCCGCCAGCACCCACCGGCGATACGGGACGCCGGAACGCTGAAACGGCCGCTGACCAGCGCAAAGACCGTCACCCTGGAACGAGTGACTGGAACGTCTCAGACCTCAAGACCTCTCAGACCTCAAGACCTCAAGACCTCCAGGCCTCTCAGACGTCCGCCACGTGCACGCGCTCGCCCTGCTGCCCGTAGATGGCGATGGTCTCCGCGGGGATGTCGTCCCGCGCGTTGCCGATCCAGTGCGGCGTCGCCGTGTCGAACTCCGCCGCCTCACCCGCCGTCAGTTCCGTCCGGGTGTCGGTCAGGACGAGCTGGACCGTCCCGTGGAGGACGTAGAACCACTCCCGGCCGGGGTGCACGTGGAAGCGCGGCGGCGGGAGCTGCGACATCGGCGGGTAGATCACCTTGTACGCGCGCATGCCGCCCGTCTTCACGCCCAGCGGCACGAACGTCAGCCCGTCCTTGCGGAAGGGGCGCAGGTGGACCCGCGGATCGCCGACGGCCGGCGCGGCGACGAGTTCGTCGAGCGGCACAGCGTACGCGCGGGCGAGCGGAAGGAGCTGTTCCAGGGTGGGACGGATGTGCCCGCGTTCGAGCCGCGAGATGGTGCTCGGCGTGAGTCCCGTGCGCTCCGCGAGCGTGGCGAGGGTGAGGCCGAGGGCCTGACGGAAGCCTCTGAGTCGCGGTCCGACGTTCTCCAGTACGGCCTGGTCTTCGGTCACAGCGGTCGGCACCCTTCTGCGGTCACCGGGGACGTGCGGTGTTTGCAAGGCTGCAAAATTCCGTGCGGTTCCGCAAGGGGGCACCTCACGATCGCACCATGACCTTTCCCCGAAGCAGAAGCACACTCCTCGGAGCAGGCGCACTGGCGCTGTCGTTGGCCGTGGGCGGCACGGTCGGATGGGACGCGCCGGACGGAGCGGCGGCGGCGCCCCCGGTCACCACCTCCTCGGACGGCACCACCACCGCAAAGCATGCCGCCTTCGCCGCGACGTTCAAGCACAAGTACGCCGAGGTCCGCGGCGTCCGCATGCACTACGTGACCGGCGGGAAAGGCCCGGCACTCGTCCTCCTCCACGGCTGGCCCCAGACCTGGTACGAGTGGCGGAAGATCATGCCGGCGCTCGCCGAGCACCACACCGTGTACGCGCTCGACCTCCCCGGCCTCGGCGACAGCAAGGGGAGCCCGGAGAGGTTCGACAAGAAGACACTCGCCCGCTACGTCCACGAACTGCTCCGCGACCGCATGGGGCTGGACGACTTCGACCTGGTGGCACACGACCTGGGCGCGGGGGTCGGGGCGCAGTACGCCTCGCGATACCCCCGCGAGGTCAACTCCTACGTCCACATGGACTATCCGCTCCCGGGCCGTGAGCTCCCCGCCGCCCGGTACCGGACGTTCTCCTGGCACATGGCGTTCAACAGCCAGCGCGCGATCCCCGAGAAGCTCGTCGACGACCGCGAGGACGTACGCGCATACATCACGGCGTTCGCCACACAAGTCGCCCACGGCGGCACGGCCTTCGGCGGCACGCGGACGAAGCCGCCCTTCACCAGGGAGGAGACGGACGAGTACGCCCGCACCTACAGCCGTCCCGACGCCCTGCACGCGGGCTTCGAGCTCTACCGGACCCTCGACGAGGACGAGCGCGACAACATCGCGGCCGCCCCCACCGACACCCCCACCCTCCTCCTCACGGCGACCGGTTCCCTCGCCGCGACCCGGCCGACCCTGACGCCGATGCTGCGCAACGTCACGCGGGCGGCCGAGATCCCGAAGTCCGGGCACTGGCTGGCCGAGGAGAACCCGCAGGCCGTGACCCGCGAGATCCTCGCGTTCACCGGCCGGTGACCGCTGACTCGTCAGGGTCGGGTCAATAGACCTCTTCCACCCACTCCGGGTGGTCGATGAACGGGTTCCTGTTGTGCTGGAACTTGTCGAAGATGACCTGGTTGCGGTTCTTCTCGAACGCGTCCGGCGGGTCCTCGTCGCTCCACTTCTTCAGGACGGAGAGGCGGCCGATGGCGGGCGCGCTGCCGTTGTCCACCTTGTCGTTGGGCTCCAGGTCGGGGAAGCCGCTCTCGCCGTCGTAGCGGACCGCCATGTAGAGGATCATGCGGGCCACATCGCCCTTGACCGCGTCGCGGGGCTCGAAGGAGTCGCCGTCGGTGAGGTTGCCGGGGGCACCCTCGACCGCGCTGCCGCCGTTGTCGAAGTCCTTGTTGCCACGGATGCTGTTGACCGTGACGTCCTCGGGGCGCAGGTGGTGGACGTCGGTGCCGGGACCGGTCGCCGTGCCGAAGTCGCCGTGGGACTTCGCCCAGACGTGCTCACGGTTCCAGTCGCCCTGGTCGCCGCCGCTGCTGCTCTTGCTCCGCGAGGTGCCGGAGTAGAGCAGGATGACGTTCGAGCTGTTGGCCGGGTCCTCGTCCGTGGTCTTGAGGGCGTCCCAGACCTGGTCGTACGAGAGCTTGGTCTGCTCGCTGACGATCGTGTGCAGCGCAGACTTCAGCTCGGGGCCTGTCTTCCCGAGCGCGTCCTTGTAGTACGTGTCGTCATAGGTGCCGACGGCCGCGGTGACCGGGGCGTTGGTGGGGGTGGGGGTGGCCGTGGCGGTGGCCGGCACGGTGATGCCGGCGAGGACCGCGGCCGCGGTCAGGGCCAGGGGTTTCCAGCGGCGTACGCGCGGGATGGGCATGTGGGGGTGTGTCCTTTCCCGATGGCCTCGCGCGCCGCCCGCCCGAACCGACGAGCGTGCGGTCTACGCGAGTTGACTACTCAACCATCGGGAGAGTGGCACGGATGTGCGTACGACCGTGTGAACGTGTCGGGGTGGTTGGGTGACGATGTCATGTACACGAGATCTAGAGGCCCATCACCGTCGCGTCCGTCGCCAGCGCCCGGAAGTACTCGCGCGGATCCGCCACGAGCCGCCGCTCCTTGAGGTCGAGCAGCCCCCCTACGGAGGAAATCGTCGCGGCGACCGTCCCGTCCGCCTTCGTGATCGTCTGCTCGACGCCGAACGTCTTGCGCTCGCCCCACACGAACGCGCAGCTCACCGACGCCTCGTCACCCGCGAGGAGTTCGCGCCGGTAGCGCACCGTGGTCTCAAGGACCACCGGGCCCACGCCCTTGTCCAGCAGGTCGGTCTGCGCGATGCCCGCCGCGCGCAGCAGGGACCAGCGCGCGTGCTCGGCGTACTGGAGGTACACGGCCTGGTTGAGGTGGCCCTGGGTGTCCGTCTCGTATCCACGGACGCCGACGCTCACGGAGTAGGGCTCTGTCACGGTGTTCCCTTCGGTGGACCGGCCTTCTGGGTGCTGCCCGGTGCGTTCAACCTGTAGGTGGCGCAGGGCATTCCGGGAGTCGGCCGCCCTGAGAAGGCACGGGCCCCCACCGCTCACACCCGCCGGGGCGACGCCAGCACATAGCGTCCGCCGCCGCGCCGCTCCGTGTGCTCACTGGTCTGCCATCCGGCCCGCTCCAGGGCCGTCGCGCACGCCCGTATCCCCTCCGCCGTCGGTTCGCGGACGGCGACGGCCTCCGGCTGCGGGGTGGGGGACACCCGATAGCCCTCGCGGTCCGGACCGGCCGGGCCGCAGCCCGCCGCCTCAAGGGCCAGCGCCGCCGCCTGCACCAGGTGCGTGCGCTCCCACGCGCAAGGGCGGTCCCGCGTGCCGTCCGGATTCGTCATGCGGCGCAGCTCGACCAGGCCCTCCCAGGCGCTGCGGACCTCACGCGCGCGGGCGGGGCCCTCCGCGCCGGTCGGCTCCGTCTCCGTGCCGGTGCGTGCGGCGAAGACACCGGAGGACGCGGGGGCCGGGGGCGACGGCTCCGGCGGGGGCGGCGCGGGGGCGGCACCCTCGTCCCGTACCCGATGGCCCGCCGAGGTCAGGAAATACGCGTGCGGCGGCCGGGGGTGGCGGAAGGCGAGGCGCGCCCGCACCAGGGCCGTCAGCTGGGCCTCGCTGCCGGACAGCCGGCCCGTGCCCGGATCCGCGGCCTCGACGATCCGTCGCTGAGCCGCTGTCAAAGGCTTCACCGCACGCACCCCTTCCCCGGGCCGGTTCCGTCGACGAGTTACGTCAACCGGTACCGATGGTGCCCTGTGCCACTGACATCAGGAGGCCAGCGACATCAGGAGGCCACTGACATCAGGAGTTCGAGGACCCGGCGGTCCTCGTCGGCGCCCGCCCGCTCCCCGGGGCTCCCGGGATACGTGTCCAGCAGGACGTCCGTCGCGCCCAGACCGGCCAACGTCTCCAGGTCGCCGCGGATCTGGTCGACGCTGCCGTGCCCGAGCGGCCGCTCCGCGGTGTCCTGCCGCTCCCCGACGCTGATCTGCAAGCGCGGTGCCAGGTCCGGCACGGGACGGCCCGCGGCCTCGGCCTCCGCGGCGATGCGCGGGAGCGCCTCGTCGAGCAGCGCACGGCTCGGCATGAACGGGTGCCAGCCCTCGCCGAGGCGGGCGGCACGGCGCTGCGCGGCGGGGGAGTTGCCGCCGACCCAGACCGGCAGCGGGCTGCTCGCGGGGGCCGGCGCGGTGCGGACCCCGTCGTACGAGACGTACTTCCCGCGGAACGACGTCGGGTCCTCGCGCCACGCGGCGCGGATCGCCGTCAGATACTCGTCGGTGATCGCGCCGCGCTCGCGGAAGGGGACGCCGAGCACCTCGTACTCGGCGGCGGACCAGCCCACCCCGGTGCCCAGGATGAACCCGGCGTCGTTCAACTGGTCGATGTTGGCGGCCATGCGGGCGGTCTGGAGCGGGTGCCGGTACGGGACGACGGTGATGGTCGTCCCGAGCCGCAGCCCCGGCACCCGGCCCGCGAGGTACGCGGCGAGCACGAACTGGTCGTAGAACGGCGCCGGATAGACCTCGTGGACGTCGGGCGTCACCGCTATGTGGTCGGAGATCATCGCGAACTCGAACCCGAGATCGCGGGCGTCGGTCGCCTGCCGGAGCAGGGAGTCGGGGGTCGTGCCTGAGCCGAAGTTGAGGAGGTTGATGCCGTATCGCATGACCGAAGTCTTGATGATCACGTCGACGTGTGTCGAATGCCGTCACTTCAGCAGTTCGGGGCGGAGGTTCCAGCTCGCCACCACGTGCCGCCGGTGCTCCGTGGAGAGCCGGCTCACCGTGCCGGTGGCGAGCAGGAACATCGAGCCGCCCGACGCGGGCAGGCCCAGACGGCGGGCGGTCAGGACACGCAGGAAGTGGCTGTGGGCGAAGAGGACGACGCTGCCCTCGTTGTTCGCGAGCGCCGCGTCGACCTTGGCCAGCATGCGGTCGGCACGGTCGCCCACCTGCTCCGGGCTCTCGCCGGGGTGCTCCGGAGGGCCGGGCGCCACACCGTCGGTGAAGAGGTACCAGTCGGGACGGGTGCGGTGGATGTCGAAGGTCGTGATGCCCTCGTACGCCCCGTAGTCCCATTCGCTCAGGTCCGGGTCGACCCGCGCGTTCGCGAAACCGGCGAGCTCCGCGGTCTCCCGCGCGCGCTGCCGGGGGCTGACGAACGCCGCGCCGATCCGGAACCGCCCGATCAGCGGGGCGAGCGAGCGGGCCTGCTCCCTGCCGTTGTCCGTGAGGGGGATGTCCGTGTAGCCGGTGTGCTGCCCGGACAGGGACCACTCCGTCTCGCCGTGCCGGACGAGGAGCAGATCACCCATGATCGTGCCGTTCCTGTTCTCCCGGTGGTGGCGGGCCGTCCGGCACCGCCACCACCGAGCCTGCCACGCCCCCCCGGGGCCCGCGCCCGGCGGGGACCCGGCAGGCGGGCGCGCGAACGGCGTGCTACATGCCCTGCGGCACCCGCGCGGGCCGCCCCGACCCGCGCGTCAGCGCGTAGCCGCCGACGCCCGCCAGCGCCGCGAGGACACCGCCCGCCGCCGTCCAGAGCCAGCGGGACGACCACCAGCCGTCCGACCAGCCGTCCTCCGGCTCGACGGCGGCGGCGGTCCGCAGCCCGTCCGAGCCCGCGCCCGGCACCAGCGGCTCCCCGAGCGAGCCGTCGACGGCCTGCGCGCCGCCCGCGTCGGTCGCGGTGACCTTCGCCTCGGCCCGCACCGGAAGACCCAGGTCGTCCGCCTTGAGGTCGGTGACCGTGAGCCGCAGGTAGTACGTGCCGGGCAGCGGGTCGTTCGCCCACTGCTCCGACCAGGCCCTGACGGTCCGCAGCGAGCAGGACAGCGACACCGACGATTCGTCCCGCGCCGCCGTCTTCGCGGGCGTGCCGAGGCGGCAGGCCTGGCGGCGCCGAAGCCCGTCGTACACGTCGACCCGCCAGGTGGACGCGGCGTGCCGGGCGGCCGCGTCGGGCAGCTTCACCGTCGCGTGCACGGTGGCGCGCTGCCCGGCGTCCACGGGGAACGCCCAGTACAGGTAGTCACCCGTGGACGCCTCCGCCGACGCCTCCTGGTCGATGCGGAGCGCGGTGGCGGTACGGAAGGACGTGCCCGCCTCCGTCACCTTCTCGGGGGTGTCGTCGTCCGCCGCGGCGGACCCGGCCGCCCCGGTCAGCGCCAGCAGGGCGGCGCCGGTCGTCACGGCGAAGCGCCGCACCACACGTGTCGTACGCATCAGTTGGTCCTCCAGACCGCGAAGCGCCAGCGCGAGACCCAGCCCCAGACCAGACCGGCGAGGAAGCCGACCAGGACGAGCACACCGAGCAGCCACCAGCCGTGGCCGAGCCCGAAGAAGGCGACGTCGGACGCGTCGTCGGGGGAGTCGACCAGGTCGACGGCGAGCTCCACGGGCAGGCCCGGCGACGTCTTCACCGAAGCGGGCGCGGAGAAGGAGTTGCTGACGCGCAGACAGACGGTTTCGCTCGCGCCGTACTTGGCGTCCTCGTCGTCATCGTCTGCCTCGGGCCGCGGATGGCGCAGGCCCGTCGAGATGACGTCGGTGCGCCCGTCGCCGGACTCCTGGCCGCGCACGATCTCACGGCCGCCCTGCGTCTCGGCGCGCAGCAGCACGCCGTAGTCCTGGTTGACCGCCCGGTCGGCGGCGACGCTCACCGAGGCGCGCAGCTCCTTGCCCGCGGGGACGTCCACGCGGTACCAGCGGTGCTCGCCGAACTTCTCGCGGTCCGTGTAGAGACCGGACTTCAGCTCGGGCGCGTCGGTGCACTGCGCGGCGCCCTTCGCCTCCACGGGCGTGACGACCGGGTCGGCCGCGCGGTCCACCAACTGCTTGACACGGCCCGACAGTTCATCGGTGTGCCGGACGGAGGTGTACGTGCCGCCGGTGGCCTCCGCGATGCAGCTCAGCTGGTCGCGGGTCTTGGCGTCGGGAACCAGGCCCAGCGTGTCGATGGTGAGGTGGATGCCCTTGGCGGAGATGTCGCGGGCGACCACGCACGGGTCGAGCGGCTGGCAGGTGTCCTCGCCGTCGGAGATCAGCACGATGCGGCGGCTGCGCTCGGCGTCGTCGTCCTTCGTCAGGTCGTCGGCGGCCTTGAGGAGCGTCGGGCCGATCGGGGTCCAGCCGGTCGGCGCGAGCGTCGCCACGGCGGTCTTCGCGTCGGTGCGGCCCGCCTTGTCGAGCTGCTCCACGGGGTAGAGCAGCTCGGTGTCCTTGCAGCCCGTCTTGCGGTCGTCCCCGCGGTAGTTGGCGCCCAGGGTGCGGATGCCGAGGGCGACCTCGTCCGGGGTCGCGTCCAGGACCTCGTTGAAGGCCTGCTTCGCGGCGGCCATGCGGGACTTGCCGTCGATGTCGCGGGCGCGCATGGAGCCGCTGACGTCGAGGACGAGTTCGACCTTCGGGTTGGGCCGTGCCGGTTCGTCGTCGTCATCGGCGGCGGCGGGGCCTGCCGTGACGAGCCCGGCGGTCAGGGCGGCGAGCAGGGCGATGGCCCAGGCCGCCGGCCGTTGTCTTGTGATCATCGCCGGATACTATTGATCAACGGTGCGCATCCCCAAAACGGCGTCAGTTCTTCAGCACACGGCCCCCGAACGCACCGGACCCGTCGGCCCGCTTCCACCACGCCTCCATCGCGGCCTGGTCCATCGCCCGCCAGTCCGGCGTCGCCTGGACGAACGCGCCGCCGAGCCGCCGCCCCAGGTCCACCATCGCGCGCCCGGAGACCGTGCGGTCGGTGTCGTACGTGTCCAGGGCGTCGTCCCAGGTGTCCGCCGTGGCGAGGGCGGACTCCAGGACCGTCGCGTCCTGGAGCGCCTTGACCGCCCCGGCGCCGGTGTGCGGGCGGGCCACCGCCGCCGCGTCGCCGACCAGCAGGACGCGGTCCGCCGTGCAGCGCGGCGCCGTGAAGTCGTACATGGGCTGGAGGAAGAGCTCGTCGGGCGCCGTCTCGCGCAGCAGCGCGCCCCAGTAGGGCGGCAGGAGCTCGTCGGCCACGAAACCGAGGTGGGCGGAGAGCGCGTCGGTGAGGCCGCCGGGCGGCAGGCTCGTGGGGCCGGTGAGCCGCAGGTCGAGGCCGAGCCCGAGGTCGAGGCCGGGAGGCGGCGCGGTGTACAGGACCCAGTTGACGCAGCGGCCGCCCGCGCCGTCCGGGATGCGGTAGATGATCACGTGACCGCCCGGGAAGACGGCGTACACGCAGTCGTCGTCGGCCCACGGCTCCGGATCGCGCAGCCGGGCCTCGGGGAAGGCGCCGCGCCAGGCGAGGTAGCCCGCGTAGGCGGGGCGTACGTCTCCGAAGCGGGCGGCGCGCACGGCGGACCGGTAGCCGTCGGCGCCGATCACCAGGTCGTGGCGGGAGCTGTCCGTGTCCGTGGTCACCTCGACGCCGTCGGGGCCGGGACGCACGTGCCGCACCGGGGACCCGGCACGGAAGTCCACGCCCGCCGGGACGCGGCCGCGCAACTCGCGCCACAGAGGACCCCAGTTGTACGTGCGGAAGGGGAACGGCATCACGGCGATCTCGCGGCCCACCGGGGTGCCGGACGCGTCGTCCCGCACGTACCAGCGCCGCCGCACGAGCTGCACCCACGGCATGCCCGCGTCCAGGTACCCGGCCGACGCCAGCTCGGCGTAGCGGGAGTCGTGCACGGCGAGTCCCACCCCGCGGTCCGCGAGGTCCCCGGCGGCCCGTTCGTACACGGTGATCTCGTCCGCGCCGCCGCGGTGCGCGGCCAGGGCCGCGGCGCATCCGGCGATGCTGCCGCCGACGACGGCGACCTTGCCTCCACGCATCATGGCGCCATCCTGGCAGCCGCGGTGACCGCCTGTCAGCGCAGAGACACCCCGCGCCCGGCGAAGAACGGCTCGAACGCGTCGGCGGTGAGCGCCGCCGTGCGGGTCGCCGCGTCGATGCCGGACGGATTGTGGAAGTGCAGGCCGCCGTCGGGCGTGCGCGCGGTGAGCAGGACCAGGTGGCCGCCCCTGCCGGGCGAGGGGAGGTGCGGGCGGCGGATCTCGAAGTGCACCGAGGCGATGACCTGCCGCCCCTCGTCGAGGAGCGCGCCGATCTCGTCGACGGAGAGATGCCGGTGGACCTCGGCGTCGACGCCGAACGCGTCGCGGGCGTATGCGGCGAACGGGGCGTAGATCATGCCCTTGATGACGTTGTCCACGTCCGTGTACGCGCCGTGCTTGAGCGCGCCGTCCCGCAGCTCGAACAGGGGCGGCGCGGAAGGGCCGAGGGCCATCCGGAAGCACGTCAGGCCGCACAGGTGCCCGCACCAGCGCGCGTAGTCGTCGAGGGTGGCGGCGCCCGAGGTGCGCCAGGCCGGGTCGGCGGCGCGGTCGAAGCCCTCGTACACGATGGGCGCGACGAGGTCGGGCGAGGCGAACTGGGTGAGGACGGGCTGTCCGCAGTCGGCGCAGGGCGGCACGGTGCTCCTGGGGGTCGGCGCCGTGGGAGGCGTCACTGACTCGAGTGGCTTCACTGGCGGTAGCCGCTCAGGAAGCGGCCGATGCGGCTGATCGCCGCGTCCAGGTCGTCAGCGTACGGAAGCGTGAGGATGCGGAAGTGGTCGGGGCGGGCCCAGTTGAAGCCCGTGCCCTGGACGACCTGGATCTTCTCCTGGAGGAGGAGGTCGAGCACGAACTTCTCGTCGTCGTGGATCGGGTGGACCTTCGGGTCCAGACGCGGGAACGCGTACAGGGCGCCCTTCGGCTTCACGCACGAGACGCCGGGGATCTCGTTCAGCTTCTCCCAGGCCTTGTCGCGCTGCTCGTGCAACCGGCCGCCCGGCGCGGTGAGTTCACGGATGGACTGGCGGCCGCCGAGTGCGGCCTGGATGGCGTACTGCGCGGGGGCGTTCGGGCACAGCCGCATGGAGGCGAGCATCGTCAGCCCCTCCAGATAGCTCTTGGCGTGCTGCTGCGGCCCGGTGACGACCAGCCACCCGGACCGGAAACCGGCCACCCTGTACGTCTTCGAAAGACCGCAGAAGGTGAGGACGACGAGGTCGGGGGCGAGGGCGGCGACACTGTGGTGCACGGCGTCGTCGTACAGGATCTGGTCGTAGATCTCGTCGGCGAAGACCATCAGGCCGTGCCGGCGCGCCAGGTCGAGGATGCCCTCCAGGATCTCCTTCGGATAGACCGCGCCGGTGGGGTTGTTCGGGTTGATGATCACGACGGCTTTGGTGCGGTCGGTGATCTTCGAGGCCATGTCGTCGAGGTCGGGGTACCAGTCGGCGGACTCGTCGCACACGTAGTGGACGGCCTTGCCCCCGGAGAGGGTCGTCACGGCGGTCCACAGGGGGAAGTCGGGGGCGGGGATGAGGACTTCGTCGCCGTCCTCCAGGAGGGCCTGCACCGCCATCGTGACCAGCTCGGACACACCGTTGCCGAGAAAGACGTCGTCTACGGAGACGTCGTCCAGGCCGAGCGCCTGATACCGCTGGGCGACCGCGCGGCGGGCGGAGAGGATGCCGCGCGAGTCCGTGTAGCCGTGCGCCTGGGGGAGCATCCGGATCATGTCCTGGACGATCTCCTCGGGCGCCTCGAAGCCGAAGAGCGCGGGGTTGCCGGTGTTGAGGCGCAGGACGCTGTGGCCCGCCTCCTCCAGTGCGTTGGCGTGCTCGATCACGGGGCCCCGGATCTCGTAACAGACCTCGCTGAGCTTGCTCGACTGCCGGAACTCCATGCGCTGCGCCTCCCATGACGTGTGCCGCTGACGTGTCCCACTCGGTGTTGCTTGGTTTTACCAAGTCCCCGCTTGGAAAGTCCAACAACTTGCATAGACTATGCCGCATGCCACCTCAGCCGCCCCGGCCGAACGCCACCGCCCGGCCCCGCCGAAGCTACGACCAGTACTGCGCCGCAGCCCGTGGCCTCGACGCCGTGGGCGACCGCTGGACCCTGCTGATCGTCCGGGAGCTGCTCGCGGGCCCGCGTCGCTACACCGACCTGCACGCCGACCTGCCCGGCGTCAGCACGGACGTCCTGGCGTCGCGCCTGAAGGACATGGAGCAGCATGGCATCGGCACCCGCCGCAAGCTGCCCCCGCCCGCGGCGGCGTACGTCTACGAACTCACGGACAGGGGGCGCGAGTTGCTCCCGGTCCTCCGGGCCCTCGCCGCCTGGGGCGCCCCCGCTCTCGCGGAGCGCAGGCCCACGGACGCGGTGCGGGCGCACTGGTTCGCGCTGCCGCTCCTGGAGGCCTTGTCGGCGCTGGACGCCGAAGGGGTCCTTGAGGTGCGGCTCGACGAGGGCGTGTTCCACGTACGGACGGGAGGGGGTGTCGAGGCGTACGGCGAGGGGGAGGCGCCTGAGGAGCCCGACGCCCGCATCGTCCTGGACGCCGTGACATGCGCGGCCGTCGCCCGGGGTGAACTCGCACTCGGCGAGGGCGTACGGGAAGGCCGGATCGAGCTCACGGGCGAGAGCGTCCTGGCGAAGGCCCTGCGCGAGGCCTGACGCCAAGGAAATCCGGTTACGTTCCTAGGACCCTTAGGTTTAACCTAAGGGCCCTAGGAACGACTGGAGGGGTGTCCATGGTGAGGGCCGGACTGACGGCGGAGCGCGTGACGATCGCCGGCGCCGAGCTGGCGGACGAGGCCGGACTCGACCGGCTGACCATGTCCCAGGTGGCGCGGCGGCTCGGCGTGAAGGACGCGAGTCTCTACGCGCACGTCCGCGGCCTGGAGGACCTGCGGGGACGCATCGCGCTCCTGGCGGCGGACGAGAAGACGATCCGCATCGCGGAGGCGACGGCGGGCCGGTCCGGCAAGGACGCACTCTTCGCGTACGCGGACGCCTGGCGGGACTACGCCCGCCGGCACCCCGGCCGCTACACGGCCACGCAGACCCCGATCGAGATCGACCCCGCGCTGGCCGCGGACGCGCCGGGCCCGCGGCGCGCGGTCGAGCTGACGTACGGCATGCTGCGCGCCTACGGCCTGGCCGAACCCGACCTGACCGACGCGGTCCGCCTGCTGCGCAGCACCTTCCACGGGTTCGTCGCGCTGGAAGCGGCGGGCGGCTTCGCGCACAAGCGCCCGGCACAGGACTCCTGGAACCGCGCACTCGACGCCCTGCACACCCTCCTCGAACACTGGCCCTCGTCCGAGAGGGAAAAGGGAGAAAAGAAGGCATGACCGAGCCCACCGTCAAAACCCTGCGCGTGAACGGCGCGACCCTGCACTACGAAGTCCGGGGCCGGGGTCCGCTCCTGCTGCTCATCCCGGGAGGAACGGGCGGCGCGGCCTCCCTGGCCTCCGTGGCGACCGACCTGGCCGACTCCCGCACGGTGGTCACGTACGACCCCCGAGGGATGGCCGGCAGCACGCTGGACGACCCGGAGGCCGAGCAGCGGGTGGAGGAGCACGCCGAGGACGCGCTCCGGCTGCTCGACCTGCTCTCGCCGGAAGCGCCCGCCCTGGTGTTCGGCTCCAGCTCGGGAGCGATCGCCGCCCTGCACCTGCTCCTGGCCCACCCGGACCGCGTGCGCCGCGTCGTGGTGCACGAACCACCGGTGGTGGAGGTCCTCCCGGACGCCGCGACGCACCGCGCGCTGCTCGCGCGGGTCCAGGAGACACTCCGCGACCAGGGGCTGATGCCGGCGATGGCCGTGTTCGCCGCGGGCCTGCGCGAGGACGGCGACACGACCGCGCCCCCGACGGAACTCCCGCCGCAGGCGGCGGAACGGGCCGAGCAGACCCTGGGCGGCCTGCCGTACTTCATCCGGCGCATCGTGCCCGCGTTCATGTCCTACGCACCCGACATCGCCCGGCTCGACACCCTGTCGGACCGGCTCGTACTCGCCTGCGGCGAGGACTCCCGCGGTGAACTCCCGTACCGCCCCGCGGCGTTCCTCGCCGAACGCCTCGGCACGGAACTCCGGCACTTCCCCGGCGGACACATCGGTCTGACCACCCACCCGTCCGAGTTCGCGGAACACCTCCGCAAGGCGTTGCACGTCTAGGGCCGCGCCTTCCACGGCCACCACGCCGCCCGGCCGATGTCGCGGACCAGCGCCGGTACCAGCAGGGACCGTACGACCAGGGTGTCCAGCAGGACGCCGAACGCGACGATGAACGCGATCTGCACCAGGAAGGCCAGCGGGATGACGCCCAGGGCGGCGAACGTGGCCGCGAGGACGACGCCCGCGGAGGTGATGACGCCGCCCGTCGCGGTCAGCCCGCGCAGGACACCCTGCCGGGTGCCGTGGCGGGCGGACTCCTCCCGGACCCGGGACATGAGGAAGATGTTGTAGTCCACGCCGAGTGCGACGAGGAAGACGAAGCCGTACAGCGGCACCGAGGAATCCGTGCCGCTGAAGCCCAGCACGTGCTGGAACACGAGAGCGGACACCCCGAGGGTCGCGACGAAGTTCAGGGCCACCGTGGCGACCAGGAGCAGCGGCAGCAGGAGCGACCGCAGCAGGCCGACCAGGATCACCAGGATGATGGCCAGGACCACCGGCACGATGAGGGTGCGGTCGTGCTCCGCCGTCCGCTGGGTGTCGTACTGCTGAGCGGTGTAGCCGCCGACGAGGCTGCCGGACCCGCCCGCACGGTGCACCGCGTCGCGCAGCCGCACCACGGCCCGCTTCGCGGCGTCGCTGTCCGCGGCGTCCTCGAGCGTGACGTCGATGCGCGCCCGCCCCTGGACGACGCGGGGCCCGCCGTCTCCCGGACGGCCGGAAGCGGTCACCGCGGAGGCGCCGGCCACGCCCTCGGTGCGCTTCGCCGCCGCGGTGACGGCGGCCAGGCGGTCCGCGTCGGTGATCACGACGGCCGGGTTGCCCGAGCCGCCGGGGAAGTGGCGGCTCAGCGTCTCCTGGGCGGCGACGGAGGGCGCGTCGTCGACGAAGATCTCGTCCAGCGGGACGCCCTTGGCGGTGAGGGTCGGGGCGAACGCGGCGCACACGCACAGTGCGGCCAGTGTGCCCGCCCAGACCTTGCGCGGCGCCCGGTCCACGAGGGCGGCGACCTTCCCCCAGATCCCGTTCCCCTCGCCCGACGGGTCCGGCGATGTGCGGGGCTTGGCAGGCCAGTACGCGGCGCGTCCCAGCAGCAGCAGCGCCGCGGGCAGGAAGCTCAGCGCGCTCAGTACGGCGCACGCGATGCCGATCGCGCCGACCGGGCCGAGTGCGCGGTTGTTCGTCAGATCGCTGAGCAGCAGCGCCAGCAGACCGAGCGCGACCGTCGCGCCGCTGGCGAGGATCGGGCCGAACGAACGGCGCAGCGCCGCGCGCATGGCCTTCGTCCTGTCGCGGGTACGGGTGAGTTCCTCCCGGAAGCGGGCGGTGAGCAGCAGTGCGTAGTCCGTCGCGGCGCCGATGACGAGGATCGACAGGATGCCCTGCACCTGCCCGTCCACGCGGACCACGTCGTGGTCGGCGAGCGCGTAGACGATCGCGCAGGCAAGCCCCAGGGCGAACACGGCGCCGACGATGATGACGAAGGGGAGCAGCACGCTGCGGTAGACGAGCAGCAGGATCAGCAGCACGGTGGCCAGGGCGACGCCCAGCAGGATTCCGTCGATGCCCGCGAAGGCGTCGGACAGATCGGCCTGACTGGCCGCGGGACCCGCCAGCTCCACGGTCGTGCCCGGCACCTGCGCCGCGCGCTGCTCGATCCGCTCCAGGACCTGGGGCAACCGGTCGCCCAGGTCGGGCCGGAGCGGAACGACGCCTTGCAGGGCCCGGCCGTCCTCGGCGGGCAGTGCGGGCGAGACGCGCCCCGCGACCCCGGGCGAGCCGTCGAGCGAGCGCAACGCGCGGGTGGCGGCCTCCTTCTGCGACGCCTCCAGGCGGCCCGACGGCGCGGCGGAGTCGGCCGTCCACACGACGATCGCGGGCACGGACTCGTCCTGGTCGAAGGCGCGCTGTGCGTCGATGACCCGCGTCGATTCGGCGTTCCGCGGCAGGAAGGCGGCCTGGTCGTTGGTGGCGACCTCGCCCAGTTTCCCGGCGTAGGGCCCCAGCGCGGCACCGACGCCCAGCCAGACCACGAGCAGGACGACGGGCAGGAGCCAGCGGGGGAGGCGTGGACCTGTGGGGGGCATGGTGGTGCTCCTAGACCTCAAGGTACCTCAACGAAAAACAATCTCAATGATTGAATCAAATGGGGTTCGGGCGGAATCAGACACCTGCCCCGGGCTGTCCTTCCTAGTCGGCCAGTTCCTCGTTGAGCGCGGTCAGGAAACGCATGACGACGGCCAGTTCCTCGGTGCTGAAACGGCCGCGCGCACTCTCGGTGGCCACCGCCAGCGGCTGGAAGAAGGCCCGCGCCGCGGCTCGGGCGCTCGCCTCGTAGTGCAGGTGGACGACCCGGCGGTCCCGGCTCTCCCGCGACCGCCGGATGTGCCCGGCCCGCTCCAGCCGGTCCAGACAGGCCGTCACGGCGCCGGACGTCAGGCCCAGGTGCGCCCTGAGCCGTCCCGGAGTCATCGGTTCCGGTGAGTCGAGGATGGCGCCCAGGGCCTGGACATCGGTGGCGTGCAGCTCGTGACCCGCGGCGAACGCGTGCACCAGCCGGTTGATCTCGCCGTTCATGCGACGCAACTGCACCGCGAACGAGACCAGGTCCGTCGCCGCGCTGCTGTCAGGTGCTGGATCTTTCATGGACGCCACGCGAGAAGCCTATAGAGCCGCCCGCGGACGCCCTTCGGAGGGAGCGGTGACTTTCCGCGCTCGCGGCGGTCATACCTTCGTCGAGACCCCGTGAACCGGGGTACCTCATGGACAGGCGGTATCAGTGATGGACAAGCAGTTCACCGCGACCCTGCGGAAGAGCCCGGCCGTCGGCGGCTGGACGTACGTCGTGTGGCCCGAATCGGCCGAGTTCTTCGGCACCCGGGGCCTGGTGAAGGTCCGGGGCACGATCGACGGCCATCCGTTCCGGAGCTCGTTCATGGCTCTGGGAGACGGCACGCACAAGCTGCCGGTGAAGGCGGAGGTGCGCAAGGCGATCGGCAAGGAGGAGGGAGACACGGTGACCGTCCACCTGGAGGAGCGGCTGAACGCCTGACGCCCGCCGTCCGGGCGACGCCCAGGACGCCCACGTATCGCGGGCGTATCGAAAAACGCATACGCCCCCGCAACGCCCCCACCACTTGAGTGGAGCCACGGCTTGAGTGGAGCCACGGACCGCCCCCGCACTGTCGGACGGCCGGTCCGTCGACCAGGAGGGGGCGTGACATGGGATCGGATTCCGTACGGGGCGTGGGGCGGCGGCGGTTGCTCGGATGGGGCGGATGGGGCGGGCTCGCGGTGGTGGGAGGCGCGCAGTCAGCGGGTGCCCGAACCGCCCACGCCGCTGCGGCGGCAACCGGTCCCCGAGCGATCCCCCGGGACACACGACCGGGCGGAGCCTACGACCGATACCTGGCGAAGCTCGCCGCCGAGGACAGGTTCTCCGGCGTCGTGCTGCTGTCGCACCGGGGCCGGACGGTGCTGTCCCGCAGCTACGGAATGGCGGACAAGGAGAAGGGGATCCGCAACCACGAGGGCACCGCGTTCAACCTCTCATCGGCCGGCAAGCCGTTCGGCGCGGTGGCCGTCCTGCAACTGGCGCAGCGGGGAAGGCTGAGACTCTCGGACACGGTGGGCACCCATCTGACGGGATTCCCCGAGTCGATCGCCGACAAGGTGACCATCCACCACCTGCTCTCCGGCATCTCCGGGCTCGACACCCCGGAGGAGGACCTGCAACGCGTCTTCCGGAGCAGGGAGGAGGTGCGGGAGTTCTACGAGAAGTGGGCCCGGCAGGCGAAACCGGTCGGCCCGCCCGGCACGCCCACCGACCACGCGGGCGCCGAGGTCGCCATCCCGGCGCTGATCGTGGAGGCGGTGACCGGCATGACGTACTGGGACTACGTGGAGGAGCACATCTTCAAGCGCTGCGGCATGACCGGCACGGCGTTCTTCACCAGGCCGCAGTGGCTCACCGACCCGCACATCGCGCACTCGTACATGCGCCAGGCCGACGGCAGCCGCGTGGACGCCGTCCGCAACCTGGACAAGGGCAGCCCGGACCCGCTCCAGCTGGGCAAGAACCCGGCCCGCAGCTACATCGACTTCCCCGGGGACGGCGGCTTCGCCACCGCACCCGACCTGGTCCGCTTCGCGCACGCGCTCGGCGACGGCACGGTACTCGACCGGCCCTACGCCGAACTCCTCACCGCCGCGAAGATCCCCCTCGCCCCGCAGGGAGGCGGCGGCCTCCGGGCGCACCGGACCACCCCCGCCGACGCGGCCTTCACGACATACATGATGCCGGTGAGCCTGATCGACGGTCAGTGGCTCAACGGCCGCGCGGGCGTCAACCCCGGCAGCCTCGCCAGCTGGAACATCTACCCGGACAGCGGGTGGGTCGGCGTCGTCCTCGGCAATCACGACGACGCCCCGTTCCAGGAGATCATCGAGCAGGAGATGAACGCGGTCCTCGGCAAAACCTGATCGTGCCCGCACCGGCCCCCGGCATACAGTGGCCGGTGTGCTGCGTGAAGTGACTGCTGTCCGGTATGTGAATCCGCTGCGGACCGGCGGGTCCGTGCCCGGTGTCGTCGAGGCCGACGACCTGGGGACGTACGTCGTCAAATTCACCGGATCCGCCCAGGGCCGCAAGGCGCTCGTCGCCGAGATCATCGTCGGCGAGCTCGCGCGCCGCCTCGGGCTGCGCTTCCCCGAGCTCGTCCTGGTCCACTTCGACCCGGCGGTCGGCGCCGACGAACCGCACCAGGAGGTCCAGGACCTGCTGCACGCGAGTGCCGGGCTCAACCTCGGGATGGACCTGCTGCCGGGCGCCGCGGACTTCACACCGGAGGCCATCGACGTCGACCCGCTGGAGGCCGGCAAAGTCGTCTGGCTCGACGCCCTCACCGCGAACGTCGACCGCACGGTGCACAGTTCGAACCTGATGATCTGGCCCACGTTCGGCGTGCACGAGCCGAAGCTGTGGCTCATCGACCACGGTGCCGCGCTCGTCTTCCACCACCGCTGGGGCGCCTCCGCCCCGGACAAGGAGTACGACTTCCGGCACCACGCCCTCGGGTCGTACGGCCCGGACATGGCCGCCGCCGACGCCGACCTGGCGCCCCTCGTCACCGAGGAGGCCCTCCGCGAGATCGTCGCCCTCGTCCCCGGCGCGTGGCTCGCCGACGAGCCGGGCTTCGACTCGCCTGACGCGGTCCGCGAGGCGTACGTCGAGCACCTCCTGGCGCGTGCCCGCGCCTCGGCGGTCTGGCTGCCCACGTGCTTCCCCTCCCGCGACGAACTCGCAGCCGCCGACGCACGGCGCGCAGCCGCCACCGAGAAGGGCCGGCCCGCCTGGCTGAAGCGCGTCCCCGATCTGCACGGGAAGCCCGCGGCCCAGCAGGACTGGTCGACCCATCTCGGTTGATCACAGCTCCGACAGGAGCCGGTCTCAGCTCTTCGGCATCAGGACCGTGTCGATGATGTGCACGTCGGCGTTGGCCGTCTTGACGTTGCCGCAGACGACGTTCGCCGAGTCGTTCACCTTGTACGACTCTCCCGAACCGGACGTCGTGAGCTTCGACTTCTCCAGCGTCTCGTAGGAGCCGCTCTTCAGGTCCTCGGGCGCCAGCCGCTGGCCCACCACGTGGTACGTGAGGATCTTGGTGAGCTGCGCCTTGTCGTTGAGGACCTTGTCCAGGTCGGCCTTGGGGATCTTCGCGAAGGCGTCGTTCGTCGGGGCGAAGACGGTGATGTCCTTGGCGTTGTTCAACGTGTCGACCAGGCCGGCCTTCTTGACGGCGGTCACCAGCGTGGACAGGGCCGGGTTGTTCGACGCGGCCGTGGCCACGGGGTCCTTCGCCATGCCGTCGAAGCTGCCCTTGCCGTCCTTCGGCACGGACGAACAGGCGGGCCCGAACGGCTCCGACATGGATCCCATGTCATCGGAGGGGCTCTGGGTCGCCTTGTCCTCGGCGGCCGACGACTTGGCGGTGTCCGAGGACGCGGAGGTGTCCTTGCCGTCGTCGGAGCAGGCCGTCAGGGCGAGGGGGAGAAAGGCGGCCGAGACGACGGCGACGGCGGCGCGACGGACACGGCGGGGGGTGGTGTTCATGACTTCTCCAAGAGGGTGAGTGAGCTGGTGTACCGGGGGAGTGACGCGGGTCAGATGACGGTGATCACCACCGAATGCCGACCGCTCGCCCCGTCGGGGATCGTGCGGGTTCGTTCCGCCGTCTGGACGGCACCCGTACGGTCGGTCGCCCGCACCGTCAGGGTGTGACCGCCCGGAGCGGCCTGCCAGGGAAAGGACCACTGACGCCAGGTGTCCCGGGTGTCCTCGGCGGCCAGGTCGGCCGTCCGCCACGGGCCGTCGTCGACGCGCACCTCGACCTTGTCGATGCCGCGGTGCTGCGCCCACGCCACGCCGGCGACCATCACGGTGCCCGCCTTCGGCCTGGCGAACGGCTTGGGGGTGTCGATCCGGGACTGGGTCTTGACGGGAGCCTTGGCGGCCCAGTCGCGCCGTACCCAGTAGGGGTCGTACGCGTCGAACGTCGTCAGCTCGATGTCCTCGATCCACTTGCAGGCGGAGACGTAGCCGTACAGCCCGGGCACCACCATGCGGACGGGGAACCCGTGCTCGAACGGCAGCGGTTCACCGTTCATGCCGAGCGCGAGGAGCGCGTCGCGGCCGTCCATCACGTCGTCCACGGGCGTGCCGATGGTCATGCCGTCCACGGACCGCGCGACCAGCTGGTCCGCGGGGCCGCCCCGGGCCGGCGGCTCGACCCCGCACTCGGCGAGCACGTCCGCGAGGCGTACGCCGATCCAGCGGGCGTTGCCCACGTAGGGGCCGCCGACCTCGTTGGACACGCAGGTCAACGTGATGTCCCGCTCGACCAGTTCACGCCGCAGCAGGTCCTGGAACGACACGGTCGTCTCGCGCGCGACACCCTTGCCGTGGATGCGCAGCCGCCAGGCGTCCGCGTCAACCTTGGGCACCACGAGGGCGGTGTCCACCCGGTAGAAGTCCTTCGAGGACGTGACGAAGGGGCTGATGCCCGGCACGCGCAGCCGCGCGCCCCTGGGGACGGCGGAGGCCGGCGAGGCCGGAGCGGGCAGGACGATGCCGTCGCGCGAGGCGATGGCGTCCTTGCCGCGCGAGGCGTTGAACGACCTGCCCAGCGCGCCGACGCCCGCCGACGCGGCGGCGGCCGCGGTGGTGGCGACCAGGAACCCGCGCCGGTCCCACCCCCCGGCCTCCGCATCCCCCGCTACGCCTTCGGGTACCTGGGCGAGACGCCCGGCGAGCCCGTACAGCAGCGCCGCCCCGGCCACGGCACCCACCAGGGAGGGCAGCGCGTCCACCGGCCCGGACGCATCCGGCCGGGAGACGGCGGCGAGAGCACCGACCACACCGAAGAGGAGCACACCCGCCGCCCCGATCCGGCGGTGGCGCAGGGCGACGAGTCCCAGCGCGAGGGCGAGGAGCGCCAGCACCACCACGATGCCGGACTGCAGAACGAGCTTGTCGTCGGTGCCGAACTCCCGGATCGCCCAGTCCTTGACGGACGCGGGCGTACGGTCGATCGCCGCGCCGCCGACCGCGACGACCGGCCCGGCCTCGGGACGCACCGCGGCGGACAGCAGCTCGGCCACCGCGAGGGCGGCGAACCCGGCCAGTAGCCCGCTCAGGGCACCGGCCGCGGCACGTGCCAGGTCGAAGCGCGATCCGGAACCGTTCCGTTCTGTCTTCACACCCGGTATCCGAGGCCGACGGCCGTGCGGATTGGTCGATTCCCCGTCGGTTCCGAGGAATCACGGATGCGCACGGTCAGGTGGGCAGCTCCATCAGCGCCACGGGCGAGGAGGTCGGCTCGTCCGAACCGCCCGCGGGCTCCACGGTGATGCCCATGCCGGTCGCCTTGCCGATCCCGCCCCGCATCAGGACGGTCGCCGCGGTGCGGTCGGGGTCCATCAGTCCGGCCGAGCGCATGGAACCACTGTCGTCGAACCAGAGTTGGTAGACCTTGCCCTTGGGGGGCGGTGCCATGCCGGCCGCGATGAACACGGCCTTGTCGAGGCTCTTGGACGCGACGACCGTGCCCCTGGCCCCGTCCGTGAGTCCGCCGGTACGGGTTTTCGCGTCCGGGGCGGCGAGCACGGCGGCGAGCTCCTGCGACCGCCGGCTGCTCTGCTCCCGCGCTTGCCGCGCCTGATCGCGTGCGTCCTCGGCTTGCTGGTGCTGCCAGACCGCGGTGCCGCCGAGGCCGACGGCGGCGGCGACGCAGGCGGCGAGGGCCCAGCGGTATACCCCGCGCGTGCGGCGCGGCGCGGGGCCGGGGACCGCCGCGGTTTCGCGCCGTACCTCGGGAACGTCCTGGCGGACGGTGCCGATGCGCCGAAGCACCTCGTCCTTGAGGGCGGGCCGGGGCGTGACGGCGGAGGCGAGGGCCAGGCGGGCGACGGTCGCGGTCAGCTCCCGCACCTCCTGGTCGCAGGAGGGGCAGAGCGCGAGGTGCTCCTCGAACCGGGCGCGTTCCGCGTCGTCGAGGGCGTCGGCGGCGTAGGCGCCGGTCAGGGTGTGCAGGTCGGCCGCGCTGTTCATGCGCTCACCCCCAGGCAGTCGCGCAGCCGGATGAGTCCGTCGCGCAGGCGGGTCTTGACGGTGCCCAAGGGGAGGGCGAGGAGCTCGGCGACCTGGCGGTAGGTCAGGCCGCGGTAGTACGCGAGGGTCACGGACTGGCGCTGGACCTCGGTGAGGGCGCGCAGACACCGGCGCACCTGCTCGCGCTCCAGATGCGCCTCGACCTCCTCGCTGACCTCGTCGAACGCGGGGGTGCTCGCGAGCTGCGCCGCCTTGCGGTCGCGGGCGGCGGCCGCCTCCACGGAGCGGACCCGGTCCACCGCGCGCCGGTGGGCGAGCGTGAGGACCCAGGTCATCGCGGTGCCGCGGTCGGCCCGGTACCGGGGCGCGGTGCGCCACACCTCGACCAGGACGTCCTGCGTGACCTCCTCGGACTGGGCGTGGTCGCGCAGCACGCCGCGCACGACCCCGAGAACGGGGCCCGCCACGGCGTCGTAGACCCCGGTGAACGCCTGCTGATCACCGCGGGCGACCCGGGCGAGCAACTCCTGCAGATCGGGCCCGGGCGCCGACCTGGCCCCGATGCGGACGACTTCATTCACGCGCAGACCCTCCAGGGCGCAGACCGACGTACACCTCTGATACGTAGCCGTTGGCGCCCCGGATTGGTCAACCGCCACGCGAACCGCGCCGGGTTCCTCAGCCCAGCCGAATTGCGTGCGGGGCCAGCGCCTCTCCGGGGTCGCGGCCAGGCGATCGAGGAGGCGCTGGTCTCGGCGGTGTGTGGATGGAGCTGTCAGCGCCTCAGGAGGTTGATTCGTCGCCAATGGCGCGAAGCACATCGGACAGCCAGACGAATCCGTACCCCACGACACGATCAGGGTCGGAGAGCATGTCTTCCAGGTGGCCCCACGACTCAGAAATCATACCGATCGTGAGGTCTTCGGGCTGGCTGTAGATTTCGTAAGCCCGATCCGGGGGAACGGACCAGAACGCCTCTTTGTTGATTTCCAGCACCTGTTCCCCGGAGTGAATTTTCTCCAAAAGTAGGCAGAGTACGTCTTTAAGCTTGTCTGCGGGGATCGCTACCACTAGCAAACACTCCTGTTAATTTTCGCAATATTGTCGTGGAAGGTTTGTATTTCCTTCCTCAAATGCCGTGTGCGCCCGTCAATGATTCGCTGACGAACCTCTTCGGTCGGTGCGTTTTTCAGGAAACCCTTGTTGTCGTAAGCATCCGGGTCCGCGAGGTAGTCGCGAACCTCGATTACCGTCGGCCGAGCCCGCCGCATCCCCACCCACGCCCTCACCGACTTCATCCGCACCCGCCTCGAACAGGAGGCCGCCGTCTGATGACCACAGCCCGCCCCACTTCGTCCGCCGCTCCCGCACCCGTGCGGACGGAGACGGAACCGTCTACCAGCGCAAGGACAACAGCAGGGAAGCCGCCTTATGTGTCCTCGTCCCCGGCAACGCCCGCAGGCGCGTCCGCGTCAACGGCACGACCAGGAAGGAGGCCCTGGCGAAGCTCACGGAGCAGATTGCCGCCAGCAACCGCGGCCTGCCGGTCGCAGCGCCCGGCAGTACCGTGAGCGCCTACCTCACGTACTGGCCCAACGGCGTCGCCGTTCACCACCTTCGGTAGAACGCCCACACCCGCTACGCCGCCTCCATCCGCCTCCACCTCACCCCCGGCCTCGGCGCCAAGAAGCTCGCCCTGCGCACCGGACTGCGCAAGGGCGAACTCCTCGGCCTCCACTGGGAAGACCTCGACCTCGACAGCGGCACCGCAACTGTCCACCGCTCCCTCCAGCGCACCCGCAGCCAGGGCCTGACCGTACTGAAGACCAGAACCTTCGCCTCTGAACGCCGCATCGTCCTCTCCACCGAATGCATCAACTCCCTCAAGATGCACCAGGAATGGCAGTGGGAGGATCGTCAGGCGGCCGGACCGGGCTGGGCGGACACCGGGCTCGTCTTCACCGCCTCGAAGGGCAGGCCGCTCGCCCCATCAACCTCACCCGCCGCTTCCGCTACGCGGCCGGGCTCCGGACGAACCGCTTCCACGATCTCCGCCACTCGACGGCCACGCTGCTCCTGGAACAGGGCGTAGGCCCGTCGTCATCGAGGAACTCCTCGACCACGCCCACATTGGTGTCACCGCCGACGTCTACGCCCACGTCCGATTCCGCCTCCAGCGCCGGGCCATCGACCCCTCGGCGACGCCCTCAACCCGACCGACACCCCCGACGACCCACCCGCCGCAGCCGTCGTCCGCTGACGTTGCTGTCAAACGGAGTGAGGCCCTCCCTGAATTCTCGGGAGGGCCTCATTTCGATGACTACTAGATTTCAGTCATCCATTCCCAGTCGCCGGGCCTGGCGCGCAGCTGTGCGAACCCTTGCTCCAGGCAGTCATTGAGGCTCGAAGATTCGGCACGGATAAACCCCTGCTCACCTAGCCCCGACCCGGACATCACCAACGTCCAAGGCTCTCCACCTTCCGTCATTCTCTCATCATCCACCTTGAGGATGACAGTGACGCCAGAGCGGCCCAACTTGTCCATAAGCTGCTCGATATCCATCACTTTTGCTCCCATCAATAGCCTCTCAAGGCTGCCGAGATATCGCTGACGTCATGCAGCTGACCTTTACCTACCCTGTCGATGACACCTCGCAGGTCAGCAGAAGTGGGGCCGCTCGTGATGCCGTTCCGTTGCATCAACTGTTCAACGGTAGCCTGAGCAGTTCGCTTATTCCCATTGTTGAACATGTGGCTCCCAGCAATATCCCGGATCACAACTGCCGACTTGTCCCAGAACCTGTTGTAGCGACTGGCGTTAGCCAGGGTGTTTGCTGGCGAACCGCTCAACAACGTTTCCCCACCGAAACCGCGGTTGATATCGGCGATCTCGTCCGCGCTGACGCCCACCTTAAACCCGCCAGTGTGCGGGCAGTTGGAATTGTGAACTAGAACCGGAGTCTGCCCCGCCAGCACATAGTACGTGTGGAGACCCTCAACGGTGAGGTTGTAGGTGCGTGCGTGATCTCGGTACTGGCGAGCCGCTGTGACGCTGACCGTGCGGCCCTCGTCCGTGCGCAGGGTCATGCCCGGCTTGAGGTCACCGGCCTTCACCCAGTCCTTCTTTTCGACCGACCAGAAGGGGTGCTCATACGTGGCCGTCAGCTTCTCGCTGCCCTCGGGGGTGGCGATGGTCAGCTCGGTGAACTGTTTGTCGTTGTCGGTGACGATCGTCGCCGTGACTTCGCGTTCGCTGGTCTCGCCCGTTTGCGGGTCGGTGGCCAGGACCTTGTCGCCGAGTTCGACGTCCTCGATGTTCTTGGACGACCCGTCGGCCATGAGGACACCGGTGCCGGCGAGGAAGCACTTGCAGCCCGAGGGCCTGCCCTTCTTCGCCTTGGCGGCCGACCCTGCTCCGTCCTCCACCCCCTTGACCAATTTCTTGATAGTGCCCTTGAACGGTTTGAGCCACTTACCAAAGGGGGCATCCATGGTCACGTCGAAGCAGTCCATGCTGACGCCGGGGTGCTGCCCGCATGACTTCCAGGAATTGACGTCAGGCAGAACGAAGTCCTTCACCGCCTCGGCTGCGCCACCGCCGGAGAAGAAGTCGTTCAAGTGGCGGAAAACGCCATGGTTCAGGACACCGAAACCACCGTCGATCCCGTACGAGGTCCGGGACATGCTCCTTGTCCCGCCCCCGCGGTAGACGGCGCTGCTGGCGTGCCCGCCGCCGTATCCGCGACTGCGGTATCCGCCACGATTCGCTCCGCCGCCGCCGCGGTAGCCGCCCCGGTTGGCCGAGACCACCTTGTGGAACGTCTTGATGGCAGTTTTGGTGAGTTTCGCGACCGCGCACATCAGGCAGCCGAAGAGGCGTCCCGTCGGATCGCTGAAGGTGACAGGGTTGTTGTTGCCGTAGGTGTAACCGTTGATCTGCTGAGGATCCGTCAGGTCCATGACTGGGTCGACGGAGAGGAAGCGGCCCGTCGTCGGGTCGTACTCGCGTGCGCCCAGATGGGTCAGGCCGGTGGACTTGGTGTCGTCGGTGCCGCCGACGAACCCCTTGGTGCCGGGCCAGGACTTCGGAGTTTCACCGCGCGGCCCGCCGAAGGGAAGCGTGCGGCGCTGGGTCAGCTTCAGATCGGCCGCGGCGACGGAGAGTTGTCCGGTGCCCTGGTGATCGGCGGTGGTGAAGGTGACGTTGCCGTTGTCGTCCTTGACGGCTTGGTGACCCCCGCCCAGGGGGGTGTAGCGGGTGGCCTTGGTCTTGTCCGCGCCGTTGGCCAGGGTGACTTCGGTGTGCCCGAGGTAGAGCGTGGTCTCGGTCGGGGTGCGTCCGATCAGACGGTTGCCGTCGGGGTCGTAGACGTACTCGGTGACCTCCTCCTTGCCGTCCTCGCCGGGTTCGGTGACCTTGGCGAGATGGCCCTCGGCGTCCCAGCTCAGGCGCTGAGTGTCGCCGTGCAGAGTGCGGCTGTCGGTGTTGCCCGTCTCGTCGTAGCCGTAGGAGTCCTTGGTGGCGGTGCCGCCCGGCTTGTCGGTGGTGACCGAGGTCAGCGTGTGTGGCTGCGGTGTGCCGGGCTTGGGGTAGTCGTAGGTCCGCCTGGTGTCCTGCTTGCCGTCTCCCGCGAGGTCGTGCAGGGTTTCGGTCGTGCGGTTGCCGGCCTTGTCATAGGTGTAGGAGTGCCAGTACGGGGCCGGGCCACCCGTCCTGCCCGCCGTCGGAGCCGTCGCACAGGTCTTGTCGCCCTGAGTCCACGCCTCGGTCATCCGCCGCAGATGGTCATAGCTGAAGCACTGGGTGTCGGTGCCTGTGCGGGAGACATCCGAGACGGACAAGACGTTGCCCGCCTGGTCGTAGCGGTAGGTGTCGTGCTGATCGACACCGCTCTGATCCTCGCGGTCGACCCGGGCGGTGGCCAGACGCTGTGTTCCCCACTCATAGGTGTTGGTGGCCCAGATCTTCTTGCCGCCCGTGCCGGCCAACTGGTACTGGAGCGCCTTTCCGGTCCACGAGTAGCTGGTGTCTGCCTGAAAACCGTCGCCCAGGATCGAGACGGGGCGGAGCGTCTCCTTTTCATAGGTGGTCGTGAAACTTCCCCCGGGCAGCGAGCCCGCCTCGGAGTAGCTCACAGTGCCCACCAGGCCGGAGGGCTTGTACGTGGTGCCGCTCTGGTAGGTGCCGGCCAGGGCCCCTTCCTTTCCGGGGATCACCACGGCGGTCTTCGTGGGCCGGTACTGCCGGTCGTAGCCGGTGACCTTGGAGGTGTAGGCGGCGCCGTCCACGTAGCGCGTGGACTCGGACAGCTGGCCCTTGGCGCCGGCCACGGTGTCGTAAGTCCACTTGGCGCGCAGCTCACCCGACGCGCTGTCCTTGTGCAGTTCGGTCTTGCGGCCCAGATTGTCGTAGACGCTGACCAGTACCGTTCCGCGCTGATCGGTGGTCGTGGTCAGCTGGTCCCGGTCGTCATAGGTGCTCTTGGTGGTGCCCCTGTCGGGGTCGGTAGTACGGGTCTGGCGACCCGATTGGTCGTACTCGTACGTCCAGACATTGCCTGCCGGGTCGGTCACCTTCCGCAGTTCGCCGCGTGGGGTGAAGGCGTACTTCGTGGTGTCGAAGTCCGCACCGGCGCTGCGTGTGTGGTGCTGACGGAGTTCAGTCGCCTGCCCCCGGGCATCGGTAAGGGTGGTGGTCGCCGTGGCGCCCTCGGGCGGGACGACCGTGGTGCGGTCGCCGCCGTAGAGGGTCCTGGTGGTGGCCAGCTCCTTGCCGCCGTCACCGTTTCCGGCGATCTGCCGCTCCTCCACGGCGCGGCCGAGACCGTCGTAGGTGGTGCGGGTCTGCGACTCCACGCTCATCGCGTCAGCCGGTTTGAACAGTTCCCGCTTGGGCGGGCCCTCGGTGTAGTACGGAGCGAACGTCTTGCTGTTCAGCCCTCGTTCGTCATAGAAGGAGTCGGCGAGTAGGCGACCGCCCTCGGGGCCCGGTTGCTGGACCTGGCGCTCGCGCAGAAATCCGTCGTACAGCGTGTAGGAGGCGACCTGCCCGCCTTCGTTGTTCAGGGTCTGGGTGCGGACCGCGACCGGCTTGCCCTCGTCCACGAAGTAGGTGAACTGGTAGCTGGGCGTCTGGCTGGTCCTGCGGTCGGCAAGCCAGACCTTCGCCGAACGGCCGAACGCGTCGTACGTCATCTCGGTGCGCTTGCCGTTGGTGTCCACCGTCGCCTTCGGCTGTCCGCGCAGCGGCTCCATCTCGGTGACCGAGGTCTGCGCCGACCCGGGATCGGCAGCCTTGACCGGCGGACCGGTCTCGGTGACCTTGCTCGCGAAACCGGTGGCGGGGCTGTAGCCGGTGGTCGTGGTGCGGCCGTCCTTGCGCACGGAGCGCACCGGATTGCCTTCGCCCGTGACGGTGACGTCCGCTGTGATGTCCGTGGACGTCAGCTTGCGACCGTAGGCGTCGAAAGTGACACCGGATTCCAGGTAGGTGGCCTTGGCGCCGTCGTGCTTCTTCAGCGTCGCGATCGTAGTGGCGTCACCTTTGGTGGGCGCCGCACCGTAAGCGCCGCCGTCGTACGCGGTACGCACGTCGGAGAGGACCTGCTCGGCACGGTCGGGGGCGTCGGCGCACTTGACCGCGACGGCTTCCACCCGCGAGGGCAGGGTGAGGATGTTGTCGTCGGTGTTGGTGGCGTAGGTGGTGCGGGTGCACTGATTGTCGGCCGCCGAGGTGCTGTCTCCGAAGTCGTCGACCTGGGTGACACGGCCCGCTACGGTGTCGAACCGGGTGGCCGTCGAAGTGGTCCGCCATTCCTTGCCCGCACCGTCGTCGAGCGACGTCCACGTCTTGGAGCGGTCTGCGCCCGTGAAGCTGGCGGTCACCGTCCCCCAGTCACGAACCTTCTTCGCGGTCTCGTGGTGCCAAGGACGGTTCACGGTCTTGGTCAGGACCTTGCCGCCCGGCCCGGAGAAGGAAACCGTCTTGTAGCCGAATCCGGCTGTCGCCTCATGGTCGGTGATCGGGTCACCTTCGCCCTCGCCGAGCTGGACGCTGACGGACCTGGTGCCGCCGGAGTCGTCCTTGCGGTCACCGTCCATGCCCCGCAGGAAGTAGGACTCCTCCTGTGACTTGAGGGCGTCGCCTCCGCCTTGGCCGCCGGTCCTCACCCGGACGTGACCATAGCCGCGCCACTGTGACCAGGTCTTGAACTTCTTCTTGGTCAGGCCGTCGTCATCGTCATAGTGCCAGGCGCCGCCGCCTAGGTAGTCGTACGAGGTGACGGCGTCCGGAGCGCCCCCGGTGCGGTCGGAGGTGGTCGTCGAGGTGACGACGTATTTGTTGAACCACTGGCGTTCGGGATCGTCGGAGCTGGAGCCTCCGACGTACTGCGGGAAGCAACGGGTGGTGTTCGAGTGCGGCGTGGGGAGTGCGCTCGCGTCGCAGGCCGGTGCCGAGTAGTTGACGTCGACCTGGCCGCCGGACTCGTCGGCGATCGTGGACAGCCGGGACTTGATGAACGGCGCGTAGCCGTCGCCCACCTTGTCCAGGCGGTTGGCGAGTTGGGTGTACGCGAAGGTGGTCTTCGGCAGCGTCAGGGTGGGCTTGGCGGTGTGTCCGGAGTGCTGCACGGAGTCGAGCAGCAGCTGGTAATCCACATCTGCCTGGCCCCATCGGTGGTCCAGTTTCCAGGAGTCGACGTTGCTGTAAGTGGTGCCGTTCAGAACCTGGGTGGTGACCCCGGTCAGTCGCTTACGGGTGAAGAACGTCGGGGAGAGGCGGCCCTTGTCGCACTCCTCCGTCTCCGTGCAGTTCATGTCCCACGGCGTGTCATACCAGTAGAAGGCGTCCTTGCCGATGTCCCTGCAGTCCGTCTTGCCATCCGGCAGACAGCGTTCTGCAGTGGTGAAGTCGACCTTGGCCAGCGGCTTGGTGCCGTACATCGAGGTTGACTTGAGGCCGTACTCGATTCGGTTCAGCGAACCACCGCGTACGTAGCGGCTGTTGTTCTTGGCCTTCAGGTTGCGGCCATAGGAATTCTTCTCCTGGTCGTAGTAGTACGCGATGGCGTTGCCATGAGGGTCGACGACGTAGTCGAGGTTCCACCGCCAGGCCTGCTGACACCAGGAGTCGGCGAAGGCTGCCTTGTGGCAGGGCTCGTCCTTGTCGTTGCCGAACACGGGAGCCGTCCAGGTCGACCCCGTGGTGGCCCTGCCGTCCTTCCAGCCGGGCAGCCGGTTGTACCCGAAGTAGTAGCGCACGCCGTCGGGGTCGGTCAGACGCCAGTACTCGCCGTCGTTGTCGCCGTTGCCGCGGTCGGCGGACGTCAGCCTCTTGATGCGGCTGCCGTCGTCCTGCTTGAACTTGAACTCGTCGCCACCGGCCGGGACCAGCTCACCGCCCTTTCCGTTGAAGGTGATGAATGCGTTGTCGTAGCCCCAGCACAGGTCGCCGGGCTTGTTGCCGTCCGCGTTCTGCTGTCCGTCGTCGGCGCACGGCTTGTAGCGGCGCTCGATATATCCGGGCCACAAGTCGAAGCCGTCACCGGCCCAGGACGACTGGTTGTTCGTGGTCCCGGTCCGCCCGTCTATGGCCCCGGAGGAGTAGGACAGGCCCACCTCTGGCTTCAGCTCGCCCGGTACCTCTGGCACCGGCATCTCGTACGACCAAGAGAAGTCACCGGTGTTGAGATTGGTGTCCCAGGTGGCGGAGGGCGACAGTGAGGTCGCCTTGTAGTCACCACCGGCACTCTTGTCGTCCGCGACGGCTGCCAGCACGGTCGGCCCCGACGCACGAAGGGCTACCCCGTTTGCCGTCAGGGTCTGCTTCTCCGTGTCGTTGATCGTCCGCACCGGCTCGGGCGTGTGGCGGCACTGTTGCTTCGACGGCGTGTCCAGGACACAGGCCGGAAGCTCGACGAGCGTGAGCCGGGAGGCGTAGCCCCCACCGAAAGCCTCGGCGAAGCCGGAGTAGTCGAGCTCGGCCCGGACTTCGCCGTGCCTGTCGTTTTTCGCGTCACCGTTCTCCAGGGTGAACAGCACGCCGTTCACACCCGCCCGCTCCGCGGCCTTCCTGCTCAGCACCTGGGCCGTGACCTTGCCCTGAGCGGCCGGCTCGGCGGCTCCGGCCCGCCGGCCCGCGCTCTTGGTGGACAGAGCCGGAGGGGCACCCAGTGCGAGCGGTAGCCCCTTCGCCCCGACGGGCGCACCGGCGGTCTTCGGCGATGCATCAGGGATGCGCACCACGGCGGACCCCGGCTTCGGCCAGGCCGCCTTCGGCGCTCTGCCCGGAGTCCTCGGCCCCTTGGAGACCGTTCGCGGTGTGCTCCTGCTGCCGTCGCTGCCCTCGATCGGATTCTCCGCGGAGGGAAGCTTCGGGCGGTTGTTGCCTTGCGCTGCCGCCGCTGGTGCGGCGGCCTGCAGCAGTGTGCCCACCAACGCGGTGGACACCACCAGCGCCGCTGTTCGCCGCAGCGCGGCGAATCGGCGGGGCCTTGTTCTGCCGTTCATGTTCGGAATCAGTCCTTCACACGACAACACCAGCACTCCGCGCGGCAGCGCGGAACGGTGTTGGAAGAGCTCGGTTGTCAGTGGTGTGCCGGGGAGGGTCAGCTGTCGCCCGGCACTGCGGTGGGGAGGCCGGTCAGGGAGCCGGCCAGTTTCTCGATCTGTGCGTCCGTCAGGGCACCCTGGAACGTCCACACGTCATCGATGGAACCGGGGAAGTACGTCCCCTTGGCGTCGCCCTTCGCCCTGCCGACCTGCAGGGACTTGGTGGCCTTGAAGGTCAGGGCGTTGTCACCCCAAGCGATCAGGTCCTGGCACGCGGTGTCGTCCGCGTCCCCGTCACCGTCCGCGTCCCCGCAGGCGACTTCCTGCAGCACGCCGTTGACGTAAAGACGGGCCTCCTTGGCGAAGCCGTCATAAACCACCGCGAGGTGGTTCCACTCGCGGGCGTCGAAGAACTCTGTGTTGGCCAGCCGGGTGACCACAGCGTCGGTGCCGTCCTCGGCGGGCAGCGAGAGCTCCCAACGCCCGAGCCCCTCGGGATCCTTGGTGTCCGGGACGAAGCGCACGTCGAAAGAGCTGCGCGTACCGCCCTCACCACTGACCACGGAGACATCATGCTCCGGGAGCGCCGCGGTCCTGGCCCAGGCGGTGGCGGTGAAACTGCCGCTGGTGTCCATGGGCATCGAAGAGGTGGCCGCGTACGCGTCCGTGCCGTTCAGCTCGAGCCCCTGCAGGTTGATCATGCCCTCGCCGAGCTGGGCACCGCCGTACAGACCCATCGGACGATTCTCCGGCGACGAGTCCGGTGTGGTGGCCGGGCTACTGGTGCTGCCGCCCTCGAAGTTCCAGCGGCCCTTGACGAGCGGGCGTTGGCGGAACATCTGCTGGACCTCTTCGGCCGAGACCGGGCGGTCGAGAAGACGTACGTCGTCGATGCTGCCAGGGAAGTGAGCGGCCACCTTGCCGCCGTAATTGCTCGCGCCCAAGTACATGGACTGGTTCGCGTAGAACGCCCCGGACAGCTTCGTCGACCCGGCCTCGACTCCGTCGACGTACAGGGTCAGGGTGTCGGCGACGGTGTCGTGCACACCCACCAGATGCACCCACTTCTTCACCTGGGCACCGGCGCCGTCCTGTTGCATGGCGCGGATCGGTTTCGCGTCGGCCGTGTCGGAGGAATACTGGTTCACTGCCCACCGGTCGTAGGCGGAGGAGTAATACAGCTCGAATCCAGGGCGTTCCTTGCCCGCCTGCGCGGCGATGACCGCTGCCCCGCCGGGTTTCTTGTCGAGCTTGGCCCATGCGGAAACGGTGAAGCTCCGTGACGTGTTCACATGCGGACCGCTGACCCGGCCGATCCGGGCGTAACCGTCGGTTCCGTTGAACGTCGTGGCCTTGCCCGAGACGCCAGCCACACCGGTCGTGACGCCGCCGTGGTACTCGGCGGGGAGCACGCCGCCGTACCCCGAGACCTCCCTCGCGTCTGCTGCCTCGTCCATATCAAAGATTGCTGTCGCGGGACGACCCGGGTCACCGATGCTCTGTTGTGTGTGCAGCTTGTCGACTTCGTCCTGGGCCAACGGCTTGTCGAACAGCTGGACGGCATCGATCGTGCCGGGGAAGAACCCTGCGGGGGACCCGCTGTAGGAACCGGCTCCGAGCTGAAGGCCGCGGCGTGCTTCCCACGGATTGCTGTGGCCTGTCCGGCCGACCAGCTTGCCGTCGACGAACAGCTCGAGGACATCGCGCGCCGAATCGTAGGAGCCGACCAGGTGGGTCCACTTGCCGGCCGTCACGCCGCCGGGCTCGCCTGCCATTGCGCGGACCGCTCGGGCCCCGGCGGAGTCGGACTCGTACTGGTTGAACACCCAGCGGTCGTAGGACGAGGAGTAATAGAGCTCGAAGCCAGGCTTGTGGTTACCCGGCTGCGTGGCGACGACGGCGGTGCCATCGGGAATACGGGACAACTGTGCCCAGGCCGAAACGGAAAACCCGCCCTTGGTGTCGACTATGGGAATGTCCGTAGAGGCATAACCGTCCGTTCCGTTGAAAGCGACGGCTGTGCCTTGAACGCCGGGCACACCTGGGGTGGCCCCGCCGTGCAGTTGTGCGGTGCGTGACGGGGTTGTCCCCTTGGCCTCGCCGGCACCCGCGGTCTCGTCCAGTTGCCAGGTGGCCCGCTCCGGTTGCCCGGCTTTCACACGGTACTGGTACGTGCGGATTTCGCTGCCGTTGCCCGCGCTGTCGAAGGCTTGGGCCGTGATGAAGTTCAGCCCCGGCTTGGCAGGCAGCGCCCGCGCGGACTTCACTGAGCCTCCGGAAGTGGCCATCTTGTTCTTCGGACTGGGGTCGTGATTGATGCCGTACCGGTAAGAGGTGACGTCACTGTCGGCGGCCTTCAGCGCGAACGATCCGTACTTGCCCACCCCGTCGTACCAGGGGTCGTTCGGGTCCTCGGGGTCGGAGGGCGGATAGTCGCTCGAGGTGACCGTCGGCGCCTTGGGGACCTTGGTGTCGTACACGAAGTAGCAGGCCGTTGGATTCCCGGCGTAGGACCAAGGCGAGTACTGCGCCCCGTCGTAGACGCGTGCGTACCAATTGATCTGCTTGTTCGTCGGGATCGAGGACGGTAGGCCGACGGCGAAGATGTTGTTTCCGGACTTCTTGGCCGAGGTCCGCTTCGGCTTCCAGCTGCCGCCGTCCCACTTGGCCTGGAACTGCACCGAGACGGTGTCGCCGTCCGGGTCCCTTACGTCGTTGGCGTAGATCTTCCCCAATGTGCGCACGTGCGCGGCGTTCCCGGACTTCTTGCAGGCGCCGCCGTATTCCATGCTCAGCTGCGAGCTCTTGAGCTGCGCGGGCGGGCGGTTGTACTTGACGCGCAGAAACGCCTTGTCCGAGAACCGCTTCCAGCCGTACGCGTCCGCCTCGTCAGCGGCTCGCAGCCCGAACGTCATCGTCTTGTCCCGACCGTCAGCCGCAGCCTGCAGGGCTGATGTCACGGAGAATTCGGCGTCCTTCGCGGCGCAGCCGGAGAAGCCGTGAGCGAAGGACGCAGAGGCCAGCCGCTTCTTCCAGAATCCGGATGCGTTCTGTGAGTTCCACGTGGTGGACGATGAGATGTCCTTGGTCCGCCACAGCTCCACCTCTCGCTTGTCGCAGGAGGCCGACCAGGTGTTGCGGACCACGAACTCGGCCGACAGGACCGACTTTCCGGCGAAGGTGGAGACGGGGATGCGGTAGAAGAGCCGTTTGGTGTCATGCGGCTTGCAGTAGTACCAGTTGCAGTAACCCAGGCCGGCGTCATGCTCGCCGTTGAACTTCCATTGCGGCGAACTGTCCCAGTGCTTCGATGCCATCGTCCACGCCCTGGCTTGTGGCGAGGACCACTGCGGGTCGATGAACACCGGGTACGTGGTGTCCTTGGCCTTCAGCGTTTTTGCGTCAGGGGTCAGCACCAGTTCCTTGCCGTCGGGCACATCCACCTCGACGGGTGCGAGTTTGCCGGAGTCGCCCGCTGCGGGCTCGCCCTCAGCCCGGTGAGCGCCGTTCTGTGACGGTCTTGAGGCCTTGAACGCCGCCGAGCGCGTGCTAGCCGTGCTGCCCGGCCCCGGGCTGGAGTCCCACATCATCGGCTTCGGCGCCTCGAACACCACGCCCTTGGCGCCCCTGTCGACGGCTTGGAGCTCGCCATCGGGGGTCTTCCGCACCTCCACACCTTCGGTCGCCAGCCGGAGCCGCAGCTGCGCGAGTTCCGAACTCCGCGCCGCTTTGGCGGACTTCACCACCAGCAGCTGAGTGAAGCCGTCTTCCTGCGCACCCATTCGCAGGTCCACATCGGGCAGTACATCGGCGTAGGTGGCGGTCGAACCCTCGACTCTGGGGGCGGGCAGCCGGCTCGGCCATGACAGTGCCAGCTCGCGCCCGGCCTTCGTCATCCGTACCAAGGGGGCGTCTCCGCCGCCAGAGAACTCAAGCCCGAGCGTCGTCGCCTTCGGGGCGACGAGTCCATTGGACGACTTCACAAGGTCGGTGTCGATTGAGTTCCAGTGCTCGCCCACCCGGGTTCGAACGGGGCGGAGATACTCCCGTGCCTCCAAGTTCCCGTCAGGTGTCGCATATACATCGCGGGATTCACCGCGTTGCGAGGTCACCTCGACGGGTTTTCCCGTGCGCTTGGCCGACGCCAACGCCGCCTCGACAGTGTCCTGTTCGGCGGCGGAACCCGCATTCGCGGAGTTCGTGGCCGCAGATGCGGCCGGCGTGGCCCCCGCGGCTTCCGCCGCAGGGGCGAGGCCGGCCACGACCGCCACACTCATCAGGCTCGCCAATGCCCCTGTCCCGCCGCGCCGACGCGCGCGCCTCCACATATCCCACCCGACCAGTCAGAAAGATGAAAATTCCCTTAAGGAGGGAACCGAGTCGAGACTGTATGTAGTTGCCACGCATGGAGCCAAACGGACTTTTTGTGGCTTGAGGGGCAAATTATCGGCCTGAGTTGTGACTTCACGCATGGTTGTACCTGATTTGGTGTCAGATGGGTAACGTTCGAGGGATATGGCTCTTCCTACTGCACGACCGAGCCCCCGGCGCTGTGCGGTGCCGGGGGCTCGGTCGGGTGATGCGGGGTGTGCGACGGGTCAGCGCAGCTGCTCGTACGCGGGGAGGGTCAGGAAGTCGGCGTAGTCCGCGTCCAGGGAGAGCTGGAGGAGGAGGTCGTGGGCCTGCTGCCACTTGCCGGACGCGAAGGCCTCGTCGCCGATCTCCTCGCGGATCGCGGCGAGCTCCTCGGCGGCGACCTTGCGGGCCAGGTCGGCCGTGGCCGTCTCGCCCGTCTCGAAGACGACGCCCGCGTTGATCCACTGCCAGATCTGGGAGCGGGAGATCTCGGCGGTGGCGGCGTCCTCCATCAGGTTGAAGATGGCGACGGCGCCGAGGCCGCGCAGCCACGCCTCGATGTAGCGGATGCCGACCTGGACGGCGTTGACCAGGCCGTCGTAGGTGGGCTTCGCGTCGAGGGAGTCGATGGCGATCAGGTCACCGGGCGCGACCGAGACGTCCTCGCGCAGCCGGTCCTTCTGGTTGGGCTTGTCGCCCAGGACCGCGTCGAAGGACTTCATGGCGATCGGGACCAGGTCGGGGTGGGCCACCCACGAGCCGTCGAAGCCGTCCCCGGCCTCGCGGTCCTTGTCGTTCGCGACCTTCTCGAACGCGACCTTGTTGACCTCCGCGTCCTTGCGGGACGGGATGAACGCGGCCATGCCGCCGATCGCGTGCGCGCCGCGCTTGTGGCAGGTGCGGACGAGGAGTTCGGTGTACGCCCGCATGAACGGGGCGGTCATCGTCACCAGGTTGCGGTCCGGCAGGACGAACTTCGAGCCGCCGTCACGGAAGTTCTTGACGATGGAGAAGAGGTAGTCCCAGCGGCCCGCGTTCAGGCCGGAGGCGTGGTCGCGCAGCTCGTAGAGGATCTCCTCCATCTGGTACGCGGCCGTGATCGTCTCGATGAGGACGGTGGCGCGGACCGTGCCCTGCGGGATGCCGACGTAGTCCTGCGCGAAGACGAAGATGTCGTTCCAGAGGCGGGCCTCCAGGTACGACTCCGTCTTCGGGAGGTAGAAGTACGGGCCCTTGCCGAGTTCGATGAGGCGCTTGGCGTTGTGGAAGAAGTACAGGCCGAAGTCGACCAGCGCGCCGGGGACCGCGCGGCCCTCGACCTGAAGGTGACGCTCGTCCAGGTGCCAGCCGCGCGGACGCATGACGACGGTGGCGAGCTCGTCGGCGCCCTTCAGCGCGTACGACTTGCCGCTGCGCTCGTCCGTGAAGTCGATGCGGCGCTCGTAGGCGTCGGTGAGGTTGAGCTGGCCGAGGACCACGTTCTCCCAGGTGGGAGCCGAGGCGTCCTCGAAGTCCGCGAGCCAGACCTTCGCGCCCGAGTTCAGGGCGTTGATGGTCATCTTGCGGTCGGTCGGGCCCGTGATCTCCACGCGGCGGTCGTTCAGCGCGGCCGGGGCCGGCGCGACCTTCCAGGAGTCGTCCTCGCGGACCGCGGCGGTCTCCGGGAGGAAGTCCAGGGTGGAGGTGCGGGCGATCTCCGCGCGGCGCTCGGCACGGCGGGCGAGGAGCTCGTCACGCCGGGGCGTGAACTGCCGGTGCAGCTCGGCCACAAAGGCGAGGGCCGCGTCGGTGAGCACCTCTTCCTGCCGGGGCAGGGGCTCTGCGTCGACGATGGCCAGCGGCGACGGCGCTAGTGCGGACATGTCCTGTCACTTCCTTCAGAGAGCTGCACGGACGGTGCCGGGCGAGCCGCCGGGCAGACAGGTGGCACTGGGTGCCACAGGAGCCGAGGTACGGCTTTGGGGCCCCGTCCGAGATAACGGGCCTTCTGGTCAGTGGATACTAGTTTCCTTATGGTGGAAGTTCAATGGTTTGTTGACGTCGAGATTCTTCTCGTCGACAGAACGTGTCGCTGAGTGCCATGCCGGTCACTCCACGTGCGCCGGGCCTCCAGTGGGGCTGGAGGGCAGGGTTCCGGGGCCGGCGGGCGGAAGGGGGTCCGGGGCTCCGGGGGCGGGCGGCAACCCAGTGCCCGGTTCCAGGCGCATCAGATCCTCCGCCGTGTCGATGTCGTACGCCTCCGCCACGTCCCCGCACTCCACGAGCGTGATCTCACCCACGTGCTCCCGCAAGTAATCGCGTGCCCCCCGATCGCCCACCGCACTCGCCGCGATCCCCGCCCAGTGGTCCCTGCCGAACAGGACCGGGTGGCCCCGCACCCCGTCGTACGCGGCCGCCGCCAGCGTCGTCGGTGAGCGGTACGCGGCACGGACACGCGCCGTCGCCGCCGGGCCGATCCCCGGCTGATCGACCAGCGAGACCAGCACGGCGGCGGCGTCCGTGCCCGCGAGCGAGGCGAGGCCGGTGCGCAGCGACGAGCCCATGCCCTCCTCCCACTCCGGGTTGTCGACCAGTAGGCAGCCGGGCAGCGAGGCCCGCGCGCGCACGGCGTCGGCGGAAGCGCCGAGGACCACGTGCACCCGCGTGCAGCCCGCCTCGCGCAGCACCCGCACGGCGTGCTCCACGAGCGGCCTGCCCCGGTGCTCCAGCAACGCCTTCGGCCGCCCGCCGAGGCGCCGCCCGCCCCCCGCGGCGAGCAGCAGCCCGACGACCTCGCCCGCCCCGTCAACCTGCGTGTTCATCGGTTCTGTCGTCATGACTCCTGGATACACGAGATGTTCGCGACACCCGCCGCCGACGGCGTACGCGAAAGTGGCGCCCCGCGTCTCGGGAGCGGTTTACTGACCCGCGGCCCCCTGACGCCCGACCAGCAACGGGGAGCCGGGGAATTGCAGCAAAGGCAAGGGCAAGGGCAAGTGACAGGGAGCGACGAAGACCCGCGGGTGGCGGAACTGCGCGCCGCCGTGGCCCGGCTGCGCCGTGAGCTCGCCGCGCACCCGGCCGAGTTCACCGACCGCGGCATCGCCGAGGACGAACTGGCCGCGCTGTCGGAGATGGCGTACGGCGGCGCCCCCGAGATCCCCAGGATGCGCAGGTCACTCCTGCTGGTGGCCGGCGCGATCGGCTCGGTCAGCGCACTGGCGGCGGGCCTGGCGGCGGTGCGGGTGGCCGTGGAGATATTCGGGGAACCGGACGGGCGGTAGCGCTGGGGAATCGGTTCTGCGGCCGCCGGGGGGCGTGCCGAGGTCAGGCCACCCAGTGCCTGCGGCCGACGTCGTCACCCGCCGTGGGGCGCAGGTCACCCGCCAGAGCCGTCGCCAGTCGGCGTACGGCCTGCTCCGACAGGTCGGCCGACAGCGTGTACGGGATGCGGAGCCGGTGCTCGTGCGTCCCCGGATCCGCGCCGAACCGTGAACCGCCCTCGATCCGTACGCCCTGCGCGAGGACCGCGCGGGCCAGCGAGGACGCGATCGGACGGCCCAGGTCCACCCAGAGCGAGAGCCCGCCCGGAGGCACCTGCCAGCGCCACTCCGGCACGTGGCGGGCCAACGACGCCGCGAGCGCGTCCCGCTGCGCCCGCAGGCGCGGCAGCCGCTCGCGCAGCACGTCGTCCATGCCGCGCAGGAGATGCAGCGCCACGAGCTGCTCGATGACGGGCGTCGCCATGTCGCTCGGCACGCGCTTGGTCGCCAGCTCGGTGATCAGCCGCGACCCGGCCCGCACCCAACCGATGCGCAGCCCGCCCCAGTGCGTCTTGCTCAACGACCCCACGGTGACGACCTGTTCGCCCGCGCCGTGCGGCGCGAGCGAGGCGAAGGGCGCGGGCGGCGGCACGTCCAGCGCGATGTCGGCGATCGTCTCGTCGATCAGCAGCCAGGTGCCGGTGGCGCGGGCGGTCTCCAGGATGCGGACGCGCTGCTCGCGGGGCATCAGGGCGCCCGTCGGGTTCTGGAAGTCCGGTACGAGGTACGCGAGTCGGGGCGCCGCCTGCCGCAGCGACGACTCGACCAGCCCGGCGTCCCACCCGTCCTCCGTCACGGGGACGGGGACGGCGCGCAGGCCCGCGCCACGGATCGCGTCCAGGGCGTTCGGGTACGACGGGTTCTCGACCAGGACGCGGTCACCAGGACGGCCGAGCAGCGCGAGGGTCAGGGACAGCGCGTGCTGGGCGCCGGTGGTGATGAGGATCTGCTCGGGGAGGGTGGGCAGGCCGCGCCGTGTGAAGCGCTCGGCGACGGCGGTCCGCAACTCCGGTATGCCGTACGGGTGGTAGCCCGGTGTCGGCGCGTGCCCGGCCAGCATCGTGCCCGCGGCGGCGAGGGCGGCGCCGAGCTCCGCCTCCGGGGCGCCCGGCGCGGCGACGGCCAGGTCGAGGACGCCGTCGCCCGCGGGGAAGGCGGCGACGCTGGACGGCCGCTGCCCCCGCGGCAGCTCGGTCCAGGTGCCGGCGCCGCGCCGACTGAGGGCGTACCCGCCCTCGCGCAGCACGTCGTACGCCGCCGTGACCGTGGCCCGGCTGACGCTCAGCGCGGAGGCCAGTTCGCGCTCCGCGGGGAGCCGGGTGTGCAGGGGGATGCGGCCATCGAGCAGCAGCGTGCACACTCCGCTCGCCAGCGCGCGGTAGCCGGGGCGCTCGCCGACCGTGCCGGTCAGGAGCTGGGCCAGCTGACGGCTGCCGAGCCTCCTGTCCACGGTGTGGACCACGCGTGCGTCTGCCATGCCAACTCCTGCCGATTGGCCCTGCTGTCCAGGCCAATCAGCGTACAGACTGCGGATCGAAGCACTTCAGTCGGCGTTTGGCCTGGGGAGAGGGGCGAGGGGAGAGGGATGTCTGGGATGTCTGGGTGGGAAGCGGAGGTGTCCGGGCGGGAAGCGGTGGTGTCCGGGCGGGAAGTGGTGGTGGTCGGGGTCAGCGGGTCGCTCGCGAGCCTCGCGGCGCTGCGGGCGGGGGCGGTGCAGGCGCGGCGCGGGGGCCGTGTGCTGGTCGCCGTCCTGGCGTGGGAACCGCCCGAGGGTGAGGGTCTGTACCTGCGTCACCCCGATCCGGCGTGGGCGCGCCACTGGTACGCGGAGGCCCGGGGGCGCCTGGACCGGGCCTTCGACGAGGTCTTCGGCGGGGCGCCGCGGGGGGTTGTCGTCGAGCGGCGCGTGGTTCGGGGGCGGGCGGGGCGAGTTCTCTGCGAGTTGGCCGCGCATCCGGATGCGCTCCTTGTCATCGGGGCTCGGCCGCGTCGGCATGCTGCCCGCACTCACCGCTACGTTCACGCGCACGCGGCCTGCGCGGTTCTCACGGCGCCGGCGCCGGCGCGGCCGCGGGGTATGCGCCGCACGTTGCGGCGGATGACCGCGGAGGACTTCGCCCTGGCGAATCAGTAGCCCCACGCAAGCCGTCCCGCGATGCGCGGCTCCGCGCTCTTCGCCGCACCCGTTGCCCGGCGACGAGCGCGCGCCCTTGCCTCTCCCACCCATCCGTTGCCCGGCGACGGGCGGGCCGGCCCCTCTCCGTCGCTCCGCGACGGGTTTCCCACCCGCCCGCCCGTTGCTCGGCGACCAGTGGGCCAGGCCCTCTCCGTCGCTCCGCGACGGTTTCCCGCCCGCCCACCCGTTACCCGGCGATCAGCGGGCCTGGTCTTCTCCGTCGCTCCGCGACGGTTTCCCGCCCGCCCACCCGTTACCCGGCGATCAGCGGGCCTGGTCTTCTCCGTCGCTCCGCGACGGTTTCCCGCCCGGGTGCCCGGTACCCGGCGATCAGCAGGCCCGGCCCTCTCCGCCGCTTCGCGACCGTTCCACCCGTCGGGTGTGGGCCCTACGGTGAGTCGGTGGTGCCGGTAGTTGGGTGGGTGGGTGGGAAAGGGACGCCCAGGGCTCAGGAGCCAGGTGTCGCGCTGGCGAGCGCGGCCGAGAGTTCCACCGCCACCTGCTGCAGCACCGGCACGATCTTGTCCGTGGCCGCCTCCGTCACCCGCCCCGCGGGCCCGGAGATGGAGATCGCCGCGGCCGTGGGGGAGTCGGGCACCGGCACGGCCAGGCACCGGACGCCGATCTCCTGCTCGTTGTCGTCGACGGCGTACCCCGTGCGGCGCACGTCGTCGAGGGCGGCCAGGAAGCCTTCCGGCGTGGTGATCGTCTTCTCCGTCGCCGCCGGCATCCCCGTGCGGGCGAGCAGCGCGCGGACCTCGTCCGGCGACGCGTGCGCGAGCAGCGCCTTGCCGACACCCGTGGAGTGCGGCAGCACCCGCCGGCCGACCTCGGTGAACATCCGCATGGAGTGCTTGGACGGCACCTGCGCGACGTACACGATCTCGTCGCCGTCGAGGAGCGCCATGTTCGCCGTCTCGCCGGTCTCCTCGACGAGCCGGGCGAGGTAGGGCCGCGCCCACGTGCCGAGCAGCCGGGACGCGGATTCGCCGAGGCGGATCAGGCGCGGGCCGAGCGAGTAGCGGCGGTTGGCCTGCTGACGCACGTACCCGCAGGCGACCAGCGTGCGCATGAGGCGGTGGATCGTGGGCAGCGGAAGGCCGCTGCTGGCGGAGAGTTCACTGAGACCGACCTCGCCCCCCGCGTCCGCCATCCGCTCGAGCAGATCGAAGGCGCGCTCGAGGGACTGGACGCCACCGCTCGCGGCGGGGGTCTTGGAGGCGGCGGTCTCAGCAGGGGCGTCGCTGGCGCTTGACGTCGGCACGGCGCGTTCCTTTCGGTGCTGGCGGGCAAGGAAGCAGCCTACCGGTCGGTTCTTCACGAGGGCTCTTGCTCGGTATGCCGTCGTCGCCGGTCAGGGGGCCTTTGTCCGTGTCTTCGCGGGGTTGTCCCGCGAACCCCGACGCTCGCGTTGTGCGTAGCTACGTTCTGGCCAGCGGAATTCTAATTCCACGTTGTGGAAACGTCCAGTCCGAACCGGAACGTCGCCGGAACCTCGCGGTCGTGAACAAGCACACCCTTGACGTCGCGAGAGCAAGCGTGAAAACTCCTTCAACAGAACGTTGAATTCCGTTAAGCGGAAGCAAAAGGTCTGTGTAGCGGAACAGAAGAAAGCAGAAAGGGGACGCGGGTGTCCGAAAAGGACGTGCACGTGGACGCGACAGCCGGCGCGAGTGCGGCGGATGCGGCAGGTGCGACGGCTGCGACGGGTGCGAACGTGCAACTGGTGCTCCGCTCGACCCGCGTCATCACCCCTGAGGGCACCCGGGCCGCCTCGGTCGCCGTGTCCGGCGGAAAGATCGTGGCCGTCGACGCGTACGACGCCGAGGTGCCGGACGGCGCCCGCCTGGAGGACCTCGGCGACGACACGCTGCTCCCCGGCCTCGTCGACACGCACGTCCACGTGAACGACCCGGGCCGCACGGAGTGGGAGGGCTTCTGGACCGCCACCCGCGCCGCGGCCGCCGGCGGCATCACCACCCTCGTCGACATGCCCCTCAACTCCCTGCCGCCGACGACGACCGTCGACAACCTGCGCACCAAGCAGGACGTCGCCCGCACCAAGGCGCACATCGACGTCGGCTTCTGGGGCGGCGCCCTGCCCGACAACGTCCAGGACCTCAAGCCGCTGCACGACGCCGGGGTCTACGGCTTCAAGTGCTTCCTCTCGCCCTCGGGCGTCGACGAGTTCCCCGAGCTGAACCAGGACCAGCTCACCGCCTCCATGGCCGAGATCGCCGGGTTCGGCGGGCTCCTGATCGTGCACGCCGAGGACCCGCACGAGCTGGACGCCGCCCCGCACAAGAGCGGCCCCAAGTACGCGGACTACCTCCAGACCCGGCCCCGTATCTCCGAGGACACCGCGATCGAGGGGCTCATCGCCGTCGCCAAGCGGCTCGGCGCCCGCGTGCACGTCCTGCACCTGTCCTCCTCCGACGCGCTGCCGCTCGTCGCCGCCGCCAAGCGCGAGGGTGTACAGCTGACCGTCGAGACCTGCCCGCACTACCTCACCCTGACCGCCGAGGAAGTCCCGGACGGCGCCAGCGAGTTCAAGTGCTGCCCGCCCATCCGTGAGGCCGGCAACCAGGACCTGCTGTGGGAGGCGCTCGCGGACGGCACCATCGACTGCGTCGTCACGGACCACTCTCCCTCCACCGCAGACCTCAAGACCGACGACTTCGCGACCGCGTGGGGCGGCATCTCCGGACTCCAGCTGAGCCTGCCCGCCGTCTGGACCGAGGCCAGGAAGCGCGGTCACTCCCTCGAGGACGTGGTGCGCTGGATGTCCACGCGCACCGCACAACTGGTCGGACTCGACCAGAAGGGCGCCATCGAGGCCGGCCGCGACGCCGACTTCGCGGTCCTCGCGCCCGACGAGACCTTCACCGTGGACCCCGCGGAGCTGCAGCACCGGAACCGAGTCACGGCGTACGCGGGCAAGACCCTCAGCGGCGTCGTGAAGTCCACCTGGCTGCGCGGCGAACGCATCCTGCACGGCGGCGAGTTCAGCGAACCCGCAGGCCGACTTCTGGAAAGGAACAACTGAAACAGTGACGGCGATACCTTCCTTCACCGGCGACGCGAGCCCCTACGGCGGCGGCGAGCCCTACGCCGACTACCGCACGGCCGACTTCCCCTTCACCCAGTACGCCAACCTCGCCGACCGGCAGCTCGGCGCCGGTGTGATCGCCGCCAACGACGAGTTCTTCGCGATGCGCGAGAACCTGCTGCTCGCCCACCCGGCCGTGTTCGACCCCGAGCACTTCGGCCACAAGGGCAAGGTCATGGACGGCTGGGAGACCCGCCGCAGGCGTGGTGTCTCGGGCGAGCACCCGTGGCCCACCCAGGACGACCACGACTGGGCTCTCGTACGGCTCGGCGCGCCCGGCATCGTACGCGGCATCGTCATCGACACCGCCCACTTCCGCGGCAACTACCCGCAGGCCGTGTCCGTCGAGGGCACCAGCGTCGACGGTTCGCCGACGCCCGAGGAGCTCTGCGCCGACGACGTGAAGTGGACGACCCTCGTCCCGCGCACGCCCGTCGGCGGCCACGCCGCCAACGGCTTCGCCGTCGACATCGAGCAGCGCTTCACGCACCTGCGTGTCAACCAGCACCCGGACGGCGGCATCGCCCGTCTGCGCGTGTACGGCGAGGTCGTCGCCGACCCCAAGTGGCTCGCCGCGCTCGGCACGTTCGACGTCGTCGCCCTGGAGAACGGCGGCCAGGTCGAGGATGCGTCCGACCGCTTCTACTCCCCGGCCACCAACACCATCCAGCCGGGCCGCTCCCGCAAGATGGACGACGGCTGGGAGACCCGCCGCCGCCGCGACACCGGCAACGACTGGATCCGCTACCAGCTCGTCCAGCAGTCCGAGATCCGCGTGGTCGAGATCGACACCGCCTACCTCAAGGGCAACTCGGCGGGCTGGGCGGCCCTTTCGGTGCGCGACGGCGCGTCGGGCGAGTGGGTCGAGGCGCTGCCCCGCACCCGCCTGCAGCCCGACACCAACCACCGTTTCGTCCTGGACGCGCCGGTCGTCGGCACGCACGTCCGCATCGACATCTTCCCGGACGGCGGCATCTCCCGGCTGCGCCTGTTCGGTTCGCTGACCGAGGACGGCGCGGCCAAGCTGGCGGCCCGCCACCAGGAGCTGGGCGGCTGATCCGCCCCCATTGAACGTGGGGCGCGCCGGGTGGACAGCCCCGGCGCGCCCCACACCCATGTCCCCGCCCGGACGACGGGGTCAGCGAGAGGAGCCGTGTCCCAAGGGATGGCGCAGGACAATGCCACGTGGTGTGTCGTGCGCGGAGGCACCCTGATCGGCACCATCACCGGGGCCTGTCAGTGGCTGGTGGCAGGATCACCGGCATGGTTTTCGTACGTACCACTCCGTCGCGGCCCCTCCAGGTGGGCGCGGTCTTCCCTGAGTTGGCCCCGTTGGCGCGACCTGCCATTCGGTTGCATCCGCGTCCGGGGTCGCCTTCGGTCGGGGACAGCTCGGTCGGTGGGCCGTTGTTGTGGCCGGCGGGGGAGCCATGGCCGCACTGCGAGGACGTGCACCTGCACGTGGACACGGGGTTTCGCGAGTCACTGACCGAAGTGCGGCTGCAGAGAGGCCTGCAGTCCAGGTGGCGCCCTGATGAGCGGCCTCCCGCGTACACACCCGAGGAGGAAGCGCTCAGGGAACGCGCTGCCGCACGGCTCGCCGAACGGCTCGACTCCGGCCTTGCGTGGCCCGCCGAATGCCCGGTCCCGCTGTTGCCCGTGGCTCAGCTGTTCCTTCGCGACGTACCCCTGTTGCGCCCGCCCGGGCGGGCCGATCTGCTGCAGGTTCTGTGGTGCCCGTACGAGCACGAACCGGACTGCAAGCCGTCGGCCGTGCTGGTGTGGCGGTCGGCGGCGGAGGTCGGGGACATCCTTGCCGCGCCGCCGGAACCGTACGAGGCGGACTATCCGGGTTATGTGCCGGAGCCGTGCGTGCTGGCGCCGGAAGCGATCACCGACTACCCCAACAGCCTGGATCTGAGCCCGGAGCTGCAGCGTCTGCTGGAGGACTGGAGCAGGTGGCAGGCGGCCGGGTCCGGTGTGGACAGCTCCTACGCACGGTATCCGCGCGAGTTCTACTCCCTTCATCTGGGCAACGCGCCGGGCTGGAAGGTCGGTGGCTGGCCCCCTTGGGGCCGCACCGACCCGATCCGCCGGTACTGCGCTGTGTGCGAGGTGCAAATGGTCCCGCTGCTGACGATTGCTTCCTTCGAGTGGGACGGCGGTGAGGGCCGCAGCTGGGCGCCGCAGGAGGAACAGGACGCCGTCCTCGCCGGCTCTCGCGGCCCGCGCCAGTACCTCTCGCAGCCGACGAGGGTGGAAGTGGGCAGCACGGACAACCTGCAGATCTACGTCTGTCCCACTTCTCCCGAGCATCCACACACAGACCTGATCCAATGAACTGCGGGCCGCCACACGTCCTCCCGTACGCGGAGGCCGATGTTCCTACCGGTCGAGGCCGGATCACCTGCGAAGTCGAGAACGATATTCGCCCGGGGCCGTGCCTCGGGCACGTCTGAAGGCACGGCTGAAAGCGTGCGGAGAGCCGTATCCGACCGCGCCGGAGATCGACTCGACCGGCTCATCGGTATCGCGGAGCCGGACGGACGCCAGGTCGATGCGCCACTGCATCACGTACGCGCCCGGCGTCTGTCCGAGGGCGGACCGGAAACGCCTGGACAGCGTCGCTCGGGAGACGCTCGTCGCGGCGGCCAGGGTCTCCGTGGTCCAGGGGTGCTCCGGTCGGGCGTGGACGCATGCCAGAGCGTCGCGCACGACCGGATCACGCATCGCTCCCAGCCATGAGCCGGACTGCTCCTGCGGGTGGCGGGCCAGCCAGGCGCGTACGAACTGGACGAGCAGCAGGTCGACGATGCTGTTGATGGCGGCGGTGGTGCCGATCTGCGGCTGTGCGAGCTCGGCAGCGAGGAGTTCGACGGTCCTTCTGAGCTGCGCGTTCTCCCGGGCTGCGACGTGCATCGGCCGAGCGAGGGAGGCAAGCACCGGTGTGCGCACCTCCGGGTCCTGCTCGTAGCGCAGGACGATCACTTCCGTCCGCACCGGCGCCGAGCCCAGCCGCAGGGCCCGGCCATCGGCGAACGACCGGGCCGCTGCCTCCCGGTCGCAGGAACCCATCGTCATGCCGGCGCCGCCGGCTATCCCGTGTGCGGTGCCCGGCGGCACCAGGACGGCGTCCCCGGCCTGCACCTGAAGAGGTTTCTCACCCGTGACATGCAGCCACATGGTGCCGCGGGACACCACGTGCAGGGCCGCTCCTGGAGAGGAGTCCAGCCGCAGGCCCCAGGTTCCGCCGGCCTTCAGCACGGCCCCGAGCCCTCCTCGCGCACCCGAAACGCGCAAGACCTCCGCCAGCACATCCATGGGTCCATTCTCGTCCACCGCCGCGAACGGCCCGCCGGCGGGCGAGGCGCATGTGTCCTCGCCCGCAGCGTCAGACCACGTCAAGAACGACCTTTCCGTGCACCTTCCGCGCGAACAGCGCCCGGACCGCGTCGTCCACGCCCTGCCAGTCGCCTCGCAGTCCGACCGGCGCCGAGAGCCTCCCGGCGGCCATGAGGCCCAGCAGGTCCGTCAGCTCCCCGCCGGTCGGCGTCTTGTCCCCGTAGGTGGAGATGCTGCGGGGTTCGCCGAAGCCGAACAAGGCCCCTGCCGGGAAGGTGGTTTCCTGCCCGGAGGAGTAACCGACCAGATGGATGGTGCCGCCCTCGGCGAGCGCATTCCACGCCTGGGCCACCAGCGGCCCGCCGACCGTGTCCAGGACGAGGTCGAACCGGTCCCCGGTCTCGGCCAGGTCGGTCAGGACCTTGTCGGCCCCGAGTTCACGGAGCCCGACGGCGCGCTCCGGCGAACCGACGAGTGCCGTCACCCGGGCGCCCGCCAGGGCCGCCAACTGGACGGCGAAATGCCCCACGCCCCCGCTGGCGCCGGTGACCAGAACGTCGCGCGCCAACAGGGAACGCTTGCGCAGCACACGCAGAGGGGTGACTCCGGCGATCCCCAGCGCCGCGGCGTGGGCCAGATCGACACCCTCGGGGACGGTGCCGAGCGAGGCGGGGCTGACTGCCACCCGCTCCGCCCACGCGTGGGGGGACATTCCCACTGTGACGCGCGTACCTTCGGGCGGCCCGGAACCGTCGGACGCGGCGCGCACCACGATGCCGGCCGCGTCGTGACCGTGCACAGCTCCGGCCGGCCACTGGTGCACGTAATTCAGCTCTCCGAAGTTGAGACCGATGTGCCGTATCTCCACCAACGCCTCACCGGCGGACGGTACGGGCTCGTCGACATCGGCGAACCGGACGGGGCCGGCCTCACTGTGATCGACCACAAGGGCGCGCATAAGGGGTGTGCTTCCTTCTCTCGCGGGTGCGCCTGAACGCTCGGCGCGGCAGCAGATCGAGTGCGCAGATGCCGCACTGCCGCCTTCTTGGAACCCTTTCGCAGGACCTGGACAGCGACCAGACCCGTGAGAATCAATGAGTTGACGATCTGTGTCAGTGCGACTCGCGGCACGTCGAGCCCTGCCCCGGGGCGCGGGCGTTCAGCCGGGGAGGGGGCGGAGGTGTGGCAGGAGCAGGCCAGGAGCGTCCCGCCGCGGCGCGGCAGGACCTCCGCGATCTGCGGGCTGGTGCTGTGCACAGGGTTCTCCCTCGGGATGGTGGCGCCAGCGGATGGCACGGCAGCGACCTGGCGGCAGGCGGGAGGCTGAAGCTCAGGCCGCGTGACCGCCGTCCACCGACAGCTCGGTGCCGGTGATGTACGCCGCGTCGTCCCCGGCGAGATAGCCGACCAGGGACGCCACCTCGTCGGCGGAGCCGAAGCGGCCGAGGGCGGTCATGGCGCTCTGGCCGTCCGCGAAGGGGCCGTTCGCCGGGTTCATGTCCGTGTCGATCGGACCCGGCTGGACCAGGTTCGCCGTGATCCCGCGCCCGCCCAACTCCCGTGCCAGCGCCTTGTTGAGGCCGATCAGCGCGGCCTTGCTGGTCGCGTACAGGGTGCCGCCGGGGCCCGGGACGCGCTGCGCCATGCAGCTGCCGATGGTGATGATCCGCCCGCCGTCGCGGAGCCGCACGGCCGCCGTCTGCGAGGCGAGGAAGACCCCTCGTACGTTCACGGCCATGACCCGGTCGATGTCGGCGAGCGACAGGTCGCCGACGGGACCGAGGACGCCGATCCCCGCGTTGTTCACCAGGATGTCCAGGCCGCCCAGGTCGTCGGCCGCGCGGTCGACCGCGCCGGCCGCGTCCCCGGCGTCCGCCGCGTCCGCCCGGATGGCGAAGCCGCGCCGCCCCATGGCCCGGATCTTCGTGACCACTTCCTCGGCGGCCGCCTCGTTGTGGACGTAGGTGAGGGCCACGTCCGCGCCCTCCTGGGCGAGGCGCAGCGCGATCGCCGCGCCCATGCCGCGGCTGCCGCCGGTGACCAGAGCCGTCCTGCCGTTGAGAGTAGACATGTCGATACCTTCCGTCTGAATCGCACTGCGGCACGGTCGCCAAGTGCTTGCGGGTTCAATGAAAGGCGTTCGGGCGGGTATCGGCTGGCGGCAATCGGACACGGAGTCCGCCGGTCCGCGCCGCTCGGTTAACTCCCGGAGAATTTCCCTTACTTGTCGTTGACACGACAACCTCTACGCGCGTCACACTGGACCCATGCGAATCCCCCCACGAATCGTCAGCGTCACTGCCCTCGCCGCCGCCCTGCTCGTCGGCGGCCCCGTCGCGGCGAGCGCGGCACCGGCGGCCCCGGTCGCCGCCGTCTCGCACTCCGCCGCCGCCGTCGGCGACATCTGTCTCTCCGCGCTGCCCTCCCAGGCACACGACACGCTCGACCTGATCGAAAAGGGCGGCCCCTACCCGTACCCGCAGGACGGCACCGTCTTCCAGAACCGCGAGGGTGAGCTGCCCCAGCAGAGCTCCGGCTACTACCACGAGTACACGGTCGTCACGCCCGGCTCCGACGACCGCGGCGCCCGCCGCATCGTCACCGGCGAGAAGAGCCAGGAGGACTACTACACCGCCGACCACTACGCGTCGTTCGACCTGGTCGACCACGGCTGCTGAGTCAGTCGTTCCCGAGGCTCCGCAGCGCGGCGAACAGGGCGCAGCCCAGCACGATCAGGGCCACGCTCGCGTACGTCTCGTACCCGTCGAGGAAGCCGAAGCGCTGGATCAGACCCCAGCCGCCCAGTGCGCCGGTGAAGCTGTGGACCAGGCCGACCGCGCCCTGCAACAGCAGGACCACACCGAGAATCTCCAGTAGCTGCTTCATGCGAAGATCCTCGTCCCGCACCTTCCCGGCGGGCATCCGCCGCGGGGCGAGGATCTTCCTCCTGAGCGGGTCCGAAAGTCGCGGACCCGCGCGACTTTGGTAGACGATCACGCGTGAGGACCGTGCGGGGCCGCCCGCGGTGCGTAGATTTGTCGACCATGAGCGGCACAGATCCCGAGCGACCCCCCGAGCCCGTGGGCTCCCTGAGCGGCCCCCTGGCCAGGCGCCCCTGGACACTGCCCTCCGCCATCGCCCGGGAGTTCGACCCGAGCCGCGCCGGACGCGCGTCGCGGCGCACCGTCCGCGACTGGATCGCCGACTTCGCCTGCTTCTTCGCCGCCGTGCTCATCGGGATGGTCGGCGCCGACGCGGTCTCCGGCAACCCGCACATCTCCCCGGGCTGGGCCGAGTTCGACCAGGTGCTCGGCGCCCTGGCCTGCGCCGCGGTCTGGCTGCGCAGGCGGTGGCCCGTCGGCCTCGCCGTCGTGATGGTGCCGGTCGCGGTGGCCTCCGACACGGCGGGCGGCGCCGCGGCGGTCGCCCTCTTCACCCTCGCCGTGCACCGGCCCTTCCGGTACGTCGCCTGGGTCGGCGGAGTCTCGGTCGCCGTGGTCCCCCTCACCTACTGGCTGCGCCCGGACTCCGGCATGTCGTACGGCATCTCCATCGCCTTCGGCGTGCTGATCACCGTCACGGTCATCGGCTGGGGCATGTTCGTGCGCTCCCGCCGCGAACTCCTGCTCAGCCTCCGTGACCGCGCCGTGCGCGCCGAGAACGAGGCCGCGCTCCGCGCCGAGCAGGCCCAGCGGCTCGCCCGCGAGGACATCGCACGCGAGATGCACGACGTCCTCGCCCACCGCCTCACCCTGCTCAGCGTCCACGCCGGAGCCCTGGAGTTCCGCCCGGACGCGCCGCGTGAGGAGATCGTCAGGGCGGCGGGCGTCATCCGGGAGAGCTCCCACGAGGCGCTGCAGGACCTGCGCCAGGTGATCGGCGTCCTGCGCGGCGGCGAGGCCGACGCCTCCGGCCGCCCGCAGCCCACCCTCGCCGCCCTCGGCACCCTGATCGCCGAGTCCCGCGACGCCGACATGAAGGTCGTCCTCGACAACCGCGTCACCGATCCCGATTCCGTGCCCACGGCCCTCGGGCGCACCGCCTACCGCATCGCCCAGGAAGGCCTGACCAATGCCCGCAAACACGCCCCCGGCGCCGAAGTGACCGTCACCGTCACGGGCGCGCCCGGCGAGGGCCTGACCCTGTCCGTCCGCAATCCCGCACCGCCCGGGCCCGTGCCCGCGGTGCCCGGCTCGGGACAGGGCCTGATCGGGCTCGCCGAGCGGGCCTCGCTCGCGGGCGGCAGGCTCGGCCACGAGGCCGGGGACGACGGCGGATTCCACCTGGAGGCCTGGCTACCGTGGGCGTCATGAAACCGATCAAGCTGCTCCTCGTCGACGACGACCCGCTCGTGCGGGCCGGGCTCTCCTTCATGCTCGGCGGCGCGGACGACATCGAGATCGTCGGTGAGGCGGGCGACGGCACCGAGGTCGCCCCGCTGGTCGGCGAACTCAGGCCCGACGTCGTCCTGATGGACATCCGCATGCCCACGATGGACGGCCTCGCCGCCACCGAGGCGCTGCGCAGGCGTCCAGGCGCCCCCGAGGTCATCGTCCTCACCACGTTCCACGCCGACGAGCAGGTGCTGCGCGCCCTGCGCGCGGGCGCCGCCGGATTCGTCCTCAAGGACACGGCACCGGCCGAGATCGTCGCGGCGGTGCGCGCGGTGGCGGCGGGCGAGCCCGTGCTCTCGCCGACGGTGACCCAACAGCTGATCACGCAGGTCACCGGCGTCGATCCCCAGCTCGACCGCAGGCGCCGGGCGTTGGACCGGCTCGCGACGCTGGGGGAGCGGGAGCGTGAGGTGGCCGTCGCGGTCGGGCGCGGCGGGTCGAACGCGGACATCGCGGGCCAGCTGTTCCTGAGCGTCGCCACGATCAAGGCGCACGTGTCGCGGATCCTGACGAAGCTGGACCTCAACAACCGTGTGCAGATCGCGCTGTTGGCGCACGACGCGGGGCTGCTGGACGAGGACTGAGCAGTACGCGTATGCAGCATGGCTGACCAGGAAGGATGAACGCGGCGCGGGGCGGGAACAGAGCGCCGCGTCCGGCACGTTGGTCACATGAGCACTTGGGAGGGGACCCAGATGGTGGAGAGCATCGACCTGGACACGTACGGCACCCGGTTCAGAGAGGACCCGCACTCCGTCTACGCGGAACTCCGTGCCCTGGGCCCCGTCCACCGCGTCCGTCTGCCACCCCCGGAGGACATGGACGACACGTACGTGGTGGTGGGGTACGAGGAGTGCAGATCCGCGCTCCGGGACCCCCGCTTCGCCAAGTCCGCCGCGGCCGCGGGTTTCGCCTTCCACGAGGAGGAGCTGATCGGCACCCACCTGCTGATAGCGGATCCGCCCCAGCACACCCGCCTGCGCGCCCTCATCACCCGCGAGTTCACCGCACGCCGCGTCGAGGGCATGCGCCCCCGGATCCAGAGCATCACGGACGGCCTCCTCGACGAGATGCTCGTCCACGGCGAGTCCGCGACGGCCCGCCGGGCCGACCTGCTCGAAGCGTTCGCCTTCCAACTGCCGATCACCGTGATCTGCGAGCTGCTCGGCGTCCCCGACATCGACCGCTCGACCTTCCGCCGCCTCTCCAACGGAGTCGTGGCGTCGCCGGACCAGGAGGCGGAGCGCGCCGCATTCGAGGAACTGGCCGCGTTCCTCGCCGAACTGGTCGAGGCGAAGCGGCGTTCAGGGCAGGGCGAGGACCTGCTGAGTGCGTTGATCCGCACCACGGACGACGAGGGCGGCGACCGGCTCTCCACCGCCGAGCTGCGCGGCATGGCCTTCCTGCTGCTGATCGCCGGGCACGAGACGACGGTCAACCTCATCGCCAACGCCGTGCACGCCCTGTTCACCCACCCCGCCCAACTGGCCGCCCTCCGCGCCGACATGTCCCTCCTCGACGGCGCGATAGAGGAGGCCCTGCGCTACGAAGGCCCGCTGGAGAGCGCCACGTACCGCTTCGCGACCGAGCCCACCGAGCTCGGCGGCGTGGTGATACCGACGGGCGCGATCGTCCGGATCGGCCTCGCCGCGGCCAACCGCGACCCCGGCCGCTTCCCCGAACCCGACGGCTTCGACATCCGCCGCGCCGCGCAGGGCCACATGGCCTTCGGACATGGTCTCCACCACTGCCTGGGTGCCCCGCTGGCCCGGGTCGAGGCGAAGATCGCCCTCGGCTCGCTCCTGGAGCGCTGTCCCGGCCTTGCGCCGGACGGCCCGCCGGGGGAGTGGCTGCCCGGGACTCTGATCAGGGGGGTGCGGCGGCTTCCCGTCCGGTGGTAGTAGTCGGTCATGACCGACCCTTCGACCGCGCAGCCGGCATCCGACGCATCCGACCCCCTCGACCTCGTCATGGCCCGGAAGGTCCTGGAGGCCCAGCCGTTCAGCCGTCTCGTGCGGGCCCGCATCACGCGGTTCGGTGAGGGCGCGGCCACGTTGGAGATCGACGTCCGCGACGAGCTGCGGCAGCAGAACGGCTTCCTGCACGGCGGCGTTCTCGCGTACGCGGCGGACAACAGCATCACGTTCGCGGCGGGCACGACGCTCGGCCCGGCCGTCCTGACGTCCGGGTTCTCCATCCAGTACGTACGTCCGGCGACCGGCGCGGTCCTGCTCGCGCACGCCGTCGTGGTGCACTCGGGTCGACGCCAGGCGACGGTGCGCTGCGAGCTGGTCGCGGTGGGCGAGGAGGGCGCGGAGACGTTGTGCGCGATCGCGCAGGGGACAGTGCTTTCGTCTACGGCGTGAGCGGCGGCGCTCCGTCCCCGTACGGGGCGCAATCCCATGCGGAGGGGCTCAGTCCCCGTACAACTCCGTGATCTCCGCCATCCGCACCGGCCGCCGCTCCCGCCGCGACAGTTCGCACGCCTCCGCGATGCGCAGCGCGTGCAGCGCCTCGCGGCCGTCGCAGGGGTTCGCCCGTGCGCCCCGGACCACCTCGACGAAGGCGGCGAGCTCCGCCTCGTACGCGGGGGCGAAGCGTTCGAGGAAGCCGGGCCAGGGCTTGACCGGAGCGGGCGGGCCCGCCGGTTCCACGGAGGTCAGCGGCGTGCGCTCGTCCATGCCGACGGCCAACTGGTCCTGCTCACCGGCCAGTTCCATGCGGACGTCGTACCCCGCGCCGTTGCAGCGCGTGGCGGTCGCCGTGGCGAGCGTGCCGTCGTCAAGGGTGAGCACCGCGGCGGCCGTGTCGACGTCGCCCGCGTCGCGGAACATGGCGGGTCCCGTGTCGGACCCCGTCGCGTACACCACCGTGACCTCACGCCCCGTCACCCACCGCAGGATGTCGAAGTCGTGGACGAGGCAGTCGCGGTAGAGGCCGCCGGAGAGCGGCAGGTACGCGGCCGGGGGCGGCGCCGGGTCCGAGGTGATCGCCCGGACGGTGTGCAGCCGCCCGAGCCGGCCCGTGCGCACCGCCTCGCGTGCCGCCGTGTACCCCGCGTCGAAGCGCCGCTGGAAGCCCAGCTGGAGCACGGTCCCCGCGGCCTCGACCTCGGCGAGGGCGGCGAGCGTGCCCGGCAGGTCGAGTGCGATGGGCTTCTCGCAGAACACGGGGAGGCCCGCACGCGCCGCTCTGCCGATGAGCTCCGCGTGCGCGGAGGTCGCCGCGGTGATGACGACGGCGTCCACCCCCGCGGCGAAGACGTCGTCCGCCGAGGCCACCGGAGTCGCCCCGGTCCGCGCCGCGAGGGCGGTGGCCCGCGCGGTGTCGGCGTCGGCGATCACCAGGGACGTCACGTCGGGGTGGTGGCTGAGGGCGGCCGCGTGGAAGGAGCCGATGCGGCCCGTTCCGATCAGTCCGATGCGCATGCACCCACCCTCGCGACGCCGGACGCCCCTGTCAATCCTTTGTCCTGACAACAGAACTTAAGCGACAGTGCCGTCCGGTGGCGTAGGTTCGGCGCAGTCACCGAAGTCCGGTGAGTCCACGGAGAATTGGAGCGGCCCATGCACGGCGCGGGCGATCGGATCGACACCTCGACGGCACATTCGGCGCGCGTGTACGACTACATCCTGGGCGGCAAGGACCACTACCCCGTGGATGCCGCGGCGGGCGACACGATGTGCGAGCACTGGCCCGCGCTGCCGGTGCACATGCTGGAGAACCGCCGGTTCATGCACCGCGCCGGGCACTACCTCGCGCAGGAGCGGGGCATCCGCCAATTCCTGGACATAGGAACCGGGTTGCCCACGGCCCCCAACCTCCACGAGGTGGCGCAGGAGGTGGCGCCGGAGGCGCACGTCGTCTACGTCGACAACGACCCCATCGTCCTGGCCCACGCCCGCGCGCTCCTCCAGAGCACGCCCGAGGGCGCGACGGCGTACATCGACGCGGACATGCACGACCCGGACGCCATCCTGGACAGCGCGGAGTTCCGCGAGCTGATCGATCTGGGGGAGCCGGTCGGCCTGATGGTCATCGGCATCCTCCACTTCATCCTGCCCCCGGACGACCGCCGTCTGGTCCAGCGCCTCCTGGACCCGCTCCCGTCGGGCAGTTTCCTCGCCATGACCATCGGCACCGGCGACTTCGCCCCCGGCGAGGTGGGCCGGGTCGCCGAGGAGTACGCCTCCCAGGGCATGCCCATGGCCCTGCGGGACCTCCCGACGGCCACGTCGTTCTTCGACGGCATGGAACTGGTCGATCCCGGCGTCACCCAGGTCCACAAATGGCGCCCGGGCCCGGAGCAGCAGGGCATCGACGACGCGGCGATCGCGATGTACGGGGCGGTGGCCCGCAAGCTCTGACCCCGCAAGCTCTGGCGCCCAAAGCTCTGGCCCCGCAGGCTCTGACCGCCGCCCGCCTGCTTTGTCCGGACAACAGAACTTCAGAACTTCCCGTCATCATCTCCTGGGACTACGCTCGCCACGTGTCCAAACCAGTCGCCAAAGCAGCTCAGGGCAAGCCGGTCCAGGACCCCACCGTGGACCTCCGGCTCGGCGTAGACCGCAGCAGTCCCGTTCCGCTCTACTTCCAGCTGGCCCAGCAGCTGGAAGCGGCGATCGAGCGCGGGGCCCTGACGCCGGGCAGTCTCCTCGGGAACGAGATCGAGCTCGCCGGGCGGCTCGGGCTCTCGCGGCCCACGGTGCGGCAGGCCATCCAGTCCCTCGTCGACAAGGGTCTGCTCGTGCGGCGGCGGGGTGTCGGGACCCAGGTCGTGCACAGTCAGGTCAAGCGGCCCCTGGAGCTCAGCAGTCTCTACGACGACCTGGAGGCCGCGGGGCAGCGCCCCGAGACCCGGGTCCTGCGCACCGCCCTGGAGCCCGCCACGGCCGAGGTCGCGGCGGCGCTCGGGGTCGCCGAGGGCGACGAGGTGCACCTCGTCGAGCGGCTCCGGCTCGCGCACGGCGAACCCATGGCCCACCTGCGCAACCACCTGCCCACCGGCCTCCTGGACCTCGACCCGGCGCGCCTGGAGGCCACCGGTCTCTACCGCCTGATGCGCGCGGCGGGCCTCACCCTGCACAGCGCCCGTCAGTCCGTCGGCGCCCGCGCCGCCACCGCCGAGGAGGCGGAGCTGCTCGCCGAGCCGGCGGGCGCCCCGCTGCTGACCATGCGGCGCACCACCTTCGACGACACGGGACGCGCCGTCGAGTACGGCTCGCACGTCTACCGCGCGTCGCGGTACTCCTTCGAGTTCCAGCTCCTCGTACGCCCGTAGTCAGAATGTTCTGACAAACTTATTGACGGTCCCGCGCACCCCCCGCTAGAACTCCTCCAGCCGCACCGAGGCGGCCGGGAGACGAGGGGTGGTCCACCATGCGTACATCCCGCACAGTCATGCGTACATCCCGCACAGCCATGCGTACATCCCGCACAGCCATGCACACGTCCCGTACGGCCAAAGGGGTCGTCGCCTGTCTGGCGGTGATCGCGCTCGCCGCCGGCTGCAGCAGCTCGGGCGGCAAGGACGACGAGGACAAGTCCGGGGACGGCGGGAGCGGGGGCGGCACCGGCGTGAACACGCCCAGGCTCAAGATCGCGATGGTCACGCACTCGGGCGAGGGCGACACCTTCTGGGACATCGTCCGCAGCGGCGCCAAGCAGGCCGCCCGCAAGGACAACGTCCAGTTCCTCTACGCCAACGACAAGGAGGCCAAGGGCCAGGCCGAGCTCGTCCAGTCCTTCGTCGACAAGAAGGTCGACGGGATCATCGTGACCCTGGCCAAGCCCGAGGCGATGCGGTCCGTGCTCGGCAAGGCGAAGGCCGCCGGGATCCCGGTCGTCACGATCAACTCGGGCGGCGAGTTCTCCGAGGAGTTCGGCGCGCTCAGCCACATCGGGCAGGACGAGTCCGTGGCCGGCGAGGCCGTCGGCGACGAGCTCGACGAGCGCGGCAAGAAGAAGGCCCTCTGCGTCATCCACGAACAGGGCAACGTCTCGCTCGAACAGCGCTGCGCCGGAGTGAAGAAGAGCTTCGGCGGCTCCGTCGAGAACCTCAACGTCGAGGGCACCAACGCGCCCGCCTCCCAGTCCTCCATCAGCGCGAAGCTCCAGGCCACCAAGGACATCGACGTGGTCGTCACCCTCGGCGCGCCCATCGCCGCGTACTCGGTGAAGGCCAAGGAGGATACGGGCAGCAAGGCCGAGATCGACACGTTCGACCTGAACGCCGAGGTCGTGAAGAGGATGAAGGCGAAGGAGGTCGGGTTCGCCGTCGACCAGCAGCCCTACCTCCAGGGCTACCTCTCCGTGGACGAGCTGTGGCTCTACGAGACCAACGCCAACGTCCTGGGAGGCGGCAAGCCCGTTCTCACCGGGCCCGCCATCGTCACCGGGAAGGACGTGCCGAAGCTGGAGAAGTACACCGCGCGCGGTACGCGATGAACACTCGCGGCACCCGATGAACACACGCGTGATCCGCGTGGTCGATACTTGGGCGGCTGGGGCCGGGGATCCGGACCGGCCGCACAGAGCAGCAGAGCAAGAAGGGCACGGCGTCGTGGCAAGGGTGAAGACAGGGGTACGTACGGTGGGCGCCGTGCTGGTGGCGGTGCTCGGGGTCACCGCGGGACTCACCGGATGCAGCAGCACCGGCGGCAAACGCGCGGAGGACGCCCGCAAGGCGGCGACCGCGCAGGGCAAGGCGGCGGTGAACACACCGCGCTGGACCTTCGGCATGGTGACCCACTCGGGCGACGGCGACACCTTCTGGGACATCGTCCAGAGCGGTGCCGAGCAGGCCGCCCGCAAGGACAACATCAATTTCCTCTACGCCCATGACGACGAGGCCCAGCAGCAGGCCCAGCTCGTGGACTCCTACATCGACAAGAAGGTCGACGGGATCATCGTCACGCTGGCCAAGCCGGACGCGATGAAGGGTGCCCTGGCCCGCGCGAAGAAGGCCGGCATCCCGGTGATCACCGTGAACTCCGGCTCGGCCGAGTCCAAGAAGTTCGGGGCGCTCACCCACATCGGGCAGGACGAGACGATCGCGGGCGAGGCCGTCGGCGAGGAGCTCAACAAGCGCGGCAAGAAGAAGGCGCTCTGCATCCTGCACGAGCAGGGCAACGTCGGCCACGAGCAGCGCTGCGACGGCGCCAAGAAGACCTTCGACGGCAAGATGCAGAACCTGTACGTCACCGGCACGAACATGCCCGACGTGCAGTCCTCCATCGAGGCCCGGCTGCAGACCGACAAGTCCATCGACGCCGTCGTCACGCTCGGCGCGCCCTTCGCGGACACCGCGGTGAAGGCCGCGGACAGCGCGGGCAGCAAGGCCGAGATCGACACCTTCGACCTGAACGAGACGGTCGCGGCCGGCCTGAAGTCCGGCGACCTCGGCTTCGCCGTCGACCAGCAGCCCTACCTCCAGGGCTACCAGGCCGTCGACCTGCTGTGGCTGTACAAGTACAACGCCGACGTCCTCGGCGGCGGCCGTCCCGTCCTCACGGGCCCGCAGATCATCACCAAGGACCAGGCCGCCGAGCTGGAGGACTACGCGAAGCGAGGGACCCGATGACCGCGACAGCACCGGCGCCCGCACCGGGCGACAAAACCGACGAGCGGCTCGTCAAGACCTCGCCGCTGAAGAAGCTGATGGGCCGACCCGAGCTCGGCTCGGTCGTCGGCGCCATCGCCGTCTTCATCTTCTTCTCGTTCGTCGCGGACAGCTTCCTCCAGGCCAGCAGCCTCGCGACGGTCCTGTACGCCGCATCGACCCTCGGCATCATGGCGGTGCCGGTGGCCCTGCTGATGATCGGCGGCGAGTTCGACCTGTCGGCGGGCGTCCTCGTGACGACCTCCGCCCTCGTCTCGTCGATGTTCAGCTACCAGATGACGGCGAACGTCTGGGTGGGCGTCGGCGTCTCGCTGCTCGTCACCCTCGCCATCGGCGTCTTCAACGGCGTCATGCTGACCCGCACGGACCCGCCGAGCTTCATCATCACGCTCGGCACGTTCCTGATGCTGACCGGCATGAACCTCGGCTTCACCAAGATGATCAGCGGCACGGTCTCCACCAAGTCGATCTCCGACATGGAGGGCTTCTCCTCCGCGAAGGACGTCTTCGCCTCGACCATCACGATCGGCGGCGTCGACTTCAAGATCACGATCCTCTGGTGGCTCGCGCTGATCGCGGTCGCCACGTGGATCCTGCTGCGCACCCGCGTCGGCAACTGGATCTTCGCGGTGGGCGGCGGCGAGGACGCGGCCCGCGCGGTCGGCGTCCCGGTCGCCAAGACGAAGATCGGCCTCTACATGGGCGTCGCGTTCGGCGCCTGGATCTCCGGCCAGCACCTGCTGTTCTCGTACGACACCGTGCAGTCCGGCGAGGGCGTCGGCAACGAACTCATCTACATCGTCGCGGCGGTCATCGGCGGCTGCCTGATCACCGGTGGGTACGGTTCGGCGGTCGGCGCGGCCGTCGGTGCGCTGATCTTCGGCATGGTCAGCAAGGGCATCGTGTACGCGGAGTGGAACTCGGACTGGTTCAAGTTCTTCCTGGGCGTGATGCTGCTCCTGGCGACCCTCCTGAACCACTGGGTCCGCAAGCGTGCGGAGGCGACGAAGTGACCACGGACATGACGAAGACCGACGCGGTCCCCGAGGACGGGGGCGGGCGCACGCCGCTCGTCGAGCTCGACGACGTCAGCAAGTTCTACGGCAACATCCGCGCGCTCGAAGGCGTCTCCCTGGAGGTGCACGCGGGGGAGATCTCCTGCGTGCTCGGCGACAACGGCGCGGGCAAGTCGACCCTCATCAAGATCATCGCGGGGCTGCACAGGAACGACTCCGGCTCCTTCACGATCGAGGGCGAGGAGGCGCGGTTCGCCAACCCGCGCGAGGCGCTGGACCGGGGCATCGCCACGGTGTACCAGGACCTCGCCGTGGTCCCCCTCATGCCGGTCTGGCGGAACTTCTTCCTCGGCTCCGAGCCGACGAAGGGCGTGGGCCCCTTCCGCCGCATGGACGTCGACCGCATGCGTGAGACGACCCACGCGGAGCTGCTCCGCATGGGCATCGACCTGCGCGACGTGGACCAGCCCATCGGCACGCTCTCGGGCGGTGAGCGCCAGTGCGTGGCGATCGCTCGCGCCGTCTACTTCGGCGCGAAGGTCCTCGTCCTCGACGAGCCGACCGCCGCGCTCGGCGTCAAGCAGTCCGGCGTCGTCCTGAAGTACGTGGCCGCGGCGCGGGACGCGGGCCTGGGCGTGGTCCTCATCACCCACAACCCCCACCACGCGTACCTGGTCGGGGACCGGTTCGTCCTCCTCAAGCGCGGCGCGATGTCGGGCAGCTACACCCGCGACGAGATCACCCTCGACGAACTGACCCGCCAGATGGCGGGCGGCTCCGAACTGGACGACCTCCGCCACGAGCTGGAGGGCCGAGGGCCCGCCTGACGGCGCGGGGCGCCGCTTCAGGGGCGCGAGGAACTGCGCGCTCAGCCACGTCGGAGCCGCAGCCGCGTCTACCGGCTCGCCCCCGCGGCGCGTCTGCGGCTTGTCGTGGGTTGCTCGCGCAGTTCCCCACGCCCCTGGGCCACCCGGGGCCGGGGTCCTGTTTTGAGGGGCGCGGGGAACTGCGCGATCGGCCACGGCGTACCCGCAGGCGCGTCTGCCGGGCACCTCGCAGACGCGTCTGCGGCTTTTCGTGGGCCGAGCGCGCAGTTCCCCGCGCCCCCGGGTCACCCGGGGCCCGGCCCGGCCGATACGCTCCCCGCGCCGGGGTCCCGTTGTGCGCCGTCCCGCCACCGTGAGGCAGAATCGCCGCAATGAGCACCTACCGCGACCTCGCGCACCGCGGCTCCGCACGAGCCACCGTTCTGCGGACCGTGGGCACCCGCGAACGCCGATCGCATCTGACGGCCCCCCGCGTCAACACCGTCGGCATCGACATCGGCGGCACCAAGGTGATGGCGGGCGTCGTCGACCCCGACGGCAACATCCTGGAGACCCTCCGCACGGAGACCCCGGACAAGTCGAAGAGCCCCAAGGTCGTCGAGGACACCATCGTCGAGCTGGTCCTCGACCTCTCCGACCGCCACGACGTGCACGCCGTCGGCATCGGCGCCGCGGGCTGGGTCGACGCGGACCGCAACCGCGTGCTCTTCGCGCCCCACCTGTCCTGGCGGAACGAGCCTCTGCGGGACCGCATCTCGGGCCGCCTCGCCGTGCCCGTCATGGTCGACAACGACGCGAACACCGCCGCCTGGGCGGAGTGGCGCTTCGGTGCGGGCCGCGGCGAGGACCACCTCGTCATGATCACCCTCGGCACCGGCATCGGCGGCGCGATCCTGGAGGACGGCGCCGTCAAGCGCGGCAAGTTCGGCGTGGCCGGCGAGTTCGGCCACATGCAGGTCGTCCCCGGCGGCCACCGCTGCCCGTGCGGCAACCGCGGCTGCTGGGAGCAGTACAGCTCGGGGAACGCCCTCGTCAGGGAGGCCCGTGAGCTCGCCGCCGCCGACTCCCCGGTCGCGTACGGCATCATCGAGCGCGTCAAGGGCAACGTCCCCGACATCACGGGTCCCCTCATCACCGAGCTGGCCCGCGAGGGCGACGCCATGTGCGTCGAGCTCCTCCAGGACATCGGCCAGTGGCTCGGCGTCGGCATCGCCAACCTCGCCGCCGCCCTCGACCCCTCCTGCTTCGTGATCGGCGGCGGCGTCAGCGCCGCCGACGACCTGCTGATCGGCCCGGCCCGCGACGCCTTCCGCCGCCACCTGACCGGCCGCGGCTACCGCCCCGAGGCCCGCATCGCCCGCGCCCAGCTCGGCCCCGAGGCCGGCATGGTGGGCGCCGCCGACCTGGCCCGTCTCGTCGCCCGCCGCTTCCGCCGCGCCAACCGGCGCCGCGTGGAGCGCTACGAACGCTACGAGCGCTACGCAGAGGCCCGCCGCACCGACGACCGCACATCCCAGGGAACCCAGTAGATGACCGTGCCACGCCAGCCCTCGTCCCCGGACCACCCCGGCGCCCCCGAGCCGCCGGACGGGGAGGGGCCGGCCCGCAAGACCGAGGCCCGCAGCCACATGATCCGCCGCCGCTGGCTGACGGCGATCATCATCGTGCTGCTCATCGGCGTGCCCGCCGGCTATCTGGTGATCTCCGCGAACCAGAGCCGCAACAGCGGCCGCGACAAGGAGGACAAGTACTCCGCGACGGGCCTCACCGCGGGCTGGCCGTCGCGCGTGCAGCGGCGCCTGTACGACGTACCGGTCCAGCCGTACTCGGAAGAGGTCGCGTACTACGAGACGAACAACTGGCGCACCAGCCGTCTCTACGTCCAGTTCCTCACCAGCAACGCGGGCCTGACCCGGTTCCTCAAGCAGATCGGCAGCAAGGAAAGCGCGTTCAAGGCCGACGACATCACCATCAGCAAGCGCGACCAGAACGTCGTCGGCTGGGAGTTCACGGGGCCCGGCCCCTGGTACGGCCTCACGCACACGCAGAAGGATCCGGCGCCCACCCTGGACGTCGTCGTGGACCGCTCGAACGCGCGGCACCCGATGGTCTACGTGGTCTCGACGACGACTCCCTGAATCAGATGTCTCGATTATGAAGATCATGGCTTTCTCCGGTGCGCCGCCGCCGTAGTTCCTACCGTGAGGCCATGACGAGACACACGGAGTCATCAGAGTCAGCGGAGTCGACCGATTCATCGGAGTCCTCGGAGCCAACCGAGTCCGAGGCGTCGTACGACCGGCGCAGACTGCGCCAGTGGGCGGCCGGTCGGGCCCGCGCCGAAGGGGTGGCGCGCCGGGATCTGCTGCGGCTGGTCGCCGCCGCGGGCCTCGCCTCGACCGTGCCGGTGGCCCTGTCGGCGCCCCGCGCCGCGGCGGCGGGCCCCGGCATCGTCAAGCCGCTCCCACCGGAGTGGTTCATCATCCACGGCACGAACGCGGAGGCCCGCTTCGAGTCGTTCGCCGACACCGGCTACACCACCCCGGCCGCCCGCTTCTTCGTCCGCAACCACACGACGACCCCGCGCATCGACGCGGCGTCCTGGAAGCTGAACATCTGGGGCGACGGGCTGACGGGTCGCGCTCGGGAGTTCACCCTCGCGGACCTCAGGCGCTTCAAGCCGGTGACGCGCACGGCGTTCGTCGAGTGCGCGGGCAACGCGAGGAGCTTCTTCGCGACGCAGCAGGGGCGGGCGGGCTCGGGCACCCCGTGGACGACGGGCGCGATCGGCGTGGCCCACTGGCGCGGCGTACGGCTCTCCGACGTCCTCCAGAAGGCCGGCCTCTCCCGCCGTGCGGTGGACATCATGCCGCGCGGCCTCGACGACGAGTACGTCACGTCGGACGGTACGAGCTACGGCCGGGTGCGCCGCCCCATGCCGGTCTCCAAGGCGCTGGACGACGTCATCCTCGCGTATGAGATGAACGGCTCCCCTCTGCCGCCCGACCACGGATATCCGGTGCGTCTCCTCGCCCCGTCCTGGGTGGGCATCTCCTCGATCAAGTGGCTGGGCGACATCGAGGTCTCCACCGAGCCCCTCTACTCACCGTGGAACACGGACTTCTACCGCCTCTTCGGCGACGCCTACCCGGCCGAGGGCAGCGCCCCGCTCACCCGCCAGACCATCAAGTCGGCCTTCGAGCTCCCCTGGAACGCGGATCTGTCCGCGCACACCCGGCACCGGCTCACGGGCCGCGCCTGGTCGGCCGGCGGTGCGATCACCCGGGTCGAGGTGAGCGCGGACGGCGGCGCCTCCTGGCGGGCGGCGCGGCTGCACGACCGCGGGCAGGAGGGTTCCTGGACCCGCTGGTCGTTCCCGTGGAAGCCCACCAGGACCGGCCCGGCCGAACTCCTCTCCCGCGCCACGGACTCCGCGGGCCGTACCCAGCCGGCGACGACGGTGCACAACACCCAGGGATATCTGTTCGGCGCGGTGATACGGCACGCGGTGACGGTGAGCGGCTGAGGGACCGAGCCCGAGCCCGGAGCCGGGGTCGGGCTCGGGGTCTCCGCCACTCACCCGGCGGCCGCCGCCCACCGTTCGTAGGCGGCGGCCGCCACGGCCAGGTCCTCCCAGGCCATCCCTGCAGACTTGAACAGCCGCGGCCGCCCCTGCGCGACCCGCACCTCGCCTCGTACCAAGGCGTCCAGGGTGTGCACCCGCGCCAGGTCGAAGGTGCCCTCGGCGGCCGCGAGGACCAGATCGCCGCACTCCCGCGCCGCCACCGCGCGGGACTCCGCCACCACCGTGGCCCGGCCCACGAGACGGGCGTCGACCTCGCGGGCGTCCGGCTCGTGCGAGCCGACCGCGGCGACCGTGGCGTGGTCGGGCAGCAGGGTGCTGTCGAAGAGGGGCTCGCGTGCCGTGGTGCAGCAGCAGACCACGTCCGCGTGGGCCACGGCGTCCGCCGTCGCCGCGGACGCCGAGAGGCCGAGGGCGCGGCAGCGCGCCACAAAATCCGTCACGCGGTCGGCGTTCCGCGCGACCACGTCGACGTGGCGCAGCCCGGGACGCACCGCCCGCACCGCCTCCACGTGCCCCCACGCCTGCGGTCCGGTCCCGAAGACGACGAGCCGCCCGACGTCCGGCACCGCCAGCTTTCCGACGGCCACCCCGGACACGGCGGGGGTGCGCAGCGACGTCAGGGCGATGCCGTCCAGGAGGGCCAGCGGGGTGTGGGTCCCGCCGTCGAGGAGGACGTAGAGGCCCTGCACGCGGGGGAGACCGCGGTCCGCGTTGCCCGGCGTGACGGTGGCGACCTTCACGCCCGCGTACGACGCCGTGGCCGACGGCATCATGAGCAGCTGCCCGCCGGGCACGTCCACGACCCCGCGGTCCGGCTCCGCCTCCGGGTCAAGACCGGCGGCGAGGACAACCTCCAGCGCGTCGATCGCGGCGGACATGGGGACGAGGCGTTCAATGGCTCCGGCATCGATGTGCATATCAGGACAACCTTCCGTATAAGGGTTAGATTTCACTGCCAGTAGCCCGACGGCTACCCCGACAGCGACCCGGTGAGGCATACCGTGACGAGCACCCACACCGCCGGGCCGGGCTTCGGTGTCCACTCCGAGGTCGGCAGGCTCCGCAAGGTCCTGGTCTGCGCGCCCGCGCTCGCGCACCGCCGCCTGACCCCGACCAACTCCGCCGACCTGCTCTTCGACGACGTGATGTGGGTGGAGAACGCCCAGCGCGACCACGCGGCGTTCGTCGCCGAGCTGCGGCAGCGCGGGGTCGAGGTCGTCGAGCTGCACGACCTGCTCGCACAGACCCTGGGCGTCCCCGGGGCCAGGGACTGGCTCCTGGAGCGGAAGATCACCGCGAACCAGGTCGGCATCGGCCTCATGGACGACACCCGCGCCTACCTGGAGACGCTGGAGCCCCGGCGGCTCGCCGAGTACCTCATCGGCGGCCTCGCCACCACGGACCTGCCCGACGCGTACCGCTCCGCGTACGTCTCCCTCGTCCGCGAGTCCACCGGCGTCGGCGAATACCTGATGCCGCCCCTCCCGAACACCCTCTACACCCGCGACACCACGTGCTGGCTGTACGGCGGCGTGACCCTGAACCCGCTCTACTGGCCCGCCCGCCACGACGAGACCCTCCTCATGAAGGCGGTCTACCAGTTCCACCCCGACTTCACCGGCGCCACCGTCTGGTGGGGCGACCCCGAACTCGACTGGGGCCAGGCGACGTTCGAGGGCGGCGACATCATGCCCGTCGGCAACGGCGTCGTCCTCATGGGCATGAGCGAGCGCACCTCCCGCCAGGCCATCACCCAGGTCGCCGCCGCCCTGTTCGCCAACGGCGCCGCCGAACGCGTCATCGTCGCCGGCATGCCGAAACTCCGCTCCGCGATGCACCTGGACACGGTCTTCACCTTCGCCGACCGCGACATCGTCACCCTCTACCCGAAGATCATGGACGACGTCCACGCCTTCACACTCCGCCCCGGCGAAGGCCCCGCGGGCGTCTCGATCACCGACGAGGGGTCCCGCACGTTCGTCGACGTCGTCACCACCGCGCTCGGCCTCTCCTCGATGCGCGTGATCGAGACCGGCGGCGACGTCTACGCGTCGGAACGCCAGCAGTGGGACAGCGGCAACAACGCCGTCGCCCTGGAACCGGGCGTGGTCTTCACCTACGACCGCAACACCCAGACCAACGCGCTGCTGCGCGAGGCGGGCGTCGAGGTCATCGAGATCGTCGGCGCGGAACTGGGCCGGGGCCGCGGCGGCGGCCACTGCATGACGTGCCCGCTGATCCGGGACGCGGTCGGTTTCTGACGGCCCGGCCCGGTGGGGTGAGCAGACCCCGACAGCCGTGAACATCTGACAGAGCACGGCGGTGGAGGCGTCGAACTACTTCCGGACCGCGGGCCCGGCTGTGGCGTGGAAACCCGAGGCCACCCTCGAGAAGGTCTCCGGCCTCAGCCCCTGCGCCCGTTTCCCCGACCGCGCGCAAGAGGAGAGCCTTCGCCGCTCTCCCGTGGCATTTCGCTGGCGGGGGGTAGCCGGTCGTGGTGAGGTTCGGCCAGTCGAGGAGAGGAACGTCTTTCATGCGTGCTCGGAACATAGGCGCGTCAGCCGCCACGGCGTTGGCGCTGGTGGCCGCCCGCGACCTCGTGCAGAAGAAGCACGCACTGCTGAGGAACTTCCCCGTGCTGGGACACGCCAGGTACTTGCTGGAGAAGATCGGCCCCGAGCTGCGGCAGTACGTCGTGACGTCCAACGACGAGGAACGGCCCTTCAGCCGTGACCAGCGCAGCTGGATCTACGCGTCGGCGAAGGAGGAGAACAACTACTTCGGGTTCGGCACCGACGACGACGTCGAGCATGAGCAGGGTCACGCGTACGTGAAGCAGCGCACGTTCGCCGGTCGGCTGCCCGATCTGCACGACGCGCAGGCGCCGTTGCCCTCGGCAAAGGTGCTCGGCGGACCACGAGGCCGCGCGAAGGCGTTCCGTCCGGCTAGTGTCGTCAACATCTCGGCGATGAGCTTCGGCTCGCTGTCCGGCGCGGCCGTCACGGCACTCAACAAGGGTGCGGCGCTGGCCGGGACGATGCACAACACCGGCGAGGGCGGCCTGTCGCCCTACCACCTCAACGGCGGGGACCTCGTCCTCCAGATCGGTACGTCGTACTTCGGGTGCCGCAACGAGGACGGGACGTTCAACCTGGACAAGCTCAAGTCCGTGGTCGCGAGCGGGCCCGTGAAGGCGATCGAGATCAAGCTCTCGCAGGGTGCGAAGCCGGGGCTCGGCGGCATGCTGCCGGGTGCGAAGGTGACCGACGAGATCGCCGCGATCCGCGACATCCCCGCGGGCAAGGACTGCGCGTCGCCGTCGCGGCACACCGCGTTCCACGACGTGGACTCGATGCTCGACTTCGTGGAACTGCTCGCCACGGAGACCGGATTGCCCGTCGGGATCAAGAGCGCCATCGGGGAGATGGCCTTCTGGGAGGAACTCGCCTCCCTGATGGAACAGGGTGATCGAGGGGTCGACTTCGTGACCGTGGACGGAGGCGAGGGCGGCACCGGGGCTGCTCCCCTGATCTTCGCCGACTCGGTGTCCCTGCCGTTCCGCATGGGCTTCTCCCGCGTCTACAGCGTGTTCGCCGAGCGCGGGCTGACCGACGACATCACCTTCATCGGCTCCGGCAAGCTCGGCCTGCCCGAGAACGCCGTCGTCGCGTTCGCCCTCGGCGTCGACATGGTCAACGTGGGCCGTGAGGCGATGCTGTCCATCGGCTGCATCCAGGCGCAGAAGTGCCACACCGACGCATGCCCCACCGGCATCGCCACCCAGAACCCGTGGCTGACGCGCGGCATCGACGCACCCTCGAAGGCCGTCCGGGCCGCGGGCTACCTGCGCACCCTGCGCAGGGAGTTGCTGAGGGTCTCGGGCGCCGTCGGCGTCGCCCATCCCTCGCTCATCACCCCCACCGACATCGACATCCTCAACGGCGACTACGACGCCCGCACCCTGGCGAGCGTCTACGGCTACAAGGACGGCTGGGGCTCGCTCGGCACCGAGCTCGCCGATGAGATCACCGAGCTGCTCCTTGCCTGAGCACGTCCTTGCCCCCTCGTCGGGTATGCGGAGACACGACTGCGTCCTGATCAGCACGCGACGTCACGAGTTCGCGCAGTCCTGCCCGGGGCGGTCCTCGGGGCGGGACCCTGCGCGCGAGGCGTGACAGCGGCCCGGGCGGCGCGGCCCGTACGGGAGTCGGGCCGCGCCGCGCGGGCGGGTCAGAGCGCCGAGTCGAGGTGCCCGAGGTGCTCGATGAGGTTCATGTTCTCGGCGTAGTCCACCGGGCAGTTGATGATCGACACGCCCGGGTCCGCCAGCGCCTCACGGAGCGTCGGCAGCAGGTCCTTGGCGGACTCGATGTGGTAGCCCTTCGCGCCGAAGCTGCGGGCGTACTGGACGATGTCCGGGTTGCCGAAGTCGGTGTTGGAGTTCTCCCCGACCTCCAGGTCCATCTTCCACTTGATGAGCCCGTAGCCGTTGTCCTCCCAGATCAGCACGGTCAGCGGGATGTTCTCGCGGACCGCCGTCTCGATCTCCTGGGAGTGCATGAGGAACGAGCCGTCGCCGACCGCCGCCAGCACCTTCGTCTGCGGCCTGGCGAGCTGGACCGCGAGCGCGCCCGGCAGCGAGAAGCCCATGGTGGACAAGCCGTTGGAGATGAGGCAGGTGTTCGGCGCGTACGTCGGGTAGAGCCGGGCCATCCACATTTTCAGCGCGCCGGTGTCGACCAGGACGATGTCCTCGCGACCGAGCGCGGCGCGGGTGTCGGCGATGACGCGCTGCGGGGCGAGCGGGTAGCGCTCGTCCGCGGCGCCCTGCTCGAGTTCCTTGGCCAGCAGCGCGCGGGTGGCCGTGGTGTCCTCGTCGTCGATGGTCCACCGCAGGCCGTCGAGCGCGGTGGCGAGGGCGTCGAGGGAGGCGGAGATGTCGCCGATGATGCCGACGTCGACCGAGTAGCTGTCGTCCACCTCCGCCGGGAAGCGGTGGATGTGGATGATCTTCTTGTCGCCGTCCGGGTTGATCCGGGACGGGTCGAACTCCTGCAGCTCGTAGCCGACGGCGATGACGACGTCGGCCTCCTCGAACCCGAAGTTGGTGTAGTCGCGCCGCATGAAGCCGAACGTGCCGGTCGCGCACGGGTGGTCGTCGGGCAGGACGCCCTTGCCGTGGAAGGTGGTCGCCGTCGACACGTCGAGCGCGGTGGCGAACGCCGTCAGCGACTCCTCGGCGCCGCCGCGCGCCGCGCCGTGTCCGGCGAGGATCACCGGCCGGCGTGCCTCCCGCAGCAGCTCCGCCGCCCGCTTGATCTGCTTCGGGGACGGCGCCTCTGGCTGCACGACGTCCCTGCGCAGCGGGCGCAGGTCCGCGCCGTCCGTCGCCTCGTCGACGTCCTCGGGCACGGCGAGGTAGACGGCGCCGGGCCGCTCGGACTCCGCGGTCTTGAACGCGCGCCGCACCATCTCTGGGACGGCCCGGGTGGCCGGGACGTCCGCCGACCACTTCGTGACCGGGGCGAACATGCTCACCAGGTCCACGAACTGGTGGGACTCCTTGTAGTTGCGCTCCTTGCCGACCTGCGCGGTGATCGCGACGACGGGCGTGCTGTTCGTCATGGCGTCGGCGACGCCCAGCATCAGGTTGATCGCGCCGGGCCCCAGCGTCGCGGACATCACACCCGCCGAGCCGGTGAGCCGGCCGTGCATCTCCGCCATGAAGGACGCGGCCTGCTCGTGCCGGGTGAGGATGTAGCGGATCTTCTCCGAGCGGGCGAGGGCGTTGGTGAAACGGATGTTCTCCTCGCCGGGCACGCCGAACACCACCTCGACGCCCTCGTTCTCCAGGCAGCGCACCAGGAGTTCGGCCGCTCCGTCGGGGGTCTGCTTCCGGTGCTCGGCGTCGCTCACGCTGATCGTGTCCTCTCCGGGTTTCGGCCGCGCCGATGGGCGGACCGGTCAGTCGTCTACCCCGGCCCACGGCTCGGACGCCTGCGGACCGGGTCTTACGAGCCGGACCCTCGGATTCTTGAACGCCGCCCTGCGTTCCTCGTCGTCAGAGAGCGCAGCCAGGGTCTGGTGGGTGTGGACGCCATTCCAGAGCATCGGTGCTGTTCAGGCCGCCGGCTGGCCACCCACCGAAGGCTCGCCCCGCCGTGTGATCACGGGCCGGATGCCGCCCTGCCAGAGCCGGCGGCGGTAGACGTCGTGGTCGTAGCTCCGGTCGGCCAGTGAAACCTCCGGGCGTCGACGGGGTCTGCCGGCCCGGCCCGCGGCGGGCGGGATCTTGTCGAGCAGGGACAGGAGTTGGTCGACGTCGTTGCGGTTGCCGCCGGTGGGTGGGACTTCGTCCGGTCCTGGCTCGCCCTCCACGCGGGGACGGGAGAGCCGTCGACCGCGGCCCCGGGGAAGTCCTCGACGTTCGCGCTGTGGAGCTCGGCGAGGAGGCGACCTCGGGGATCATTTCGTCAGGTCTTCTCAGGCGCCTTGGCCATGGCCGCGACCAGCGCTGCAAGGAGCAGGACGCCCGTCGACCACCAGGCCGCGACGGTGAAGCCGTGCACCATGCCCTCCCCCAGGCCCCGGCCCCGGGACGGATGGGCGTCGATGTAGCGGGTGGCGGCGGACGACGCGATGGTGTTCAACAGGACGGTGCCCAGGGAGCCGCCGATCTGCTGGAAGGTGGAGACGGTCGCGGACGTCACTCCGGCGTCCTTCGGGGCGACCCCGGCGGTCGCCGTCGCGTAGACCGGCATGAACGTCAGTCCCATGCCCAGGCCGAGCAGCACCAGCGAGGGCAGCACCCCGGTGGTGTAGGCGGAGTTCATGCTCAGGCGGGTCAGGAGCAGCATGCCGACGGCCGCGAGGAGCATGCCGGGGGCCATCAGGTTGCGGGGGGCGGTGTGGGGCAGGAGCCGGGCGGCGATCTGCGTCGCGCCGATGACGATCGTGACGGACATCGGCAGGAACGCCAGTCCGGTCCGTACGGGTGAGTAGTCGAGGATGGTCTGGAGGTAGTAGGTCAGGAACAGGAAGGCGCCGAACATGGCGACGGTGGCCAGGCCCATCGTCGCGAGCGCCGCCGCACGGGTGCTGTCCCTGACGATGTGCAGCGGCAGCATCGGATGCTTGGCGTGGGACTGCCACCACACGAAGACGGCGAGCAGGATCACACCGGCCGCGATCAGGGTCAGGACCAACGGGTCGGCCCAGCCGGCGGATTCGGCGTCGTTGAAGCCGTACACGATCGCCACGAGCCCGCCGGAGGCGAGCAGCGCGCCGGGGACGTCGAGGCGCACCCCGCGCTGCCCGGGGCTGTCCTTGAGGATGGCCAGCGCGCCGCCGAGGGCGGCCAGCGCGATGGGGACGTTGACGTACAGGCACCAGCGCCAGGTCGCGTACTCGGTGAGCAGGCCGCCCACCAGCAGCCCGATGGCGCTGCCGCCCCCGGCGAGCGCGCCGTAGATCCCGAACGCTCGGCCGCGCTCGGCGGTGTCGGTGAACGTCGTCGTCAGCAGTGACAGCGCGGAGGGGGCCAGGACGGCCGCACAGGCTCCTTGCAGGGCCCGCGCCGCGAACAGCGTCCCGGGGCCGTCGGCCGCGCCGCCGAGCGCGGAGGCAGCGGCGAATCCGATCAGGCCGATCATGAAGGTGCGTTTGCGGCCGGCCAGGTCGGCGATCCGGCCGCCGAGGAGGAGCAGGCCGCCGAAGGCCAGGGAGTATGCGGTGATCACCCACTGCCGGTTCGCATCCGACATGCCCAGTCCGTTCTGGACGGAGGGCAGGGCGACGTTCACGATCGTGCCGTCGAGAATCACCATGAGCTGGGCGCCCGCGATGACGGTGAGGGCCCACCACCGCTTCGGATCGGGCAACTCGGCCGCGTTCGCGGTGGTGTGGAGGGCCGGCGTGGGCCCGATGTTCCCGGGGGAGGACTGCTTGGTCAAAACGATCACATTCCGTGTCGGAGGTGCAGGAGCAGACACGCGGTCCTGCACCCCGGGACGCGACACAAGGGATCGCGAGAGCAGCGGACACCACCATGAGGTGCCGCAAGGGGGAGAGTCCTACCGCGCGCCGAACGGGGGCACACGGCCGGGGGCAACTATGGCCGCAACACTCGTTGTCCAGTTCCAGTCCATGTTTCCCACCTCCTCCCGGCCGGGCACGCGGTACGCATCGACGCCGAACGCGCCGAACGGTGCGGCGGCAGGGCCCGCCGCACATGACCTCCGACAGGGTAGGTCAGCCGGCCGGGGACGCAAACTGATTTACCCGGCGCCCTGGTAGCGGATGCTCACGCTTCGACGAGCAGAGATCGCGCCGTGCACGCCGCCGAGCACCGGCTCCACCTGTGGAGATGAAGGGGCGGGCGGTCGGGGTCCGTTGAGCGCGGTGATCCCGCTCGTCCCGTCAGGCTGCCGCCCGAACACCGCGCGCAGCGAGCCGTTCTCGTCGTACATGTCCAGCGCCCCGTCCTCAAGGCCGGCGTTGACGAGCTCGGGGGAGCGGCGCAGCCGCTTGTTGCGGACCGCTTCGACGGCCCGCTGCTGGGCGCGGCCTTCACCTGCCCCGGTGGCGATGACGACCTGCGCGTACTCGTCGGCGCTGTAGGTGACCGGCGTGTGCCGGACGATGTCGGTGTCCGAAGTGAACGCGATGTCAGTGCGCCGGGCCCCCAGACGCGGACAGCCGATCTGGATACGCCGCAGGCCGATGACCTGTGCCCCACCAGGCGGTGCACGTGTGGTCCGGCGCGTCCGGGGCCTTGATCAGGTCGTCGAAGAGGTCACCGAGGACCGGTGTCGCCCACCAGCTCGTCCCCGTCGTGCCCGGCCGCAGTCTCTTCGCCGGGGGTGACTGCACACGGTGAGCTACCGCTCGCCCCGCCGACTTCGCCGGACAGCGCATGGTTGGATCGGAGGCGCTGAAGCGTCATCGTGGGGTGATGGGTACCAAGTAGGCGATGAACTGCGCCTGTCCGCCCTCCCGTTCGAGTGGCGTCACCGACGGGCGGGCGGTGTCGGCGGCCGAGCCGTAGTCGCGGCGGATCATGTGCGGACACGGGCCCAGGCTCGCCGCAGCACCGGCCGAGGTGAGCAACTGGCCGTTTTCGGAGAACCTGCCACGGATCAGTCGGCGAGGACCCGCTCCACTCCCTCCCGATAGCTCGTGACCTGGAATTCGGGAAAGCGGGCCGCGAACTTCGAGGTATCGAAGATGTTGTCGCCCCGGTAGCGGACGAGCAGTTCGTACATCTCGTCGAGCGGCTTGACGAAGCGGCGCCCGAGGCCGAAGGCGAGCATCGGCAGCACCGTGTAGCCGATCTTGCGGCCGGTGACCTCTCCGGCGATCTCGATGAGCTGGGCGTAGGACTGTCGGTCCGGGTCGACCGGCAGGTGCCACGTCTGGCCGTAGGCATCCGGCGTGTTGCCGAGCAGGGCGAGAGCGCGGCTCGCATCGGGGGTCCAGATCAGGGACCGCTTCGCGTGGGCGTCGACCGGGACGAAGGGCCGCTTGCCCGCCTTGATCCGGTCGAACACCAACGAGTTCGTGTAGCTCTTCGTCCGGCCGGGACCGTAGAACTCGGGCGCTCGTCCGATCAGGGCTTCGACGCGGCCGGCTCGCATGGCCTCGAGCAGCATGGTGGCGAGCTCCGCACGGACCCGTCCCTTGCGTCCGCCCGGTACGAATGCCGTCGACTCGGTCTGGGGCGTCGATGTTCCTGGATACATGTAGGTGTTGTCGAAGAACACGAGCTTCGTGCCGTGTTCGGCGCAGGCGTCGATGACGTTGCGCATCATGACGGGGAACTGTCGCTCCCACAGCTCCGAGTCCAGGGGCAGGCCGACGGTGAGGTAGGCGATGTCGCTGCCTGCGACGGCGCGGCTGGTGGCATCGGCGTCGGTGAGGTCTGCGGCCACGAGCTCATCGGTGTCGTTCACCCTCGACGGCTTGCGGCTGACGAGGCGGATGGCCTTGGTGTGGTTGCGGCGGAGCTCGTTCACGAGCTCGTCGGCGATCGGTCCGCCGGCGCCGAGGACGGTCTGCATGGGGTCTCCTTGAGGTGGATGGTGCGAGTGGTGACGACGGCCCAGCTGCGAGCGGCGTCGCGTCATCACGGATGCGATCGACGCCTGCGGCCGGGGTGCGGACCCAGGCGATGTGGTCGTCGGCCGAGCCTTCGGGCACCTGGTCGCTGGTGTGGTGTCAGCGTGGCACCGAGGCGGACGAGAAGAGGCGATGAGCGAGGTCGGCGCCTCCCCACCGACCGGCGTCAGCGTGTCGTCGCCCAGGCTGATGACGAGTGCCGGTGTGGTGATCGGCTGGTCGACCGCCTACGTCGGTCGGTCGTTGAGCGCCCTGCGGGCCCATTCCCGCAGTGCTCGGTTCCGCCGGGCGTACACTATGTTTACAGTGCTAACCGAGCATAGGAGAGCAAAGTAAGCAATGTCAACATCAGAGAAGGCCGGCTACCACCACGGCGACCTGCGAGCGGCGCTGCTGTCGACCGCGATGGAGATGCTCGAGGGCGGCGAGCCCTTCTCGCTGCGCGCCGTCGCGCGCCGGGCCGGCGTGTCGCCGACCGCGCCGTATCGCCACTTCAAGGACCGCGACGCACTGGAGTCCGCGCTGGCCGTCGAGGGCTTCCGGGGTCTGCTGGCCGACCTGGGAGGCGGGCGGGACCTGCCCGCCTCACTCCCGGACCTTGCCGAGTTCGCCGTCACCTATGTCGCCTTCGCGCTGCGGCGCCCGGCCCTGTTCCGCGTCATGTTCGGCAAGCCGTGCGACGACGCCGACGACGAGCGGGTCAAGGCCGCGGACGCCCTGCGTGAGCTGCTGGCCGACGCGCTCGGTCGAGTCTCCCCCGAAGCGGACGCATCGGCCCTCGCCACGGCCGGCTGGGGGCTCGCCCACGGGCTCGCCTGCCTGCATCTCGACGGCAAGCTGCAGGCCGCGTCGGGCGAGGAGGTCGCCGACCGGGTGCGCAGCGCGTTCCTTGCCATCACATCGACCGGGGCCTGACCTGCATCGCCGCCCCGCATCCACCATTGTTGACGGTGCTCACATCCCGTGCGATCCTCGATGTAGGCAGCGCTCACATTGGAGGACAGTCCATGGCACCGACCGGCAAGCTGACCGACCGGACCGTAGAGGTCGACCTCGGAGGGCGTCTCGTCACCGTTCCTCAAGGCGGCCTTTATGACCGGTTCCGCATGGACACCGACCTCGACGAGGTCGAACGGGACCCGCGGGTCAGCAGCGTCGACTTCTTCCGCCGGATGCCGAAGACCCGCGTGGACTCCCGCATCGGGCCCACGCTGACGCCGAACTTCTACTACCGCATCGCCACGACCCGGCTCACGATGCTCGCGCCGACCAAGGCGATCCGGGCCCGCCTGCCTCAGGAGCTGGACCCGCTCGAGATCGCTCCAGGGCTCGGAATCGTCTCCGTGATGGCCTTCCGGTACGACGTGTGCGACATCGACTTCTACACCGAGGCCGCGGTCGGCATCGCCGTGAAGCCGGCACGGCACGGTGGGCTGGGCTTGCTCGACCTGGTCACCGGGCTCAAGAACGACTCCCTGCACTCCTACGTCCTCTCCCTCCCGGTCAACACCGAGATCGCGCAGGTGCGCGGCCACGACGGCTACGGGTTCCCCAAATGGGTCACCAAGCTCGACGTCGACATCGACAACGCGCGCACCTCCGCCAAGGTCACCAACGACCAGGGCGGCCTCGACCTCGCTCTGTCGGCGCCCACCCCGAAGCAGACCGCCCGGACCACCGGCGAACACGTCTCGACCTTGACCTCCTACACCACGATCGACGGCGCCTGGCACTCCACGACCAGCCAGATCAACATGCTCTCCTCGGGCACCACGCGGCTTCCCCGCGGCCTGGACCTGCAGCTCGGTGAGGGCCGGACGAGCGACGACCTGCGCTCGCTGAAGCCGATCCGAACGATCCAGCTCGACGTCACCACCGAGGGCCAGCTGGCGCTGCACATGCCCGTGCCCACCTCCATCCAGGACCGGAGCTGAGTCCGAGATGACCACCACGAACACTGCCCCCGCCGAGCCCGCCCTCCCGACATCGCTGACGCCGGCCCGTCTCGCCCACCTGGCCACCCTGGTGGCCGCCGGTGCTCGCGCCCGGCGGGTCGCCACGACCTCGCCGTTCACCGGCGCACCGCTCGCGGACCTGCCGGTCTCGACCCCCGAGGACGTCGAGGAATCCTTCGCCCGGGCACGCGCTGCCCAGGCCGGCTGGGCCGCCACCCCGGTGGCCGACCGCAAGCGCATCATGCTGCGCTTCCACGACCTCGTCCTCCAGCGGCAGGAGGAGGCGCTCGACCTGATGCAGGCCGAGAGCGGCAAGACCCGTCGCGACGCGTTCCTCGAGGTCAGCGACATCGCGATCACCGCCCGCTACTACGCGCGCAGCGCGCGGCGGCTGCTCGCACCCAAGCGCCGCAGGGGCGCGATCCCGGTGCTGACCCACACCACCGAACTGCACCACCCCAAGGGCGTCGTCACCGTCATCTCGCCCTGGAACTACCCGCTCAGCATGGCCGCCGGCGACGCCCTCCCGGCCCTGATGGCCGGCAACGCCGTCGTACAGAAACCCGACACCCAGACCGCCCTGACCGCGCTGTGGGCGCTGGCCCTCATGCGCGAGGCCGGCCTGCCGACCGACGTCTGGCAGATGGTGGTCGGCCGTGGCAGCTCCATCGGAGACGCGCTCATGGAAGGCGGGGACTACATGATGTTCACCGGCTCCACCGCCAGCGGTCGCCAGATAGCGCGCAACGCGGGGGAGCGGCTGATCGGCGCGTCCCTGGAGCTCGGCGGCAAGAACGCCATGATCGTCCTCGCCGACGCCGACATCGAGAAGGCCGCCGCCGGCGCGGTCGCCGCCTGCTTCCCCTCGGCCGGGCAGCTGTGCGTGTCCATCGAACGGCTCTACATCGCCGATGAGATCCACGGCGCGTTCGTCGCCGCGTTCGTCCAACGGGTCCGGGCCATGCGCCTGGGTGCGGCCTATGACTTCTCGGTGGACATGGGCTCGCTGACCACCCCCTCACAGCTCGAGACCGTCAGCTCGCACGTCGACGACGCGGTATCGAAAGGGGCGACCGTACTGGCCGGAGGCAAGCCCCGGCCCGACCTCGGACCACTGTTCTACGAGCCGACGATCCTGGCGGACGTGACCCCGGAGATGGCGCTGTTCGACCACGAGACGTTCGGCCCCGTCGTATCGATCTACCGCTACCGGTCGGCCGACGAGGCGGTGACGATGGCCAACGCCACGCCGTACGGCCTCAACGCGAGCGTCTGGGGCCGCAACGGCACCGAGGCCCGCAAGGTCGCGGGACGGCTCCACGCCGGCACCGTGAACGTCAACGAGGCGTTCGCCGCCGCCTGGGGCAGCGTCGACGCCCCCATGGGAGGCATGGGGGACTCCGGCCTCGGCCGCCGTCACGGCGCCGACGGGCTGCTCAAGTACACCGAAGCCCAAACCGTCGCCCACCAGCGCCTCCAGGGCTTCACCCCGCCCCGCGGGGTGCAGCACGAGCAGTGGGCACGGATCCTGACCCAGGCGTTCAGGACACTGCGTGCCCTGGGCATCCGCTGACCGACCGACCGGCCGCCCGCCACGACGCGGCCCGCCACCTCGCCATCCCGGGCACACGAAGGGAAATCAGCCATGACTCAGCGCGTCCTCAACGTCGTCACCAACGTCGGCCACTACGACGACCCTTCCCACACCACCGGCCTGTGGCTCTCCGAGCTCACGCACGCCTGGCACGTCTTCGAGGAACACGGCTACGAGCAGACGCTCGTCAGCCCGGCCGGCGGCGCGGTGCCCCTCGAGCCGCGTGCGCTGAAGTTCCCGAACTACGACAAGACCGCCAAGGCATGGCACGCCGATCCCGGAAGGATGGCCATGCTCGAAAACACGGCGAGCCCGGACCAGATCGACCCGACCAAGTACGACGCGATCTACTTCACCGGCGGTCACGCGGTGATGTACGACTTCCCCGACAGCGAGGGCCTGCAGCACATCACCCGCGAGATGTACGAGCGCGGCGGCATCGTCTCCTCGGTCTGCCATGGCTACTGCGGCCTGCTCAACACCCGGCTCTCCGACGGCTCCTACCTCATCACCGGCCGCAAGATGACGGGATTCGCCTGGACCGAGGAGGTCCTCGCCCGCGTCGACAAGCTGGTCCCCTACAACGCCGAGGAGAAGGCCAAGCAGCGCGGCGCGCTCTACGAGAAGGCGAAACTGCCGTTCGTCTCCTACGTCGTCACCGACGGCAACCTCGTCACCGGCCAGAACCCGGGCTCAGCCAAGGCCACGGCGAAGAAGGTCGTCGAAGCCATCGAGGGCAACGCGTCGAAAGAGCGAGGCTGAGTCGAGACGCAGTCCTTCCGTGACGGTAGGGCACCGGATCGATGTCGCCTGGCTGCCGCCTGGAGCGACACCGGGACCTCCGGCAGCGGTTCTCTGGGGCCATCATCAGGGTCGATATGAATCGAACGGGCCGGTCCCCCACATTCCCACGCACTGCTCCTGCTATCGGTGTCGCCGTCGAAAGCAGCATTCCATCAGCCACTGACATCGGTCACGGCGAGGAGAACTCGCTTGCGGAGCAGGTTGAATCCGGCGCGACCGAACATCTGGGGGTGTGACCGAGATACGCGCCAAAGGGGCAACGGGATGATCTTGAAGCCGTGAGCGCCCGTCGGCCGTCACCCATTCGGCTCAGTGTCGTCGGTGGTGGTGATGTTGAGCGTCGTCCGGGGCCTGGGGTGGGTTGTGACATCAATTGAACGGGCCGCGTATCCGCAACGCCCTGGACATCGCGGAGATCGTGCGGCAGCTGCTGGAGGAGGGACGGGAGATCGCCCCGGAAGACCTGGCGCACATCGCCGTACCTGACCGAGCACATCAACCGGTTCGGCGAGTACTCAACACACGCGATCAACGCGGCGGCTCCCGGGGACTTGGCCGCGGCGGTGGCGCACTCCTCGGCCCTGTTCTCGTACAGCTGTGGCCAATGGACATGTAGCGCTGCGAACCGCGTCACCAGCCGCAAACGGTGGTGATCGGTCCTTGGACTGTGATCTTCCTGGGCTGGGCGGCTCGTACACTGACGAAAATGGAGGACCACACGGCCACCGGGATCGGTGCACGTCCGGCGCCCGTCTTGCGGGAGTACGTCGACTCGTACGTCGGCTTCGACCTCCGCGGGTTCCCGACGGGGGTGCACTGCGGCCCGCCGAGCCGCGCGCTCACTGCGGTGATCAGCCTGTCAGATCCTTTGGAGGTGGCGGCGGGCGTTGACGACGGGTCACCCGTCACCCGATTCGGCAGCGTGGCCGGCGGTCTGATGCGCCGGTCCGTCGCGATTCACCACGACGGACGCCAGCAAGGTGTCCAGGTATCGCTGACACCGCTCGGGGCCCGGGCCATCTACGGCATGCCGTCCGCCGAGCTCGCCCACCGACTGGTCCCACTTGACGAGCTTCTCGGAGCGTTTGCCGTCGAGTTGGTCGACCGGCTCCGATCGGCGACAACATGGGCGGCGCGGTTCACCGCGCTGGACGAATTGCTCCTCCGGGCTGTCGGCCGTGGTGCCTGCGGCGACCATGTGCGTTGGGTGCGCCCCGAGGTAGCCGAGGCATGGCGCCGCCTCGTCGCCGCGCGGGGTTGCGTCCAGGTTGGTGCGGTCGCCGCGGAACTCGGCTGGAGCCGTCGGTACCTCACCGAGCGGTTTCGCGGTGAGGTGGGCCTGTCGCCGAAGACCTTCGCCCGAGTCTTGCGCTTCGAGCACGCGCACGAACTGGCGGCGGCGCGGGACCCACTCCCGTGGGGCGATGTGGCAACCGTCTCTGGCTATGCCGACCAGGCCCATCTCGTCCGGGACTGGCGCGAGTTCACGGGCCGATCGCCGACGGCCTGGCGTCGCAACGAAGTCCTCCTCGGAGCCGGGTAGCCGCCAACCGTCTGCCCTTCGCGTCGGCTTCTCTTCCCTTTTCTTCAAGACCGCCCGATCGCTGGCGTGGACGATCGTCGGCATGAGACTCGTCAACCACGAACGCAATGCCATGGACCTGCGGACCATCCCCGTGCACCTCGGACTGGGATCGACAGCGAAACCCGTCGAGGGTTTCACCTGGGACCCGGAGGTGCTCCAGGCCTACAGCGCCGCGGTCGCGGCAGACGGCGCCGAGGGCCGGATGGTGATGATCTTCGACGGCGACGGGCTCGGCGACCATTGGGAGAGCCACCCTGCAGGCGACGAACTGGTCGTTTGCCTCAGCGGGTCCGTGACGGTCACCCGCGACGTGGACGGGGTGCCCGACCACGTTCTGCTCGGGCCGGGCGAGGCCACCATCAACCCGGCCGGGGTATGGCACGTGGTCGACATGGAGGGGCCGACGACCATCCTGGCCATCACTGCGACCCTCTGCACCGACCACCGTCCTCGGATCGACACCCGCCCGACCGAACGCGTCGGCACGCCCAGCCCGGAGGAAGCGCCGTGACGACACGCATCGCGTGCCTCGGCGACAGCCTCACCCGCGCGCAGTTCAGCGTCGACTACCTGGATCTTCTCGGACGACGCCACCCTCTCGGTGACATGCAGCTTGCCCGTTTCGGCGCCAACGGCGACTTCGCCTACAACCTCTTGCAGCGCCTCGATGCCGTCGTCACGAACCCACCCGATGTGATCACCGTGTTGATCGGGACCAACGACGCCCGAGCGAGCCTTGCCGGTTACCCCGTCGAGCAGGCCATGGAACGCAAACAGCTACCCGATCGCCCGTCGGCCGGCTGGTTCCAACAGTGCCTGGGAGCCGTCGTCGCACGGCTGCGAGCGGAGACCGACGCGACGATCGGTCTGCTGTTGCTACCGGTACTCGGCCAACAACTCGACGGACCAGCGGCAAAGGCATCGCAGGAGTACAGCCGGATGATCGCCGAGGTCGCCGCCACCAACGAGGTGGCCTACCTTCCGCTCCACGAACGCCAGATCGAGGAACTGCGCCAAGCGGACGCACCGCCGATTTCATACCGGGAGGTGACGCCCGCAGCAGGCGTCGGCGTCCTCGTCCAGCACGCAGTGCTGCGCCGCAGCCTCGACACGATCTCGCGGCGGCGAGGTCTCGTGCTCACGACCGACCACATCCACCAGAACAGCCGCGGCGCCGCCCTTATCGCTGAGGTCATCGACGCCGGTCTGCTGGCCCAGAGCGCGTAGCTGGTTCCGGCGCCCGGCCAGTCGGATGCCATCTACCGCGCGGAGGTGGCATGGCTTCGGGCAGCGGCTCGGTGCCGATCGGTAAGACGCCGTGTGCTGCTCGTCCGAGGCCTCGACGTCGCGCTGCGGGAGAAGACGCAGTGGGAGATGTTCTACGAGTCCGCGCACGGGCCGACGAGGTGTTGTGCCTCAACGTGGCAGACATCTACCCACCGGACAAGCGCGGCAGGATCACAGCCAAGGGCAGGGTGACCGAGTGGATTCACTGGCAGTCCGGCACCGCCCAGCTGCTGCCCCGCCTCATCGCCCGCCGCACCCGTGGCCCGCTGTTCCTCACCGACCGCAAGGCCCCGGCCGGAACCCCGGCACTCGGCGTGTGCCCGGAGACCGGCCGGGCCCGGCTCTCCTATCGCCGGGCTGAGGAGATCTTCGAGGAGAACACCCGGCTGCTGGCCAACTCCCTCGCCTCACCCGACGACATCGAGGACCTGGACGGCTGGACGCTGCACCGGCTACGTCACTGCCCTGACACACGACGCGGAGGACGGCACCTCTACCCCGATGCTGCTGGCCCGCTCCCGCCACGCATCCGTCCGCTCCCTGGAGCGGTACGCCCGTCCCGGCGTCGGCTCGATCGCCCGGCACGTCGCCGAACGCGACCCCGCTGCACACCGCCGCACGTAAATCCGAGCAGATCAGGGCTTCAAGATCATCCCGTTGCCCCTTTGGTGCGCGCGGGTGGGCCGAGCCGGTGGTCGAGCGCGGCACCCACGTCGGGGCAGTTCGTGCGGATGACGTCGAGGAAGGCGTTCAGGGCCGGGGAGCGGTCCCGGACTTGGAAGGACAGGACCAGATCGGGCAGAGGTGTGTGCGGGGTCACCTCACAGAACCACGTGCCCCGCCGTGGGGCCGTCAGCATGCGGGAGGGCCCCAGACCGACACCCACGCCGCAGGCGGCGAGGCCGATGATGGTGTGGATGTCCCTCGCGACGGTCGCGCCGGTGAGCGTCGCGGAGTCCTTGCCCAGCAGGGTTCGCAGCCCGGTGACGACGGCGGGCTCGTCCTCGTCCGGCGCCAGGATCAGTGGCTGTCGGCGCAGTTGGTCCACGTCCACCGAAGCCTGACCCGCGTACGGGTGTGTGCTGCTCACGACCGCGACCAGGTGGTCGTGTCCGATCGGGACCGACACCAACTTCTCGGCCCCGACGCCCCGTGGTCGGCCGAGGCCGATCGCCACGTCCAGTTCGCCGGCGACGAGCGCGGCCGTGCTGCGGTTGGTCGCCATCTCGTGCAGTTCCAGCCGTACGTCGGGCCGTTCACGGCCGAACCGGCCCAGGACGTCCGGCAGAGGTTCGAGCAGCGCCGAGGCGATGAACCCCAGGCGCAGCCGGCCCGTCTCGCCGCGTGCCGCCCTGGCCGCGTCGACCGAGGCCGCCGTGATCTCGTCGAGCGCCCTGCGGGCCCGGGCCAGGAACGCCGCGCCCGCAGCGGTCGGGAACACCCCCTGGCGGGTGCGATCGAACAAGCGGCTGCCCACCTCCCGTTCGAGGTCGGCGATCTGCTTGGAGAGCGGAGGCTGCGCGATGCCCAGGGCGCCGGCCGCCCGGCCGAAGTGCTCGTGCTCGGCCAGGGCCAGCGCGTACCTCAGATGCCGCGCCTCCATGCCGGCCTCCCGTCATATCCCATAGGTATCGTGGGGCAGCTTCTCAGATCTTTCACTGGATGGCCGGGCCGGGTTCGCATGGGATGCAGTCATGACTCGTCCATCCTTTACAGACACCGTCTTCGTCCTTGTGCACGGGGCCTGGCACGGCTCCGGGCAGTGGGCGGCGACGCAGCGCGCACTCGCCGGACTCGGTGCCGCGAGCATGGCCGTCGACCTGCCGGGACACGGCTTCGATGCACCACTGCCCAGCGGATACCTCCAGCCGGGCCAGCCGGGCATGCTGACCGAGAGGTCCACGCTCGCCGCCATGACGATGGACGAGTGCGCCGAGCCCGTACTGGACACGCTGACCCAGGCCCGCCACCACCGTCGCGTCGTGCTCGTGGCACACAGCGCGGGCGGCGGCCCCGCCTCACTGGCCGCCGAGCGGGCCCCCGAACTCGTCGACGAAATCGTCTACCTCTCGGCCTTCGTGCCCGCCGGACGGCGGCGATTCCTCGACTATCTCGGCTCGCCCGAGAACGCCACGGCACGAGGCCAGAGCCTCAACCTGGGCGACCCCGGGGAACTGGGCGCCGTACGGATCAACCCTCTCTCGCAGGATCCCGCCTACGTCGAAGAATTGCGGCAGACCCACTACCACGACACCCCCATGGACCGCTTCGCCCGCTGGCGCTCGGCACTGAGCACCGATCTGCCGCTGGCGATCCCCACCACCCCGGTCATCGTGACCCCCGGCCGCTGGGGACGCATCCCGCGGACCTTCGTACGCTGCGCGGACGACCGGGCGCTGCCACCGGCCGTCCAGGACCTGATGATCGCGGAAGCCGACCGGGCCATGCCCGGCACCCCGTTCGCCGTGCGCACCCTCCCGGGCAGCCACAGCCCGTTCGCCGCCCGGCCCCGTGAGCTCGCCGCGGTGCTGCTGCCGTGAACCACGGACGCCTCGTGCTGCCGGTGGTGCTCAGCGCCACGTTCGTGCAGCTGCTCAACGTCACTGTCGCCCAGGTCGCCGCGCCGGCGATCCAGACCGCTCTGGGCGCCGGCCCGGGCGCCGTGCAACTGGTCCTCGCCGGATACACCCTGACGTACGCGTGCCTTCTCATCCCCGCCGCGCGGCTGGGCGAGCGGTACGGCTACCGCCGGCTGTTCGTGGCGGGCACCATGGTCTTCATCGCGGGCTCGGTGGCCGGGGCATGTGCCCCCGACGCCGCGTCCCTGATCGCGGCCCGGCTGCTGCAGGGCGCGGGCAGCGGCCTGGTCGCCCCCCAGGTGCTGTCGCTCATCCAGGCAACCACTGCGGCATCGAGTCGGCCGCGCGCCCTGGGACTGTACGGCGCCACCATGGCCGTCGCGTCACTGGCCGGGCCGCTGATCGGCGGCCTCGTCCTCAGTGCCGACCTGCTCGGCCTCGGCTGGCGGCCGGTGATGCTCCTCACCGTGCCGGTGGCGCTCGCCTCGCTGGCCGGCGCGACCGCGCTGCCCCGCACCCGCGGGGCGGAGGGACTCCGCGTCGACAAGCTGGGTGCGCTGCTGGTCACTGTGGGAGCCGGCGCGCTGATCCTGCCCTTGGCGCTGGGGCGGGAAGCCGGCTGGCCCTGGTGGACGTGGGCCGGTTTCGCCGTGGCCGTGGCCTCTCTCGGCTACTTCGTCCGGAGCCTCCAGCACCGGCCCGATCCGCTGATCCATCCAGCGGTGCTGCGTGACCGGCCGGCACGGAGGGGCACGCTGCTGGTGTTCGTGTTCAACACAGGCGTGCCCTCCTTCACGTACCTGCTCTTCCTCCACCTTCAGTCCGCCGTCGGGTACTCGGCCCTGTCGGCCGCGCTGACGTCGGCGCCGTTCGCTGCCGCCGCCGTCGCCGGAAGCAGAGCCGCGCCCGCTCTCACCCGCCGGCACGGGCCGACGGTGCTCACCGTCGCGTCCGTGGTGCTGGCCGGGATGTGCCTGGCGCTGGCCCCGCTCGTCGGCTCGGCGGCGGGCCGCCAGGCGGCACTGCCCGTGTTGGCCGTCGGCGGAACCGCGTTCGGGGCCTTCACCGCGTCGGTGTTCACTCTGGTCCTGGCCGAGGTGCGCGGCCCCGCCACCGGTTCTGTCTCCGGACTGCTGCCCACAGCGCAACAGCTCGGCGGATCCATCGGAGTGACCGCGGCCGGACTCGCCTATCACGCCCCAGCCGCCGACGCGGACTCCGCGTTTCGGCACGCCATGCTTTACCAGGCCGCCGCCTTCACGATCACCGCGCTGATCAGTCTCCGACTCCGCGACCGGCCTGACCCCGGGCCCGTGCACGGCCCGGCAGTCACAGCGGAAGGACATGTACGCAAAACACGCATCTGAGCTCTGACCGCGGCGTACCTGACCTGGGCCGCATCTGGGTTGCCGCTGCACAGCACTGGACGAACCAACTGCCCGCAGGCCGGATCAAGGGCTGGTGCGTGTCGTGCGGCATCCTGAGATCGGCATGTGGCGCGTCCGCGGAGACGGACTGACCCTGGCCGCCGAGGTGAGCGTGACGGCGGGGGAGCGGATGCACGAGGAGCTCGACGCGGGCCGACCGGACGCGCGAGCACTACGGTGCAGGTTTACGGCGGCTACTGCCAAGGTTTACCGAATTCGCCACCCCTGGGTTGATTTGCGACGAGTCGGTTCTCCGTAGGTTCTCCTCCGTGGAAATCGCACCGGAAAGGCCGGTGCGAACGGACCGGAACACGGGGAGAAACATGCTGAGTCTTCAGAGGGCCGGCATCGCCGCATCAGCGGTTCTTGCCGGACTGGCCGCGACTGTCCTGCCCGCTGGCGCTGCCACGGCCCAGGACAGTCCTGTGGAGCGCCGGAGTGTGGGGCAGCAGTACTCGGCCCAGGCCGGTGACGGCTGGGGCTACATGAAGTTCGTGCACTCCGGGAAGTGCGCCGACCTGCCGGGGTGGAACACCGGGAACGGCGTACAGCTCGACCAGTGGTCATGTGCTTCGCAGGGAAACCTCTGGTGGGGGTTCTACGCGGCCAGCGACGGCACGGTCCAGGTCAAGAACTACCACAGCAAGAAGTGCATGAACGTCAAGGGCGGGAGTACCGCCAACGGGGCCAAGGTCGTGCAGTGGCCGTGCAACGAGCAGGCGAACGGTCTGTGGTACCTGCAAGGCTATTCGGACGGCACGCTCCAGCTCAAGAACAAGAAGAGCGGAAAGTGCCTGAACGTTGAGGGCGCCAGCAGGGGCAACGGCGCTGACCTCATTCAATGGCCGTGCAGCGCAGCCGCTAACAGCCGCTTCTCCTTCATCGACTGACCGCCCGGCCGGGTCGAGGTCTCGTCCCACGTGAGACCCACCGTCAACTGAGCCCCGCTTCGCGCGGGGCTCAGTGCTTCCCGCCGTCTCTGAAGGCGGTCGCGGACGGTGCCGGGCCAGCTGCTTGGCGTCACCAAGAGCGCAAGACCAAGGAGGAGGTGCCGCCCTGGAATGTCGAGGAGGTCCAGAAGTTCATTCATGGCATCAGAGGGGAGCGTCTCTGCGCTGCGCTTCTCCTGTCACTGATGGGGCTCCGCCCGGCCGACGTCTGCGGCCTCCGGTGAGAAGACGTCGATCTGGAGAACGCCACGATCGACATTGCCGACACGCGCACGATGATGGGCAGCCGTGACGTGGTGGAGAAGGACACCGAGTCTCTTGCGGGTGAACGGGCGCTACCGCTGCCGGGTCCGGTGCTCGATGCCCTGAAGGCGTTCCGGGCCCTCCAGGCCGAGGAGAGGCTCGCCCCGGGCGAGGCGTACGCGGCATCCGGCTACGTGCTGGTGCACGAGACGGGCGTCGCCTTCACGATCGCCCCATGGGGAGTGGATTGAGACTGCACGCAGAGCCCGCCTTCTGGCTGTGGACCCACAGCAGAGACTGGGGGGACAACCGGCTGGTGGCCAAGTCTTCAAACCGGGCCAGGACGGGCGTGGGAAGGTTTCCAGGGGGTCCCGGTGAGCCTCGTCCGTGCCAGTACACTCTCGTTCCGGCAGCGACTGACCTGCCGTCGCGAGAAGCCCAGTCCCGATGGGTTCACCCCGGCGATGTGACTTTTCGTGACTGATGAGAGGGTCGGGCGGGTGAGTGAGACACCGATGAACACCCTGCAATACCGCTTTGACGGGCCAGAAGACGCTCCAGTCCTGATCTTGGGTGCCTCACTGGGTACCACATGGCACATGTGGGACAGGCAGATACCCGAGCTGGTCAAGCAGTGGCGGGTGTTCCGCTTCGACATGCCGGGGCACGGCGGGGCGCCCGCGCACCCGTGCGGGTCCGTCGGAGAGCTCGCCGACCGGCTGCTCGCCACGCTCGACGAGCTCGGCGTGCACCGCTTCGGATACGCGGGCTGCGCCTTCGGCGGTGCCATAGGGGCCGAGCTCGCGCTGCGGCACCCGCACCGCGTCGCCTCGCTCGCGCTGATCGCCGCGTCGCCGCGGTTCGGCACCGCCGACGAGTTCCGGCAGCGCGGCGTCATCGTGCGCAGCAACGGGCTCGACCCCATCGCGCGCTCCGCCCCCGACCGCTGGTTCACGCCCGGCTTCGCCGCCGCGCAGCCCGCGATCACCGACTGGGCCGTGCAGATGGTGCGCACCACCGACCCCGGGTGCTACATCGCCGCCTGCGAGGCCCTCGCCGCCTTCGACGTGCGCGCAGAGCTCGGCAGGATAGGCGTGCCCACGCTCGTGCTCGTCGGCTCCGAGGACCAGGTCACCGGGCAGGGCGAGGCCCGTACGCTCGTCGCCGGGATCCCGGACGCGCGGCTCGCCGTCGTGCCCGGCGCCTCGCACCTCGCCCCCGTCGAGCAGCCCGCCGCCGTCACGGATCTGCTCGTACGGCACTTCTCCACCGCCTGGCAGGCCGCAGCCGACGCCACCATGGGCGGGCAGTCCGCGCTCGCCGCCACGCCCCCCAAGCCCGTCCTCGGGCCGTCGCCCGCGCCCGTCTCGGCCGTCGCCGAGATCGGGCCGGTGGAGCAGCCCGAGGCCGTGCCGGGGAAGGCGGGGACCGATCTGTACGACGCGGGGATCAAGGTCCGCCGCGAGGTGCTCGGCGACGCGCACGTCGACCGCGTGCTCGCCGCCGCCGACGAGTTCTCGGGGGACTTCCAGGAGCTCGTCACCCGCTACGCGTGGGGCGAGATCTGGAACCGGCCGGGCCTGGACCGCCGCTCCCGCAGCTGCGTCACGCTCACCGCGCTCGTCGCGGGCGGTCACCTGGACGAGCTGGCCTTCCACACCAGGGCGGCGCTGCGGAACGGTCTGACTCCGGCGGAGATCAAGGAAGTGCTGCTCCAGGCCGCCGTGTACTGCGGCGTTCCCGCGGCGAACTCCGCCTTCAAGGTCGCGCAGGCCGTGATCCGTGAGGAAACCACGCCGCAGGAGTAGCAGGATGGGAGACATGACGACATCTCCCGAATCTCCCGACAGCAGGGCAGGGCGCGCGCCGCGCATGACGTTCACGAAGAAGTCCCACGCGTGCGTGCGGCTCGAAAAGGACGGGCGCACGCTCGTCGTCGACCCCGGCGGCTTCAGCGAGGAGGACGCCGCGCTCGGCGCCGACGCCATCCTCGTCACGCACGAGCACCCGGACCACTTCAACGAGGACCGGCTGCGGGCCGCCATGGAAGCCTGCCCCGGAGCCGAGATCTGGACCCTCAAGTCGGTCGCGGACCAGATCTCGGCGGCCTTCCCCGGACGCGTGCACACCGTCGGGCACGGCGACACGTTCACCGCCGCCGGATTCGACGTCCAGGTCCACGGCGAACTGCACGCCGTCATCCACCCGGACATCCCGCGCATCACCAACGTCGGCTACCTCGTCGACGGGTCCGTGTTCCACCCGGGCGATGCCCTCACCGTCCCCGACCAGCCCGTCGAGACGCTGATGCTGCCCGTCATGGCCCCCTGGAACAAGATCTCCGAAGTGATCGACTACGTACGCGAGGTCAAGCCCCGGCGCGCCTACGACATCCACGACGCGCTCCTCACCGACCTCGCCCGGCCGATCTACGACAACCAGATCGGCTCGCTGGGCGGGGCCGAGCACGTGCGTCTGACGCCGGGGGAGTCCGCGGATCTGTGACTGTCAGTGCCGCCCGGTAGGTTGTGAGGCATGCGCATTGCGACCTGGAACGTGAACTCGATCACCGCTCGTCTGCCGAGGCTCCTGACCTGGCTGGAGGCCACCGGCACGGACGTGCTGTGCATCCAGGAGACCAAGACGACGGCCGAGCAGTTCCCCGCCGAAGCGCTCCGCGAGCTGGGGTACGAATCGGCGGTGAACGCGACGGGGCGGTGGAACGGCGTCGCGCTGGTCTCCAGGGTCGGCCTCGACGACGTGGTCAAGGGCCTCCCGGGCGGTCCTGGATACGACGGGGCGGAGGAGCCCCGCGCGGTCTCCGCCACCTGCGGCCCGGTCCGCCTCTGGTCGGTGTACGTGCCGAACGGCCGCGAGGTCGACCACGCCCACTACGCGTACAAGCTGCAGTGGTTCGAGGCCCTGAAGGCGGCGATCGCCGAGGACGCGGCGGGCCCCCGCCCCTTCGCCGTCCTCGGCGACTTCAACGTGGCACCGACCGACGACGACGTCTGGGACCCGGCGCTGTTCGTCGGCGCCACGCACGTCTCCGAGCCCGAGCGCGCCGCCCTCGCCGCCCTGCGCGAGACGGGCCTCACCGACGTCATGCCCCGCCCCTTGAAGTACGCCCACCCGTTCACGTACTGGGACTACCGCCAGCTCGGCTTCCCGAAGAACAGGGGCATGCGCATCGACCTCGTCTACGGGAACGAGCCGTTCGCCAAGGCCGTCTCCGACGCGTACGTGGACCGGGAGGAGCGCAAGGGCAAGGGGGCGTCCGACCACGCCCCCGTCGTGGTCGACCTCGACGTGTGACGGGGGCGGGCACGGACTACGGCACGAGCAGGCGCAGGTCCACTGACTCCGCCAGCGCCGCGAGGCCCGTGTCGCCCGGGTGCAGATGGTCCCCGCTGTCGAAGGCGGGGAGGATCCGTGCCGGGTGCGCGGGGTCCCGCAGCACCGCGTCGAAGTCGAGCACGGCGTCGAAGTCGTCGCCGCCCCGCAGATAGGCGTTGACGGCCTCGCGCTGCTGGTTCGCGGACGCCGTGCACAGGGACTCGCCCTCGCACGGCGCGATCGTCGCCGCCACGGTCCGCAGCCCGCGCGCCCGTGCGCGGTCGGCGACCTCCCGCAGCCCCGCGATCACCTGGTCCGCCGAGGCGCCCCAGCGCACGTCGTTGATGCCCTCGAATACGACCACGGTGCGCGCCGACGTCTGGGCGAGGACGTCGCGGTCCAGGCGGTGCAGGGCGCTCACCCCTCCCGTGTCGGTGGAGACGCCGTCCCCGGGGTAGCGGTCGGCGACCACACGGTTCGCGGAGATGCCCTGGTTGAGGACGCCGTAGGCCGGTACGCCGGACTGGTTCAGGAGGCGGGTCGCCAGGACGTTGGGCCAGCGCCGGTTGGCGTCCTGCGTCGACTTCACGCCGTCGGTGATCGAGTCGCCGAGCAGCACGACCGAGCCGGGCCCGCCGCCGACGTCGACGCCCGTGAGCAGCGGCCAGGACGTGATCGTCGAGGTGTACGCCGCCGGGGAGCCGTCCGCCGTGTGGTCGCCGGGACCGCTGACGTACGAGCGCTGGATGGCCTGGCTGTGCACGGGCGCCGCCGCCACCGGGCCCGGCAGGTGGAAGCTGACCAGGAGGTTCGCGTCGGCAGGCACGTGGAAGTCGAGCGGGTCGCTGTACGCCTGGGCGCCCGCGGGGAGCTCCGTGCCCGGGGCGCCGCGGAACGACAGCGGCCGCGGTGCGCCCCGCGCCCCCGCCCCGGCCTCCTGCACCGCCACCGTCGCGCCGCCGATCCGCACCGGGGCCGCCGCGAAGGTGTTGTCGAGCCGGATGCGGACCCGCGGCCCGCCCGTACTCGTGTGCACGACCAGCCGCACGGTCCGGTCGGCCCACGGCCCCACCGCCGGGTAGCCCGCGGTCGACGCCGACCAGGTGCCCGTCCAGCCCGTCGCCGCGGCCCGCACCGACAGCGCGAACACATGCAGGTCCGCGGCGCCCGGGTCGCGCGGCAGGCTGACCGAGGCGACCTCGCGCCCACGGGCCAGCGGCACCGTCACCGCGTACAGCCGTGCCTTCTCGGCGAGTTGGCCGCCGGGCGTGTTGATGTGCGGCAGGGCGACGGACTTCGTGGCGAGCGGGCCCGAGCGCCAGTCCGGCGCGGTGAGCCGGTAGGTGCCGCGCGAGCCGTCCCGGTAGCGGACCGTGCCCGTGCCGCTCGCCTCGCCGCCCGTGCCGGCGACCAGGAAGGCGAGGGCGTCGCCGCGGCCGCGCACCCGTACGGACTGGCCGTCGGCGCGTACGTTGTCCGGCCTGCCCGGCGCGGTCCGCGGCCAGGTCAGCCGGGCCCCCTCGATACCGAGGTTGCGCCCGGGCGTCCAGCCCGCGGCCGTCAGGTCCCGCGCGGACAGGGAGCCGCCCGAGCCGTCGAAGTCCGCGGCCGCGGGACGCGCGTCGTCGCTGACCGCGCGGTTGTCGAAGAGCCGCTCCAGGGGGAGCGGCACGGGTCTGTGCGGTGCCGCGGCCTGCGCCGAGGTCACCGGTACGAGGCCCGTGAACAAGGCGAGCACGGCGGCCGTTCCCCAGATACGTCGGCGCACGACAGTCCCCTCCCGCGGTGGCAGATGCGCCATGAAGCTAAGGAGGCACGGGAGGCGAGTCAATGAGGGGCGCGTGAACACGACGCGAACTCACCGGACCGGGCCGACGGTGCCCGGTCGGCGGTACGTCGGCGGCCCGCCGACGGCATGTCAGGACGCCGTCGACACCAGCCCCTTCTCGTACGCGATGATCACCAGCTGCACCCGGTCCCTGGCGTCGAGCTTCGCCAGGAGCCGGGTCAGATACGTCTTCGCCGTGGCGACGCTCAGACAGAGCTCGGCGGCTATCTCGGTGTTGGAGAGGCCCCGGCCCACCAGGGTGAGCACCTCGCGCTCGCGGTCCGTGATGCCGGAGATCGACACCTCACGCGGCGGCGCGGTCTCGGGGCGTCCCGCGAACTCTTTGATCAGGCGACGCGTGACGCTCGGCGCGATGAGCCCGTCGCCGGTCGCGACGGTGCGCACCGCCGCGAGGATGTCGTCCAGGGCCATGTCCTTGACGAGGAATCCGGCGGCGCCCGCGCGCAGCGCCCCGTACAGGTAATCGTCGTCGTCGAACGTGGTCAGGACGACGACGTGCGCGGGTGTGGCGCCCGACGTGATCAGGCGGGTCGCCTCGATGCCGTCCATGCCGGGCATCCGGATGTCCATCACCACGACGTCCGGGCGCAGTTCGGCGCAGAGCCCGACCGCCTCGTCGCCGGTGGCCGCCTCGCCCGCGACCTCGATGTCCGGGGCCTCGGTGATGACCATGCTCAGGGCGGTGCGGACCAGGGGCTGGTCGTCGACCAGCAGGACGCGGATCGTCACCGGACACCTGCCGCGGCCGGCACGGGCAGGGTGGCGCTGACCAGGAAGCCGCCGCCGGGGCGCGGGGCGGCGCTGAACTCGCCGTGCAGCAGGGCGACCCGCTCACGCATGCCGACCAGGCCGTATCCGGCGCCGTGGCCCGGACCGCGCGCCGCTCCTGTGCCGCCCCGTCCCGAGTCCTCGATCTCGATGGTGAGCTCCTTCTCGCGATAGTCGACGGACACCGTGCAGGACGCCGTGTCCGCGTGCCGCACCACGTTGGTGACGGACTCCTGGACGATGCGGAACGCCGACAGGTCGATGTCCGCGGGCAGCGGGCGCCGCTCGCCCCGCCACACGACGTCGACGCGGACGCCGGCGGCCGTCGTCGACGCGGCGATCCCGTCGACGTCGGCGAGGCCTTCGGCGGGCCCGCGCGGCATCGGCTCCCGCTCCTGGCCCGGTTCGCGGTCCCCGCCCGACTCGCTCTCCCGCAGCGCGACCACCATCCGCCGCAGCCCGGCCAGCGTCTCCCGGCCCGCCTTCTCGACCGCGGTCATCGCCTCGCGCGCCGCGGTCGGCTGGGTCTCGACGACCCGGGCCGCCGCGCCGGCCTGCAGCGCGATGATGCCGATGCTGTGGGCCACCGTGTCGTGCATCTCCCGGGCGATGCGCAGCCGTTCGGCGGTGACGGCCTGCGCGGCGGCCTGCGCGCCGAGCCGCTCGGTGTAGGCGCGGGTCCTGCGCACCGAGTCGCCGACCAGCCAGGCGACGACGGCGAGCAGGAGTGCGGTCTGCCAGTCGGACCAGCTGGAGGTGAGGGTGTGCGGGAGGTGGGTGGGGAGCCCGAGCAGCTGTCTGAGGAGTGCGTGGACGGGCTGGACGCAGAGGGCGAGGACGAGGGCGGCGACGCGGGTGCCGCGCGCCGCGGTCGCCACGACGGAGCCCATCGCGATGTCCACCGCCGCGTACTGCAGGAAGCCGATGGCCGTCTCGCCGATCGCCTGGGTCGCGACGTACGAGGAGCCGGTCAGCAACCCCAGGGACACCAGGGGGCGTCGGCTCAGCAGACGGCCCGCCCACACCACCGTCCCGACGGCGACACCCACGAGCAGCCACTCCCACGGCCCGGGCCCCGGCAGCGCGCTCGTCGGCAGCCACGAGAGCCCGAAGTACGCACGCGCGGCGAAGACCATGCCCAGGCACCAGGAGACGGCCGCCCACAGACCGGGCGGCGCGTGCTTGAGCAGGGGGAACAACGGGGTGGCCGACATGCGGTGATCGTAGCCAGGGGGAGTCGCACAAGGAATCGATCCACGGGTGTACGACCACGGTCGACAGCCGCCCCGGCACGGGCCGGGGTGGACGCTCCGTCAGACGCGTACCACCACGGCGTACGAGCCGACGCCGAGCAGGTGGTGGCCCGGTACGCGGTCGCCGCGCGAGGTGTGGAGGGCGTCTATGCGGCCGGACTCCGGGTCGAAGGCGACGTCGGTGAGGGTGCCGACGGCGTCGCCCAGCTCCGTCAGCAGCCGTTTGCCGAGCAGGTCCTGGCTCCCGGACGAGTCCGTGGACGCGAACCGGGCCGCCGACGCCGCCCCTATGACCACCGCGTCCGGCCCCACCGCGTGCACATCCGTCCAGGCCACGACGTCGCCGCCGTCCTTGGCCCCGTCCAGCCGAACCGCGGTGATCAGGGCCTCCTCCGGCGCGAGGACGAGTCCGGCCACCGTGCCGACCTGCGCGGCGTCCGACGAGCTCACGACGGGCCGGCCCACGGCCTGGCTCAGCAGCATCACGAGATCCGCTCCTCACCCGGTACGCCGGGCCCGCCGGGGCCCGCCAGCCGCTTGCGCCACAACGCCGTGGCGAGTTCGCCGAGTTCCTCGACGGCGTGCTCGGTGTCCTGCGCCGGGACCATCAACGTGTCGCCGGTCATGGCGGGGCGGTCGCCGAGCGGCAGGAACACCTTCCGCTCGTGCCGGCCCATCGCCTCCGTGGACGACATCTCGACGCCGACCACCCGGCCCTCGCGGCCCGCCTCGACCACCACGTCGAGGACGGTGCCCACTTGCACGCCCCGGTCCGTCAGCACACGCGCGCCGCGCACGAGACCGCCGGACGCCTCCTCCCAGGAGGCGACGGCCGACTTGTCCTCCAGGGCATCTGCCGACGTGATCATCACGGCGTCCACACCCAGGGCGTGCACCGCCGCCCACGGCAGGCTCTTGCGCAGCGGACCGGACAGCAGCCCCCGGCCGGCCAGCGTGAACCCGGCGATCCGGCCGCCCGCGCCGTCGAGCACCACATCCTTGACCTGGGCGACCGCCTCGCCGCCCAGGGTGACCACCGGGCGCTTGGTGAGCTCGCTCGCCGCCATCAGCGCCGCAGGGACGGACGACGTCATCGCACCCTCCCTCGCCCGGGCCGTCGGCCGCGCCGGACCACGATCACGCCCCCGCTGCGCCGCCGGGCCTGCACGCCGACCACCGCGGCGCCCAGCAGACCCACCACGACGACCACGGCGATCAACCACGCCCACCACACCATCGTCCACCTCCCGGAGCGACCAGGACCGAACCCATGGGGACCGCATACCCCGGGCGGGGAACAGTCACCTGCCCCCGCGGCTCCCGACCGGCTACCGCGCCAGTTCCGCCCGGATCGTCTTGCTGGACGCGTCCAGGGTCACGGTCACCACGCGGGCGAGGCGCTGCACCATCGGCCAGCCGAACCCGCCCGTGTTGCCCTGGAGATCGGGCGTGCGCTCCTGCGGGGGCCGCGGGTCCGCGTCGGAGACGGCGATCGTGACGACGTCCTTGCGGGCCTGCAGACGCAGGGAGCACAGGGTGCCGCGGGCGTGCCGGACCACGTTGGTGACGAGTTCGGAGACGACGAGCTCGATGCTCGACGCGTTCGGGTCCTCCACCGCCGGGGAGAGCCCGGCGACGAAGGCCCGGGTGATGTCCCGTGCGTCGGCGACCGCTTCGGGTCTCTTGTCGAAGGTGGCCGTTTCCGGCGGTCGGGTGAGCGGTGCGCGCTGCGTCCGCATGAGACTCCTCCTCCCTGGGGACGGCCGGTCCCGTCCGGAAAGAACATCTGCCCGAGGAACGGCGTGTTCAACGCCTTCGATCCGGCCGATGTGCGCGGCGCCCGGATCAGGGGCGGCCCCGCCAGTCCAGGCAGAGGATCATGGCGTCGTCGTCGGCGGCGGTGGGGCCGCGGTGCCAGGAGAGCTCGTGGAGCACCGCGCGCGGGACCTGCGAGGGCGGCAGGAGGCGGGTGCTGGTCATCGCCCGGGTGAGGGCGCGCTCGCTGTAGCGCTCGCCGCTCGGGGACGCCACGTCGTAGACGCCGTCGCTGACGAACAGCAGCCGGTCGCCGGGCTCGGCGCGGAAGCGCTCCGCGCTGTACGGCGTGTCCTCGGCCATGCCGAGCGGAAGCTGTGCGTCCAGCTCTATGGGTTCGGCCTTGCCGCCGCGTACGCGCCACATCCGCGGGGAGCCCGCGTCGATGATCTCCGTCTCGCCCGTGGCGAGGTCGAAGCGCAGCAGCAGCATGGAGAGGTGGACGGCGCCCTGGTAGTGGCCGTAGACGGCCTGGTCGGCCAGGCAGGCCTGGTCGGTGAGGGAGAGTCCGGCCCGGCGTGCGTTGCGCAGCGCGTTGATGGCCAGGCTGGTGAGGAGCGCGGCCTCGATGCCCTCGCCCATGCCGTTGGTGACGGTGAGGGTGAGATCGTCGGCGGAGGCCGACCAGTCGAAGTTGTCGCCGTGGATCGCGTACGCCGGTTCGAGCTGGGCGCCGATGTCGTACTCGGGGCGGGAGCAGGAGCGGCCGGGCAGCAGCTGCCACTGCATCTCGGCGGCGAGGGTGAGCCGGTCGGCGCGCCGTGCCTGGAGGTACAGGTCGGTGTCCCGTTCGGCCACGACGATCTCGTGCCCGAGGACCTCGGCGATGTCGCCGAGCTCGCGCACGACGTCGGCGTCGCAGGCGTCCGCGGGCAGGCGGACGCTGAGGATGCCGGTGCGGTCGCCGCGCACGCTCACCGGGAGGTGGACGGAGACGGGTTCGCCGTCGGCGCCGGTCTCGATGTGCGGCTGCTGGGCGCCGAAGGCGCGTCCTTCGGGGCTGCCGTTGATCGCGACGGGCGCCGCGGTGTGGGGCAGCGCGTCGACCGGTTGGAGTATGGTCATCGCGTAGTCGGCCATGAGCAGGTCGACCGAGCAGGCTGTGTAGCGGCCGATGAGCGCGTTCCGCACGGTGTCGAGAAGAGCGTGCGGTGCTGAGGTGCGCAGGGCTCGCTCCACAGCCAAGAATCTGTCCACGAGTTGGGTACCACCTGTTCCGGTTCGGGTCGGTAGTGCGGGAAGGGGCCGAGTGTCCGCCGCGTCTCAGCGACTGACAGGGCCATTGCGAAGTGTCACAGTTGAGGCCATGGACTCCGAAACTTCCGTCAGGGGCGGTCAGGATGCGGCCACGCATGCTGCCCGGGAAGTCATCGAATTGCTCGAGGTGCTGTGGAGCAGGGGCAGGGACATCGCCCCGACGGCACCCGTTTCGTCGTCGCAGCTGCGTGTGCTGTACGTCCTGGACGGCGCTCAGGGCATCAACCTGAGGACACTCGGCGAGTGTCTGGGGTCGGCGCCGTCTTCGGTGAGTCGTATGTGTGACCGCCTTCATGCCCTGGGCTTCATTGAGCGATCTCTCAGTTCAGCCAGCCGTCGCGAGCTCGAACTGCGCTTGTCGAGCCGGGGCAAAAATTACCTCAACGAGCTGCGGGCCCGCCGGGAGAGTGCGTTGCTTGACGCCATTTCGGCGATGCGCCCGGCGGAGCGCTCCGCGCTGGTGCGCGGTCTGAGCGGCTTCCAGCGGGCGGTAGAGGACACCGCTCCCGGGCGGCGGCCCCCCGCGCGGGACGGCACCGCCGAGTCCGCTTGAGGCAGGGCCCGGTCGGGGTCGGAGCGTGCCGTAACGGTTCGCCCGATCACGTGAGTTTACTCCTGGCGCTTCCAGGTACTCACATACGTCCGGCAGTGACGTACCCGACTTCCGCCTTCGAAGATCGCATAGCTCGGCTAACATTTGCCGTGCGACAACAATTGCTAAGGTGGATGGAATGAACTCCAGTGAGTCCGAAGCCCGGTTGCGCGTCAGTGCCGCCCTGCGCGAGCAGGGGGAGAAGGTCGCCGACCGTTGGGTGGAGCTCCAGTCGGAACAGGCGGTCCTGGACACCGGCGTCACAGAGGCGGAGCTGAACGAAGAGGCCGACTCCTTGGTCGAGGCGCTGCTCGCCGGTCTGGAGACCGACCTGCCGGTGCAGGACGTGGTGGCCTCCCACCCCGGCCTTCGCCAGTGCGTCACCGACCTGTCGCTGCGCCGTGCCAGAGGCGGAGCCACCCCCACGGCGACCTCACGGGCCGTACTCGCGCTCAAGGAAGCGCTGTTGGAAGCGGTCCAGCAGGAGACGCGTGACGTGACCGCGCTCTACCACGCCGCGCTCTTCATCAACCGCCTGCTCGACACCGCCGGCGCCATGTCCTTCGACATCTATGTGGACGGGCGCGAGGAGATCATCCGGCGGCAGAGCCGCCAGCTCCTGGAGGTGTCCACCCCGGTGGTGCGCCTGTGGGACCGCGTGCTCGCCGTACCGCTGATCGGGACCCTCGACACGACCCGTACGCAGGTCGTGATGGAGAACCTGCTCGAGGCCATCGAGCGGGACGAGGCGCAGGTCGCGATCATCGACATCACCGGCGTGCCCACCGTGGACACCGCCGTCGCGCACCACCTGATGCAGACGGTCAACGCCGTGCGGCTGATGGGCGCCGACTGTGTGATCAGCGGCATCCGCCCGCCGATCGCCCAGATCATCGCGCAGCTCGGCATCGACCTGTCGGCCATCCTGACGCGGGCGACGCTGGCCGACGCGCTCGCCGCCGCCATCCCGCTGCTCACGGACCAGCCGATGCAGCGGGCCTCCCTCGCGGACGCGCGGTGAGCGGCGCTTTGAGCGGCGTCCCGATCCTGCGCCTCGGCGACGTCCTGGTCACCGGCCTGCTCAACGAACTCGACGACAAGGCGGCCATCGCCGTCACCGAGGAGCTGACCGAGCGGATCGTCGCCGACCGTGCGCGCGCGATCCTCATCGACATCTCGCGGCTCGAGATCATCGACTCGTTCGTGGCCCGTACGCTGATGGAACTGACGACCACGGCCCGGCTGCTCGGCGCCCGGGTGATCGTGGCCGGCATGCGGCCGGCCGTCGCCATCACCCTGGTGGAACTCGGCCTGGAGCTGTCCGGTGTGGAGACGACCCTCAACGCGGAGCAGGGCATGATCGCGTTGGGCTGGCAGCCGGCTCCTCGACCCCCAAAGGGGGCCCCTGTTGTCCCTCTACGGTGATCTCGACAAGGCGACCGCCCTGTCCGACCCGACGCGCTCCGGGAGCACCCCGGACGACGACGTCCGTACGGTCCACGCCATCCGCTCCGAGGAGGACCTCCTCACCGTGCGGCACGCGGTCCGGGACGCGACGCAGCGCGCCGGCTTCGGCCTCGTGGACCAGACGCGCATCGTCACCGCCGCCAGCGAACTCGCCCGCAACGCCTACGTGCACGGCGGGGGCGGCACCCTGTCCCTGGAGACCGTCGGACAGGGCGACCGGCGCGGGCTCCGGCTCGAGGTGAGCGACGAGGGTCCTGGCATCGCCGACCTCGACCGGGCGTTCACCGACGGGTACACGACCGGTGCGGGCCTCGGGCACGGCCTGGGCGGTGCCCGCCGTCTCATGCACGAGTTCCACGTGGACTCGTCGCCGGGCCTCGGCACCACCATCACGGCGCTGCGCTGGAACGAACGACGATGAACACCGGCTCGACCGTACGCACTCTGCACATCGCCATAGACCATCCGAGCGCCGTGCAGAGCGCCGCCGGCCAGGCTCGCTCGCTCGCGATCGCCTGCGAGATGCCGGGAGCGCTGCCCGACCAGGCGGCGGTCCTCGCGAGCGAGCTGGCCAGCAACATCATCAAACACGCGCGCAACGGTTCGCTGTTCGTCCAGCGCTCGCCCCTCGTGGGCGGCATGGACGTCGTCGCCGTCGACAGCGGCCCCGGCATGCCCGACATCGGCATGAGCCTCAGGGACGGGTACAGCACCACCAAGACGATGGGCGCCGGCCTGGGCGCCGCACGCCGTATCGCCACCGACTTCGCCATCCGCTCCACCGCGGAACTCGGCACGCTCGCCCACGCCCGCCTCGCCCCGCCCGGCGCCGCGCGGTCCGCGGGCGCCACCGGGGCGCTCTGCCTGCCCGCCGACGGGGAGGACGCGAGCGGCGACGGGTACGCCGTCGCGGAACAGGACGGCATACGCACCGCGTTGGTCATCGACGGCCTCGGCCACGGACCCGAGGCGGCCGCCGCGACCCAGCGGGCCGAGCGCACCTTCCTCGCCCACCCCCACGCACCGCTGGCCGAGATCATGACCGCACTGCACAAGGCACTGCGACACACCCGCGGCGCCGCCGTCGCCGCCCTGCGCGTCGCCCCCGGGCGCGCCGAATACTGTGGCGTGGGCAACGTCCGTGCCGTGACGTTGACCTCCGAAGGCGTCAACCACCAGCTCACCGGGCAGGCGGGCATCGTCGGATACACCCTGCCCACCCCGAGGAGCCGGTTCGTGGACCTGACCCCGCACACCAGCGTCGTCCTGCACACCGACGGCATCGACCACCGGTGGGCGTACGCCGCCACGACCGCCCGCCTCACCCTGCCCCCCGCACTCCTCGCGGCCTCGCTGGCCCACACGCACCGACGTCGCCGCGACGATGCCACCGTCCTCGCTCTTGGCCCCCACCTGGGAATGAGATGACCCGCGAAACCGTCCGTACGCTCGCGGCGCTGCGGCACACCGTACGAAGCATCGCCCTCGGACACCGCCTGCCCGCCGACGAGAGGGCCCGCCTGGTCCAGTCCCTCAGCGAAGTCGCCGCCCCCGTCCTCGGCGGCGGCCGCCCCGTCACGCTGCTGAGCGGACGCGGCACCGACGAGGACGGCGAGCGCCGGCTGACCCTCGCCCTGCGCCTGCCCCGCCAGGCCTCGGGCACGGAACCGGCGACGGACCCCCTGCCGCACGGCGCACAGGCCAGGCCCGACGGGACGGTCGTGTGGAACCTCCCGCTGCCCGACGGACAGGCCACGAGCCGGCCCGCGGCCCTGCGCGCGGCGGCGGTGCGGCACGACGACGCCGATGTCGCCCTCCTGGAGGAGGAGCTCCGCGCGGCGCTGGCCCGCGCCGACGCGCTCGCCGACGAGCACCGCAGGCTCAAGGACGAACTGGCCGAGACGAACAGCGGCGTCCTGGCCCTGTACGTACAGCTCGAAGAGCGTGACGAGCAGCTGCGCACGGCGCACGGCCGCACCCTGCGCGCCCTGGAGGACGCCCTGCGCCCGAGGCCCCTGCACGTCGCGGGCCTCGAACTCGCGGTGCACTACGCGCCCGCCAGCGACGAGGCCCCGACCGGCGGCGACCTGTACGACTGGTTCACCCTGCCGGACGGCACGGTCCACATCACCGTCGTCGACGCGCTCGGGCACGGCATCGCCAGCACCCGCACCGCGCTGACCGTCACCCACGCGGTGCGCACCCTCGCCCTCGAAGGCCACCCGCTGGAGAGCATCGTGGCCCGCACCGACAGCATCCTCGCGCCCTTCGACCAGAGCGTCATGGCGACCCTGCAGCTGGCCCGCCTGAACCCGGCCGACGGCCGCCTCGACCTGGCCAACGGCAGCCACCCGCCGGCCCTCCTCGCCCACGGCGACGGCACCGCGACCTATCTGGAGGTACGAGGGCGCGGCATCGGCTTCCCCCTGCCCGGCAGCGAACGCGTGCTGTCCACGACGCTCGGGCCCGACGACGTGCTGCTCCTCTACACCGACGGCCTCACCGAGAGCCGCAGGGACCCGGTCGAGGGTGAGGCGCGGCTCAAGGGCGCCCTGTGCCGCCATCGCGACGAGCCGACCGAACGCATCCCGGGCCTGGTCGCGGAGGAGCTGGTCAGCGAGGTGCTCCACCAGGACGACACCCTCGCGATCGCCGTGCGGCGCACCGGACCGGACCCGCGGTCGCCGAAGCTTCCGGAGCCTCCGGAGTAGGGTGATTCGCCCGATTCCGTGATCAACTGATGCAAGATACATTCTTGGAAAAGGGACACGGAGAGGTCGATCATGAACATCCCGTTCCTCGACAAGTGGCGCAGGCGGCACACCGCGACGGACCGGGCCCAGGGGCTCGCGGCCGTGTTCGAAGAGGACCCGGACGGCGTGGCCGCCCTGCTGTCGGAGTGTGAGCTGCTGCGCTCCCAGGCCAGTGCCGCGGGGCTCGAACTCGACGACTCACCCGCGTCGTTGGGCGCCCTCGACCAGCTCCTGCCGCGCTGGCGCGACGACCCCGAGCTGCTGCCGTGGCTCGGCAACGACGCGGGTCTCTATCTGGGCACCGTGGTGGTGCGGACGGTGCCGGGCGCGACCTGGCACGTGTGGCCCGGAGGGAGCCCCGTCGTGCGGCTGAAGACCGGGCGGGACATCCAGGTCGTCGAGGCGGGGCTCGACTGGGCGGTGCACGGCGCTCCCGAGCTCTCGCAGGTCTACGGCGAGGCGTCGGAGACGTAACCCTCGTATACGTGGCCCTCGTAGATATGGCCCCCGTAACCCGAATTGCCTCAAATACGGTTAATGCCCATAAGTGCGTGTCGTCCAGTAAGTCCCGTTTTCACGTGGATAGTTTGCGCGGACGAACACAGCTGAGAGTGGGCAGGTCTCGCCATGGCCGTCGATCCTTTGATCGAGCTGCGTGATGTGAACAAGTACTACGGGGAGCTGCATGTCCTCCAGGACATCGACCTCACCGTCGGCAAGGGGGAGGTGGTCGTGGTCATCGGCCCTTCGGGGTCGGGCAAATCGACACTGTGCCGGACGATCAACCGGCTCGAGACCATCCAGTCGGGAGAGATCAGACTCGACGGGCGGCCGCTGCCCGAGGAGGGAAAGGCGCTCGCGAGGCTCCGCGCCGAGGTCGGCATGGTCTTCCAGTCCTTCAACCTCTTCGCGCACAAGACGGTCCTCCAGAACGTCTCGCTGGCGCAGATCAAGGTGCGGGGACGCAAGAAGGACGAGGCGGAGAAGCGTTCCCGCGAACTCCTGGAGCGCGTGGGCCTCTCCGCGCACGCCGAGAAGTACCCGGCGCAGCTCTCCGGCGGCCAGCAGCAGCGCGTCGCCATCGCCCGCGCGCTCGCCATGGACCCCAAGGCGCTCCTCTTCGACGAGCCGACCTCGGCTCTCGACCCCGAGATGATCAACGAGGTCCTCGAAGTCATGCAGCAGCTCGCGCGGGAGGGCATGACGATGGTCGTCGTCACCCACGAGATGGGCTTCGCCCGCTCCGCGGCCAACCGGGTCGTCTTCATGGCCGACGGCCGCATCGTCGAGGACAGGACCCCCGAGGACTTCTTCACCCACCCGGAGAGCGAGCGCGCCAGGGACTTCCTCTCCAAGATCCTCAAGCACTGACGGGGGAGGGGACGTGAAGAGACACTCCATGCGTACGACGCGCCTGCTCGCGGCGCTCGTTCTCACCGCCTGCGCGGCCGCCGCGTGCGGCAAGGAAGGCAGCCCGCCCACCAAGGGCCCCTCGGCCGAGGAACTGCCGAAGTACCGGGTCGCGACCGGCTTCCAGCTGCCCGGGTCGGGGACCTGGAAGAAGGCGAGGAGCCGCGGCCGCTTCGTGGTCGGCGCCAAGGAGGACCAGCCCTACCTCGGCGAGAAGGACCCGGCCACCGGCGTCTACTCGGGCTTCGACATCGAGATCGCCAAGATGATCTCGGCCTCGCTCGGTCTCGACCCCAAGAAGATCGAGTACAAGACCATCGCGTCGGCCAACCGCGAAACCGCCCTGCAGAACGGGCAGATCGATTTCTACGTCGGCACCTACACCATCAACGACAACCGCAAGAAGCTCGTCGGGTTCGGCGGCCCCTACTACATGGCGGGCCAGGGCCTGCTGGTGCGCACCGACGAGAAGGACATCAACGGCCCCGGAGACCTGGCCGGCAAACGCGTCTGCTCGGCCGCCGGATCCACGCCGTACCAGCGGATCCAGAAGGACTACCCGAAGGCCACCCTCGTCGCCTACGACACGTACTCGATCTGTGTCGACAACCTGCTGACCTATCAGGTCGACGCCGTCACCACTGACGACGCGATCCTGATCGGCTACGCGGCCAAGGCGCCCGACGAACTGAAGGTGGTCGGCAAGCCGTTCTCCGAGGAGCCGTACGGCATCGGGGTGCCCCGGGGCGACAACGCCCTCCGGTTCGCCGTCGACGACGCCCTCGCCGCCCGCGAGAAGGACGGCGACTGGAAGAAGGCCTACGACGCCACCCTCGGCCTCTCCGGGGTCCCCGCGCCGAAGCCGCCCGCCATCGACCGCTACCCGGCGAGCTGAGGAGGCGTCGTGGACGTACTGACAGACAACTTCTCCACGTTCGGCAAGGGCTTCCTCGGCACCGTCGAACTCACCGTCTACGCCTCGCTCCTGGCCCTCGCGCTCGGCTTCGTCATGGCGTCGTTCCGGGTGGCGCCCGTCGGCTCCTTCCGGGCGTTCGGCACGGCATGGGTCACGGTCCTGCGCAACACCCCGCTCACACTGCTCTTCTTCGCGGTGCTGCTCGGGCTGCCGCGCTTCGGCCTCGTGCTGCCCTTCAAGGTGTTCGCCGTGCTCGCCCTCGGCTGCTACACCTCGGCCTTCATCTGCGAGGCGCTCAGGTCGGGCATCAACACCGTGCCCAAGGGGCAGGGCGAGGCGGCCAGGAGCCTCGGCATGAGCTTCGGCCAGACCCTGTCGATGGTCGTGCTGCCGCAGGCCTTCCGGTCCGTCATCGCGCCGGTCGGCTCCAACCTCATCGCGCTCGCCAAGAACTCGGCGATCGCCGGCGCGTTCAGCGTCACCGAGCTGCTCGGCTCGTACAAGACGCTCAGCGAGCTGGGCTACAACATCATCTGGACCTTCGTCTGGATCGCCCTCGGCTACCTCATCATCACCCTCGCCATCAGCGCGATCTTCAATGTCCTCGAAAAGCGCTGGGGAGTCGCCCGATGAAAGCCCTCTCCCACGATTCGACCGCCCTCTACGACATCCCCGGCCCGAAGACCGTACGCAGGCACAAGCTGTACGGCGTCATCTCCACCCTGATCGTGCTGGCCCTCGTCGGATGGCTCCTGTACCTGCTGTTCGACACCGACCAGTTCACGGCCACCAAGTGGACGCCCTTCGAGTACAAGGGCATCCAGGAACTGCTCCTGCGGGGCCTCGGCAACACCCTCAAGGCCTTCGCCATCTCCGCGGTCCTCGCGCTGGCGCTCGGCGGACTGCTCGCGGTGGGGCGGCTCTCCGACCACCGCCCCGTGCGCTGGCTCGCCACGCTCGTCGTGGAGTTCTTCCGCGCCATGCCGGTGCTTGTGATGATCTTCTTCGTCTTCGTGGCGCTGAAGGTGCAGCCGCTGCCCGCGCTGGTCGCCGGACTCACGCTCTACAACGGCTCCGTACTCGCCGAGGTCTTCCGATCCGGCGTCAACTCCGTCGAGAGGGGGCAGCGGGAGGCGGCCTACGCGCTCGGAATGCGCAAGACACAGGTCATGGGACACGTCCTCGTACCGCAGGCCGTGCGGGCCATGTTGCCCGCCATCATCAGCCAGTTGGTGGTGGCCCTGAAGGACACCTCGCTCGGATATCTGATCACCTACGAGGAGTTCCTCCATGCCGGGAAGCTCATCGCGTCGAACCTCGACTACGATTTGCCGTTCATCCCCGTTGTCATGGTGATCTCACCGATCTACATCGGGATGTGCATGTTGCTGTCGTGGTTCGCCCAGTGGGTGTCGAAGCGGCAGCGGCGCAATCCCAAGACCGAGGCCGCGGACGTGGCCCCGGCCGAACCAGGGACGCTGCTGCCGGGTACGCAGTAGCCAAGGGCTGATGCCCACCCGGCAGCAGCCGGTGATCACTGCTCGCGCAGGGGGACGGACACGTACGACGGGTCCGCCGCCGGTGAGGAGAAGGTCAGCTGCGCGCCGGACGGGTTGTGCTCGATGTAGAGCGGGTCGACCGTGTCGACGACCAGGGCGAGCCTGTGCCCTGCCGGTACGTCGTAGGCCGTGGAGAACAACTCCAGGTCCACGCCGAACGGCTTGCCGGGCGTCTTGCCGTGGAAGGTGTACGGCGCGTTGCTGACCAGCTTGCCGAGGCCGAGCGGGCCCACGTCGTAGAGGTACGCGACGAGGGTGCCGCTCTCCTTGGTGCTGGAGAGCGTCGTGTGCAGCCTCGCGGTCCCGCGCACCCGCTGGGCGGACGTGTACCTCTCCGACTGCCAGACGCCCGTGTAGCGGCGCGGGAGCAGCGGCACCGAGGCCGTCGGCGGGATCTTGAGGAACTGGTCGAGGGCGTTGGACAGGATGGCGATGCCGCCGTTGGCGCCCGAGTCGACGTTCGTGCGGATCGTGGTGGAGCCCGCCATGGCGATCTTCTTGCGGGTGGGGCCGACCGCCTTCCAGTCCGGGTAGCCCTCGTAGCCGCCGGTGGAGCGCGACTTGAGCTGGACCGGCTGCTCCTTGTCGATGCCGTTGTCCGCGCCCTTGAGGTAGTGGTCGAACCACCGTTGGGTGGACGTCCAGGTGTCGTTGGGCAGGCCGAGCAGCCCTGTCGCCTCCGCCGTCGCGTGGTCGCCGGGGCGGAACTCCAGGCGCTTGGGCCCGGTCAGGCGCTCGTAGAACTCGGCGTACTGGTTGGGCGGGAAGAGCGTGTCGCCCCAGGCGTTGCCGAGCATGATGGCCGCGCCGTTGTCGTTGATCTGATCGAGGTAGGTCACGGGGGAGCGCTTGGCGCCCCACGCGATCATCTCGTCCTCCTTGTCCAGGTTGGACCCGAGGAAGTCCTTGAGAGTCTGCTGGAGCTCCGCGCTGGGGCGGCCGGTGAGCGCGCCTGCGCCGCCGAGCAGGGCGGCGGCCTGCGCGTGCTGGGTGCGTCCGCTGTAGATCGAGTCGATGAGGTCGGCCCAGCCGCTCAGGGCGGCGACGGCCTTGACCCGCTTGTCGTGCCCGGCGGCGAGCAGGCTGATGCCCGCGCCGTAGGAGACGCCGGCCATGCCGACCTTCTCCGGGTCGGCCGGGGTGTTCGCCAGGGTCCAGTCGATGACCTTGGAGGCGTCCGCGATGTCCTCGGGGCCCGCGGTCTCGATCTCGCCGCCGGACTGCCAGAAGCCGCGCGAGTTGTAACTGACCACCACGTAGCCGGAGTTCGCGAGCTTCTGGGCCTGGGCGACGTACTCGATCTGGGGCATGGCCCAGCTGGTGGGCAGCACGATGGCGGGATACGTCGTAGCAGTGCCGGCCTTCGCGCCCTTCGGGGTGAAGACGTTGGCCTTGAGGACGGTGCCGCCGTCGCCGGGGATGTCGACGAAGCGGACGTCGGCGGCGCTCGTGGCCCGTGGCCCTGCTACCGGTGCGGCCTGCGCCGCGGGGGCCAGGCCGAAGGCGGCGCCGGCGACGAGGGCCGCCGAGACGGTGCCCACGGTGGTCGTGCGCAGGACGCGGTGCGGGTGCGGATGGCTCACGGGTCACTTCCTCACTCGTTGAAAGTGCAAAGTGACCCGACGGTAACCGCGGACCTTTACCGGGGGTAACCCGTCGGTAAGTTACGCCCCGGTAACGATCGTTGAAGAGGGCACGTCTACTTCAGCGCGCTCTTCGCCTGCCAGTCGGACCAGGAGATGTTCCACTCGCCGTAGCCGTTGCCCGGGTCCGGGTCGCCCTTCGAGCCGCTGCCGGTGACCTCGAAGGGGTCGCCTATCTGGGCCTGGTGGTAGAGCCAGCCCGCGTCGCCGTCGCTCATGCCGACGCAGCCCGAGCTGTGGTTGGTGTTGCCGAAGTACGAGGCGTTCCAGGGGGCCGCGTGCGCGTACATGCCCGACCAGGTCAGGCGCATCGAGTAGTCGACCATCTTGTCGTAGGCGTCGCCCAGGCCGACGGTCTCGGAGCGCATGTTGATCGTGCCCTCCTTCGACATCAGGACCGAGGTGCCGCCCCAGGACGCCTTGTCGCCGCCCGGGGTGCCCGCCGACATCGGCAGCGACTTCACCGTCTTGCCGTCGCGGGTGAGCGTCGCCGTCTTGCTGTCCAGGTTCACCTTGACGACCTGGCTCCTGCCGATGGTGAAGTTCGTCGCGTAGTCGCGGACGAACCAGTCGTCGCCGCCCGAGTCGATGCCGTTGAGCCGTGCGTCCAGCTTCACCTTCGTGCCGGACTTCCAGTACTCCTTGGGCCGCCAGTCGACGCGGTCCTTGCCGTCGTAGTTCTTGATCCAGCCCCACGAGCCCTCGGTGTCGTTCGAGGTCGTCACCTTCAGGTGCTTCTCGACCTCGGCCTTGTTCCGCACCGGGTTGTCGAAGGTGATCGACAGGGGCTGGGCGATGCCGACGGTGGTGTTCTTGCCCGGGGCGAGGGTCACCTTGTTGACCTTCTCGGGCGCGGCCGTCTTGAAGGACGACTTGGCGCTGCCGCCCTCGGAGGTGGTCGCCTCGACCTGGTAGGCGGTGCCGGGCGCCGCCTTGCGCTCGGAGGTCCAGGTGGTGCCGTTCGCCGACACCTTGCCGGGCAGCGCGGCGCCCTTGTCGTCGGCGACCGTGACCTTCTTCAGCCTGCCGTCGGCGAGGCTGACCTTCACGGGCTTGCCCGCCTCCGCCTTCTGGCCGGAGAGGTTCACCTTGATCTGCGGCTTCTCGGCGGCCTCGGCCGAGGACGACTCGCCGCCGCCCGAGCAGGCGGTCAGGGCGGCGGTGAGCACCGCAAGGCCCGCGGCTGCCGCGTGGCGGGTGCGAAGCGGGCGTCGGCGGCTCGGGGAGCTCTGGGGGGTCAAGGAACGTACCTCCGTGCGAATGTGGAACTGCACGGAGAGAGTCCTGAGGGTGTCTTCAGGTTGCCCGATGTGCGGAAATTGCCTGCTAGGTCACAGAAGGGCCCCGGCCGGGTCGGCGCAGGGTGAGCACGGAGTCACTTGGCGCGATGGGTGTTGCGGCCCGACGGCGTGGGGATCGGGGTCTGGGCGGCGCGTGTCACGTCCGCGACGAGCTCGACGACGTCGGGTCCGTACGCCTGCGAATTGACGACCTTCAGGAGCAGGACGAACGAGTTGTTGCCGTGCTTGCGGGCGAGCTTCTCGTGGTGACGGGCCAGATAACGGGTGGCCGCCTGGCTGGTGACGGCGCGCTGGCCGCAGAAGAGGAAGACGGGTCTCGCCTCCTGGCCCTGGTCGGCGGTGAGGCGGGCGAGGATCACGTACTCGGTGAGACCGGCCTCCAGGCGGTAACGCTCGCTGCCGATCTGGAAGGCCCCGCGGTCGGGCACGGGATCCGGCTCCGAGTTCACGCGGACGCCGGGCAGCAGGGAGTGCATGTGTGCGGCCATACGGCGGTTCGCCACCGGATTGCCCACGCAGAACTCCGTGCGTTCGCCGAAGCCCTGCTGGGCCGCGTCGTGCGCGACGACCTGGGCGTGCGCACCGCACTCCTTGATCACGGCGGACAGCTCGATGAGCGCGAACACGTCCTGGCGCACCACGGTCAGCTCGGGGCCGCCCGCGTCACGGTTGACCACGAGCAGCGACTCGGAGTTGTCGGGCAGCCCGAAGAAGGCCTGCCTGCGGCGGAGCCTGCGCTTGAGCAGGTAGCCGCGGGCGAGCCAGCCAAGGACGGCACCGAGGCCGACCGCGATCAGGCCGAGGACGAGGTTGCGCACGTCTTCAGTCATGGGGGCGCATGCTAGCGGGCCGCCGGACCCGTGTTCGAGGAGGTCCTGACGCGACGGCCGCCGCGAAGTTACGCTGCGCAGACGCTTGTTGACTGGAGGTACGAATGCGTCGCGCTGTCGTACGGAATCTGACGCTATTGGCGGTCGGAGGGGTATTGGTGTCGGTCGGTGCGGCCGCGCCCCCTTCGCCTACGCGCTCAGCGGAACCGGCTTCGTCCGCGCGCTCGGCGGAACCGGCCGCACCGGAGAAGACACCGGTCGCCGTCGGCCACGGCGGTGCCGTCGCCAGCGTCGACCCGGACGCCTCGGCGGCCGGCATCGAAGTCCTCAGGAAGGGCGGCAACGCGGTGGACGCGGCCGTCGCCACCGCCGCAGCGCTCGGCGTCACCGAGCCGTACTCGGCCGGCGTCGGCGGCGGCGGATACTTCGTCCACTACGACGCGAAGACGCACGAGGTCAGCACCATCGACGGCCGCGAAACCGCCCCGCGCACCGCCGACGCCGGCCTCTTCCTGGAGGACGGCAAGCCGATCCCCTTCGACCAGGCCGTCACCAGCGGCCTCGGCGTCGGCACCCCCGGCACGCCCGCCACCTGGCAGTCCGCGCTCGACGCCTGGGGCAGCAGGAGCCTCGGCACCCTGCTGAAGCCCGCCGAACGCCTCGCGCGCGACGGGTTCACCGTCGATCCGACCTTCCGCTCGCAGACCGAGTCCAACGAGAAGCGGTTCAGGGACTTCCCCGCCACGGCGAAGCTCTTCCTGCCCGGCGGAAAACTGCCCGTGGTCGGCTCCACCTTCAAGAACCCCGACCTGGCGCGCACCTACCGGGAACTGGGCCGCAAGGGAGTCGGGACGCTGTACCGGGGCGACCTCGCCAAGGACTTCGTCCGGACGGTGAACAAGCCGCCCGTCGACCCGGCGGCGGAGCGCGAGGTGCGGCCCGGCGACCTCTCCCTCAAGGACCTCAAGGCGTACGCGGTCAAGCGCCAGGCCCCCACGAAGACCTCCTACCGCGGCCTCGACGTGTACTCCATGGCGCCCTCCTCCTCCGGCGGCACGACCGTCGGCGAGGCGCTCAACATCCTGGAGCGCACCGACCTGTCCAAGGCGTCGAAGGCCAAGTACCTGCACCGCTACATCGAGGCCAGCCGCATCGCGTTCGCCGACCGCGGGCGCTGGGTGGGCGACCCCGCCTTCGAGGACGTACCGACGAAGGAGCTCCTCTCGCAGCGGTTCGCCGACTCGCGGGAGTGCCTGATCAAGGACACGGCGGTGCTCAAGAGCCCGCTCGCGCCCGGCGACCCGCGACACCCCAGCCCGTGCGGCAAGGGCGACGAGGCGGCCCCGACGACGTACGAGGGCGAGAACACCACGCACCTCACGGCCGCCGACAAGTGGGGCAACGTCGTGGCGTACACCCTCACCATCGAGTCGACCGGCGGCAGCGGCATCACCGTCCCGGGCCGCGGCTTCCTGCTCAACAACGAACTGACCGACTTCTCGTTCGCGCCCGCCGACCCCGCGGTGCACGACCCGAACCTGCCCGGACCCGGCAAACGGCCGCGCTCCTCGATCTCCCCGACGATCGTGCTGAAGCACGGCAAGCCGGTGGTGGCCCTCGGCTCGCCGGGCGGCGCGACCATCGTCACGACCGTCCTGCAGACCCTCACGGGCTTCGTCGACCGCGGCCTCCCGCTGGTCGACGCGATCGCCGCGCCGCGCGCGAGCCAGCGCAACGCCGCGCAGACCGAACTCGAACCGGAACTGTGGAACAGCCCGTTGAAGGGCTCGCTGGAGGCGATCGGGCACTCCTTCAAGCAGAACCCGGAGATCGGAGCCGCCACGGGTGTGCAGCGGCTGCCGGACGGCAAGTGGCTCGCGGCCGCGGAGAAGGTCCGCCGGGGCGGCGGCTCGGCGATGGTGGTGCGCCCCGAGAAGTGACGGCCTCGCCGGGGGCCGTTCGGTGCGGCCCCCGGCGAACGCCCGCCTACGGGGCGGGTGCCGCCGCGCAGTTCTGCTCCAGCTCGTTCGCGGCCCAGCGGATCGGCGACTCCGGGTCGTCGTGCAGATACCGCAGGGCGGGCAGCGCCTCGCGGACCGCGGCCAGTTGCGCGTCGCCGCGGCCGCCGCGCGCCCGGCGCACGTCGGCGAGGTCGGCGATGAGCAGCAGCAGGGTGCTGCGGGACTTGTTGTCGGGGTCCGTCATCAGCTCGACCAGGAACGGGATCGCGGGGACCGCGGCCGTCGACGCGGCGTCCTTGGAGACCAGGAGCCGGTACAGGTCGTGGACCGCGTCCATGGCCGTCTTCTTGTCGTCCGACGCGACCTTGCCGATCAGCTCCGGGACCATGTGACCGGGTCCGCGGGCGGTCCACAGGGAACCCCAGTCGACGCCGTCCAGGCGCAGTTGGAGGTCGCGGTGCGGCCACAGCCTCGCGGTGTCCAGGCGGAGCGCGGAGGTGCCGTGGTCGTCGGTGACGCGCAGGGTCCCGTCCGCGTCGAGGCCGAGGAAGCGGATGCCGGTGCCCAGGCGCAGCCCCGCCGTCGCGTCGGACTCCAGGTCCCAGAGGCGGACCAGGCCGTCCGCCCAGGCCGCGGCGAGCGCGGGCCCGGTCTCCAGCGGGGCGAGGGCGAGCGCCCTCACGGGTGTGGCGCGGCGCGCGAAGGGGATACGCATCGGCTTGCGGCGGGTGCTCCAGTAGCGGATCACGCCGTGCTCGTCGCCGCTGAGGACGAGCCGCGTGCCGTTGCCCAGCTCGAGGCAGGCGAGGGCGGTGACCGGGGCGCGGTGCAGGGTCAGGCTGATGGTCTCGGGGGACTCGTCGTCGGTCTCCAGGACGTGCACGCAGCCGTCCGTGTCGCCCGCCACGAGGGTCGTCCCGTTCCGGTCGGAGGCCACCGACCGCAGGGCGCCCGGTGCGGGGACGAGCGCGGCCGCGGCGCCGGGCACCGCGGGCGGGGCGCTGTGGCCGCGCGTCAGGACGGTCCAGCGGCCGCGGGGGTCGGCGTCGCCCTGCGCCAGCGAGACCGGGCCGAGGTCCTCCAGTGGCTCGGGCACCTGTGAGGGCGGGCTGATGGCCTTCTCGCCCGACCAGTCGACGCCGAGGGTCTCGGCGACCGCGACGAGCGCCTCGCGCGTACGGGCGTTGATGACGATCGCGAAGTCGGCGCCCGGACCGCGCCCGTGCCGCACGACGGCGTCCGGGGCGCCGTACGACAGCGCGTCCGTCCCCATCTCCTGCCAGGGCAGCAGCCCGAGTTCGCGGTACGAGGCCGTCAGGCGCCGGACGATCTCCGGATCCGCGTCGACGACACTCCTGCGCACCCGCAGCGTCCAGCCGTAGTGCGCGGGCAGCCGCTCGAAGGCCAGCTGCGTCAGGAACTCGGAGAGCGACCTGCTCTGCACGACCCACTCGCCGCCGAGGCTCACGACGACCCGGGGGTCGGGCAGTTCGGCCTCGGCGGCGAGGTATCCCCACGCCTGGCTGTAGTGGTACTCCGACATGAAGACGCAGACCCGGCGGTCGCCGCCCCGCGCCACGAGCGGGCTGTCCGGGGGCAGTTCGAGGTCGGACATCGTCGGCGGCCACTGCGTGTGGACCCAGTACAGGCGCGGGTTGAAGGCGAACGAGTTGAGCGGGGAGTCCCACCACTCGTTCAGGGCCTGCGGGACGGGCAGCTCCCAGTCGATGCCGTCCGTGCGGTTCTCCCCGCCCCACCGGGAGTGCCCGGGCTCGCCGCCCGGGTCCTCGTACCCCCACTCCTCCTGCACGGCGTGGAGCAACTCCCAGCGGGGGCGGCCTTGTTGCCGCTCCCGCAGCCGTTCCGCGAACTGTCCGTAGTCAATGATCTCTCGGGTCACCGCAGAATCGTACGGATGATCTACGTCGGGAACTGTCCCCGCACCGTCACAGTGCCGTGAGGATCCTGGGACCGTCCTCGGTGATCGCGACGGAGTGCTCGGCGTGCGCCGCGCGGCTGCCGTCGTTCGTGCGGAGCGTCCAGCCGTCCGGGGCGGCGTGGTACTCGTCGCCGCCGCCCCCGATCACCATCGGCTCGATGGCGAGGGCCATGCCGGGGCGCAGGGGCATGCCGCGGCCGGGGCGGCCCTCGTTCGGGACGCCGGGGTCCTCGTGCATCCGGCGGCCGATGCCGTGGCCGCCGAAGCCCTCCGGGATGCCGTACCCCTCCTCGCGGCAGACGGTGCCGATGGCGTGCGCGATGTCGCCGATGCGGTTGCCGACGACCGCCGCCGCGATGCCCGCCTCCAGCGCGCGCTCGGCCGCCTTGATCAGCCGCTCGTCCTCGGGGCGCGGGGTGCCGACGATGAAGCTGATCGCCGAGTCGCCGGCCCAGCCCGCGAGCTCGGCGCCGCAGTCGAGGGAGACGAGGTCGCCGTCGCGCAGCCGGTAGGAGGTCGGGATGCCGTGGACGATCGCGTCGTTGACCGAGGCGCACAGGACGGCGGGGAAGGGGGTCGGGGCGAAGTGCGGGCGGTAGCCGAGGAAGGGGGAGGAGGCGCCGGCCTCGCGGAGGACGTCGTGGGCCACCGCGTCCAGGTCGAGCAGGGAGACGCCCACGGCCGCGGCCTCGCGGGCGGCGGTGAGGGCCTGTGCCACGATGCGGCCCGCTTCGCGCATCGCGTCGATCGATTCTGCTGTCTTGAGTTCAACCATGCCAATAACTATACCGGTATTTGAATGCCGGTATACAAATCGGCGCCGGGGTAGGATGGCGGCATGGTTCGGACACCTTTGACCCCGGAGGAGCGCGAGCGCGGCGAGCGCCTCGGAGTGCTCCTCCGCGAGGCCCGCGCGGAGCGGAGCATGGTTTCGGTCGCCGCGGAGGCGGGTCTCTCGGCGGAGACGCTGCGGAAGATCGAGACGGGGCGCGCGCCGACCCCCGCGCTGTTCACCGTGGCGGCGCTGGCGTCCGTGCTCGGGCTCTCGCTGGACGAGCTGGTGATCCGGTGCGAGCTGGTCGTGGCCTGAGTGCCGGCATGTGACGGGCTGAGTAGTGCCTGCCGAAAACTGCATGTAGTCGTCCCGTAACACGTCTGGTGTTATCTTCCGGACCGGAAGACTCCAGGCTTCACGGGACGGTGCTGGTCAGATGGCAGTGGGACAACTCCCGGTTCAGGTCAGGGAGTTCGCGAGATACCTGAGTGAGCTGCTCGGACGGCTCGACCAGTCGGCGGGCTGGTGCGGCGTGTTCTGGCAGCGCGACCCGGACGGCATGCGGGCCTGTCTGGAGGGCGCGGAGGTGCCGCCCTGGGACGTGGTGCAGGCGCTGCTCCACGACCTCGCGGCCGACCGTGGCATCCCGGAGGCCGAGCGCGAGACCGACACGGCACGCATGCTGCACCGGGCGTCCGTCGCCGCATACGACGCCCGGCCCGGCGGCCGTGAGCTCCTCGGCGACCGGCTCGACATGATGCTCACGGAGCAGCGGATCGCCCTGGAACGGCAGGCCGACCTGACGCGACAGCTGGGCACGGCGGTCGACCAGGACGACATCGACCGCATCAACCTGGACCTCGCCTGGGTCCGCGACGACCACGACCGCGCGACGGCCCGCTGCGCCGAGATCCGGGAGCGGATGGACCGCCTCGCCGACGCGGAACGTCCGTCGTGGGTCGATCTGGGTACGGCGCCGTCGGGCGACGGGTTCGGGGTGTTCCCGGACGCGTCCGCGAGACGGGGGCCGGGCGCCGGCCTGCATCCGCACCCTGACCCGGACCTCGGCCCGTTCCCGGGCGACGGACCCCACGTACCCCGCCAGGACCCCGCGCCCGCCGCGGAGACCCTCTACGGCGCGGAGCCCGGGATCGAACCCGAACCGGTGTCCGACGCCGTGCGGGAGCTCATCAAGCTGCGTGGCGAGGGCCGCAGCGGCGAGGCGCACGGCGTGCTCGTGGAGGCCGCGGGCTGGCCCGCGGACCGGCTGCCCGCGTTCGCCGCCGAGCTGCACCGCGCGGGCCTCGCCGCCGACTGGGCGACGCTGCTGTGGGAGGCCGCGTCGCTGCCGCCGGACCGGCTCGTCGCCCTGGCGGACGCGCTGGCGGGGACCGGCCGCGCCGACGACTGCAGGAAGCTGCTGCGGCAGGGGGTCGCGCGCCCCGCACCGGAGATCGCCGAGGCGATCGTCGCGCTGCTCGACGCGGACCGGGAGCGCGAGGCCCGCGCCCTCCTCGACTCCTACCTTCGCGTGCGGACCCCCGAGGACGTGGCCCGCTGCGCGCACACCAACCCGCACCGGCTCATACCCCTGCTCCTGGAGGCGGCACGGGGAGTCTCCGAGGAGCACCACTGGGATCTGGTGCACGCCCTGCGCGTGGCCGGATTCAGCGCCTGACCGGGAGCGGGCGTCGCCCGCTCGGGTGCGAAACATGATCGTCCGTGTCGGTTGACGGCGATGGTCTTGCTCAGCCCCTCGGCGGAGGCTTACGTTTCTCTGATCCACGCAGCAGATCTACGTGCGTAGAGGCTCTCTGACGTCCTCTCAAGGGCATGTGAAGGAGCAGCTCATGGCCAACGTCGTACGCGCCGCACTGGTCCAGGCGACCTGGACAGGCGACACCGAATCCATGATCGCCAAGCACGAGGAACACGCCCGCGAGGCGGCCCGGCAGGGCGCGAAGGTGATCGGCTTCCAGGAAGTCTTCAACGCCCCCTACTTCTGCCAGGTGCAGGAGGCCGAGCACTACCGCTGGGCCGAGCCCGTGCCCGACGGCCCCACCGTCACGCGTATGAAGGAACTCGCGCGCGAGACCGGCATGGTGATCGTCGTCCCCGTCTTCGAGGTCGAGCAGTCCGGCTTCTACTTCAACACCGCAGCCGTCATCGACGCCGACGGCAGCTATCTGGGCAAGTACCGCAAGCACCACATCCCCCAGGTCAAGGGGTTCTGGGAGAAGTACTACTTCAAGCCGGGGAACCTGGGCTGGCCCGTCTTCGACACCGCGGTCGGCAAGGTCGGCGTCTACATCTGCTACGACCGCCACTTCCCCGAGGGCTGGCGCCAGTTGGGCCTGAACGGCGCCCAGATCGTCTACAACCCCTCCGCCACCTCCCGCGGCCTCTCCGCCTACCTCTGGCAGCTCGAACAGCCCGCGGCCGCCGTCGCCAACGAGTACTTCATCGCCGCGATCAACCGCGTCGGCCAGGAGGAGTACGGCGACAACGACTTCTACGGAACCTCGTACTTCGTCGACCCGCGCGGCCAGTTCGTGGGCGAGCCCGCGAGCGACAAATCCGAGGAACTCGTCGTCAGGGACCTCGACTTCGGCCTCATCGAGGAAGTACGCCAGCAGTGGGCGTTCTACCGCGACCGCCGTCCCGACGCCTACGAAGGGCTGGTGCAGCCGTGACCGATCTGTACGACCGCCACCGGGCCGTGCTGCCCGACTGGCTCGCGCTCTACTACGAACGGCCCATGGAGCTCACCCACGGCGAGGGACGCCACGTCTGGGGCGCCGACGGCAGGAAGTACCTCGACTTCTTCGGCGGCATCCTCACCACCATGACGGCCCACGCCCTGCCCGAGGTCACCAAGGCGGTGAGCGAGCAGGCCGGGCGGATCATCCACTCCTCGACGCTCTACCTCAACCGCCCGATGGTCGAACTCGCCGAGCGCATCGCGGCGTTGTCCGGCATCCCCGACGCCCGCGTCTTCTTCACCACCTCCGGCACCGAGGCCAACGACGCGGCTCTCCTGCTCGCCACCGCGCACCGCCGCTCCAACCAGATCCTGGCGATGCGCAACAGCTACCACGGCCGGTCCTTCACGACCGTCGGCATCACCGGCAACCAGTCCTGGTCGCCGACCAGCCTCTCGCCGCTCCAGACGCTGTACGTCCACGGGGGCGTCCGCACCCGCGGTCCGTACGCCGCGCTGAGCGACGCCGAGTTCACCGCGGCCTGCGTCGCCGACCTGCGGGACATGCTCGGGCAGGGCCGCGGGGGAGTGGCCGCGCTCATCGCCGAGCCCGTCCAGGGCGTCGGCGGCTTCACCTCGCCGCCCGACGGTCTGTACGCCGCGTTCAAGGAAGTCCTGGACGAGCACGGCATCCTGTGGATCGCCGACGAGGTGCAGACCGGCTGGGGCCGCACCGGCGACCACTTCTGGGGCTGGCAGGCCCACGCCGAGAACGGGCCGCCGGACATCCTCACGTTCGCCAAGGGCATCGGCAACGGGATGTCGGTCGGCGGCGTCGTGGCCCGCGCCGACGTCATGAACTCCCTCGACGCCAACTCCATCTCGACGTTCGGCGGCTCCCCGGTCACCATGGCGGCCGGCCTCGCCAACCTCGCGTACCTCCTGGAGCACGACCTCCAGGGCAACGCGCGGCGCGTCGGCGGGCTCCTCATCGAGCGGCTGCGCGCGATCTGCGCCCAACTGCCCGTCGTGCGCGAGGTGCGCGGCCGCGGCCTGATGATCGGCGTCGAGCTGGTCGAGCCCGACACGGGCGGGCCGAACCCGCAGGCGGCCGCGGCCGTCCTCGAAGCGGCCCGCGAGGGCGGACTGCTCATCGGCAAGGGCGGCGGGCACGACACCAGCGTGCTGCGCGTGGCCCCGCCGCTGTCGCTGACCGTGGCGGAGGCGGAGGAGGGCGCGGCCATCCTCGAACGGGCCCTGCGCAGCGCCTAGTTCACGCACGAGAGGGACGGCCGGTCCGGTCCCGTACAGGACCGCAGGAAAGGGAGCGCACCACATGAGTACCCGCACTCTGATCACCGGCGGCCTGGTCATCACGGCCTCCGACGAACTGCCCGTCGACGTCCTGGTGGAGGACGGCCGCGTCGCCGCGCTCGCCACCCGCGACAGCCACGGCTGGACGGCCGACCACGTGATCGACGCGTCCGGGAAGTACGTCATCCCGGGCGGCGTCGACGCGCACACGCACATGGAGATGCCGTTCGGCGGCACCCTCGCCGCCGACACCTTCGAGACCGGCACCCGCGCCGCGGCCTGGGGCGGCACGACCACCATCGTCGACTTCGCGATCCAGCCCAAGGGCGGCACGCTCGCGGAGGGCCTCGACGCGTGGCACGAGAAGGCGGCCGGGCGGTGCGCGATCGACTACGGCTTCCACATGATCATGTCCGACGTGAACGAGTCCTCGCTCAAGGAGATGGACACCCTCGTCTCCTCCGGGGTGACCTCGTTCAAGCTGTTCACCGCATACCCCGGCGTCTTCTTCTCCGACGACGGACAGATCCTCCGGGCGATGCAGCGCGCCGGCGCGAACGGCGGCCTCGTGATGGCGCACGCGGAGAACGGCCTGGCCATCGACGTCCTGGTGGAGCAGGCGCTGGCGCGCGGCGAACGGGACCCTCGCTACCACGGAGAGGTCCGCAAGGCGCTCCTGGAGGCCGAGGCCACGCACCGGGTCATCCGGCTCAGCCAGGTGGCGGGCGCCCCGCTGTACGTGGTGCACGTGTCGGCGCAGGAGGCCGTCGCCGAGCTGACCCGGGCACGCGACGACGGACTGCCCGTCTTCGGCGAGACGTGCCCGCAGTACCTCTTCCTGTCGACCGACAACCTCGCGGAGCCGGACTTCGAGGGCGCGAAGTACGTCTGCTCGACCCCGCTGCGCCCCAAGGAGCACCAGGCGGTCCTCTGGCGCGGGCTGCGCACGAACGACCTCCAGGTGGTCTCCACGGACCACTGCCCGTTCTGCTTCAAGGGGCAGAAGGAGATGGGCCGCGAGGACTTCTCGAAGATCCCGAACGGTATGCCGGGCGTCGAGAACCGCATGGACCTGCTGCACCAGGCCGTCGTCGACGGGCACATCAGCCGGCGCCGCTGGATCGAGGTGGCCTGCGCGACCCCGGCCAGGATGTTCGGCCTGTACCCGAAGAAGGGCACGATCGCGCCGGGCGCCGACGCCGACATCGTCATCTACGACCCGCACGCCGAACAGGTCATGTCGGCGCGGACCCACCACATGAACGTGGACTACTCGGCGTACGAGGGCAAGCGGGTGACTGGACGCGTGGAGACCGTGCTGTCGCGGGGCGTCCCCGTGATCGACAACCGTACGTACGCGGGGCGTTCGGGGCACGGGTCGTTCCTGCGGCGGGGGATCTGCCAGTACGTGTGAGCCGTGCCGAAGGCGCCGGGTCCCGCCAACTGTCTTGGGCCCGGCGCCACTTCACGAGCGTGTGACCCGGGTCACTTCGGGGGGCCCTTGGCTCGAAGGCGCCACCCGTGTCACTATTTCAGCGCGCCGACTCTGCCCAAAATCTGTTCTGAGGCCGCGAGTCGAGTGTCGTAGCCGCCGGTTCGTCCAGGCGAGGCCGAGTCCGCACTCGGCGCAGTACCGACTCCCTTTCACATCCCGTTGCCCATGACGGTCCCCTCCCTTTGCCGCGCCTTTCGCGGACCGCGTGGGACCGGCGACCTCATGTCGCGATGCGGCCCCGGCGATCGACGGACGCCCAGATCGACAAGTGGAGGAATAATGTCAGGAACCACCGACTTGGCAGAGCTGTACTCGATCATCGAGAAAACGGCTCAGGTGGTGGATGTTACCGCTTCGCACGACAAGGTCTGGCCCATCCTGAATGCATTCCAGGACGTTTTCGGTCAGGCCGTCATCTCCTTCCGGGCGGCGACGGGAAGAAGCACGGACGAACTGGACTGTCGTTTCACCATGCTGCCGAAGGGCCTCGACCCGTATGCCCGAGCCCTGGAGCACGGCCTCACCCCGAAGACGGACCACCCGGCCGGCAGCCTCCTGAAGGAGGTCCACCAGAACCTCCCCATCGAGAGTTGCGGCGTCGACTTCGGTGTCGTCGGTGGTTTCGCGAAGACCTGGTCCTTTCCCAGCGCGTCCCACCTGCTGACGATCGACCAGCTCATCGAACTTCCCTCGATTCCGGCCGCCGTGGCCGCCAACCGCGACTTCTTCAGGAAGTACGGCCTCGACGACATCGTGGCCACGGTCGGGATCGACTACGGGAACCGCACCACCAACCTGTACTTCGGCGCGGGCGGCGGCCGAGAGGTGCCGGCCGGCTGCTTCGAGGCGCAGGGCGTCCGGGCGATCCTGGCCGAACTCGGACTGCCGGAGCCGAGCGAGGAATTGCTGAAGCTCTGCGAGCGGTCGTTCTCCATCTACACCACCATGAGTTGGGATTCACCGAAGATCCAGCGGGTCAGTTATGCCGCCATGACGCCCGAGCCGCGCGGCCTCGCGGTCGAGATGACGCCGGTATTCGACCGGCTCCTCGAGAACGCCCCGTACAGCACGGAGGGGCACAATTTCGTGTACGGCATCGCGTCGACACCCAAAGGCGAATACCACAAGGTCGCGTCGTATTACCAGTGGCAGTCGACCGTCGAGGGACTGCTCCATTCCGAGTCCTGACACGCCGCCCGCCAGGGCGGCAATACCGAGATCAACGGCTTGTGGAGAAGCAGAGACCTGCTTCTCCACAAGCCTTTTCCATTTGCACGGAGTCGTACCGCTGAGGGGGAGCGCCGGACGTGAGCACTGAACAGCAGATCACCGCGGTACGTACCGCACCGCGAGCGACGGGGGGCACCGCGACCGCGGTGGCGCACCCGAACATCGCGCTCATCAAGTACTGGGGCAAGCGCGACGAGCGGCTCATCCTGCCGCGCACCGACAGCCTCTCGATGACCCTGGACATCTTCCCGACCACCACCGACGTCCGCCGTGCGCCCGAGGCGGACCACGACGAAGTGACGCTCGGCGGCGCACCCGCGGAAGGGGAGGCGCGGCGGCGCATCGTCGCCTTCCTCGACCTGGTGCGCGAGCGCGCCGGAGTCGCCGACCGCGCCGTCGTCGACACCGAGAACACCGTCCCCACCGGGGCGGGCCTCGCGTCCTCCGCGAGCGGCTTCGCCGCCCTCGCCGTCGCCGCGGCCGCCGCGTACGGCCTCGACCTCGACGCCACCGCCCTGTCCCGGCTGGCCCGGCGCGGATCGGGGTCGGCGTCCCGTTCCCTCTTCGGCGACTTCGTGGTCTGGCACGCCGGACACCACGAGGGCTCCGAGGAGGAGGCGGACCTCAGCTCGTACGCCGAGCCGGTCCCCGCCGGGCCCCTCGACCCCGCCCTGGTCGTCGCCGTCGTCAACGCCGGACCCAAGGACGTGTCCAGCAGAGCGGCCATGCGCAGGACCGTCGACACCTCGCCGCTCTTCGAGCCGTGGGCCGTCTCCAGCAAGGACGACCTCGTGGACATGCGCCGGGCCCTCGGCCGCGGCGACCTCGAGGAGGTCGGCGAGATCGCGGAACGCAACGCCCTCGGCATGCACGCCACGATGCTCGCCGCCCGCCCCGCCGTGCGCTACATGTCGCCCGCCTCGCTCACCGTCCTCGACAGCGTGCTGCGGCTCAGGAAGGACGGTGTCCTCGCCTACGCCACCATGGACGCCGGGCCCAACGTGAAGGTGCTCTGCCGCAACGCGGACGCCGACCGGGTGGCCGGAGTCGTGCGCGGCGCCGCGCAGGGCGGCGCCATCCACATCGCCCGACCCGGCCCCGGAGCCCGGCTGCTGACCGGGGAAGGGCGGTGACCCGACGGCCCACGGTCGTCCGGCGCGCGCCGGGCAAACTGTTCGTCGCCGGCGAGTACGCGGTCGTGGAGCCGGGCAACCCGGCGATCCTGATCGCCGTCGACCGGTACGTCACCGTCACCGTGTCCGACCCCGAAGACCCCGCCGGCTCCGCAGGCGTCGTCGTCGTACTCTCCTCCGATCTCACCCCGCACACGGCGCACTGCCGATGGCGCGACGGGCGGCTCGGCGGGGCCCGACCGCGCGACGAGCAGCTGCTCCACGAGGGTTTCGCCCACGTGGCGGCGGCCGTCGAGACCGTCGGCCTGCTGCTCGCCGAACGAGGCCTGCCCGCACCCGCGCTCGACGTGTCCGTCAGCAGCGAACTGCACGACAACGGAACCAAGTTCGGGTTCGGGTCCAGCGGCGCGGTCGTCGTGGCGACCGTCGCCGCCGTGGCGGCCCACTGCGGCCTCCACCTGACGCGCGACGCCCGCTTCCGGCTGGCGATGATCGCCACGGCGGGCCTCGAACCCAAGGCCTCCGGCGGCGACCTCGCCGCCGGCACCTGGGGCGGCTGGATCGCCTACCGGGCACCCGACCGGGCCGCCGTCCTCGACCTGGCCCGCGGAGCGGGCATCGAGGAGGCCCTGCGCGTGCCCTGGCCCGGCCACGACGTGCGCGCACTGCCCCGGCCCGCGGGCCTCGCCCTCGAAGTCGGCTGGACGGGGACACCCGCCTCCACCTCGTCCCTCGTCTCCGGCCTCGACCGGCGGACCTGGCGGGGCAGCACCTCGCACCGGACGTTCGTCGAGACCAGCAACGACTTCGTACGGGCAGCGGTCGACGCGCTGGAGGGCGGCGACGGCGAAGGCCTGCTGCGGCAGATCCGGCGCGCCCGGCACGAGCTGGCCCGCATCGACGAGGAGGTCGGGCTCGGCATCTTCACGCCACGGCTGACCGCACTGTGCGAGGCCGCCGAAGCCGTCGGCGGCGCCGCGAAACCCTCGGGAGCGGGCGGCGGCGACTGCGGCATAGCGCTGCTCGACGCCGAGGCGGCCCAGGACATCGCCCACGTACGGAAACGGTGGACCACGGCGGGCGTGCGGCCCTTGCCGATCCGTCCCGCCATGGAAGGGAACGCAGAATGATCTCTCAACGCAAGGACGACCACGTCCGGCTCGCTGTCGAGCACCAGCGTCAGCTCAGCGGACACAACCAGTTCGACGAGGTGTCGTTCGTCCACCACGCCCTGGCCGGCATCGACCGGCCGGACGTGTCCCTGGCCACGACCTTCGCCGGCATCTCCTGGCCCGTACCCCTCTACATCAACGCGATGACCGGCGGCAGCGCCGGCACCGGCGTCATCAACCGCGACCTGGCCATCGCCGCCCGCGAGACCGGCGTCGCCGTCGCCTCCGGGTCCATGAGCGCGTACTTCAAGGACCCGTCCTGCGCCGACACGTTCAGCGTGCTGCGCAAGGAGAACCCCGACGGGTTCGTGCTGGCCAACGTCAACGCGACGGCCTCGGTCGACCGGGTGCAGCGCGCCATCGACCTCGTGGAGGCCGACGCCCTGCAGATCCACATCAACACCGCGCAGGAAACACCGATGCCCGAGGGCGACCGGTCGTTCTCCTCCTGGGTCCCGCAGATCGAGAAGATCGCGGCGGCCGTCGAGGTGCCCGTGATCGTCAAGGAGGTCGGCAACGGCCTCAGCCGGGAGACCGTCCTGCTCATCGAGAGCCTCGGCGTCCAGGTCGCCGACCTCGGCGGCCGCGGCGGCACGGACTTCGCCCGCATCGAGAACGGCCGGCGCGCACTCGGCGAGTACGCGTTCCTGCACGGCTGGGGGCAGTCCACCGCGGCCTGCCTCCTCGACACGCAGGACGTCGGCATCCCCGTGCTCGCCTCCGGCGGTGTGCGCCACGCGCTCGACGTCGCCCGTGCGCTGGCACTCGGCGCGTCCGCCGTCGGCGCCTCCGGCGGATTCCTGCGCACCCTCAAGGACGAGGGCGTCGCCGCGCTGATCGCGCAGATCTCGACGTGGCTCGACCAGCTCGCCGCCCTCCAGACCATGCTCGGCGCGCGCACCCCCGCCGACCTCACACGCTGTGACCTGCTGATCCACGGCGAACTCCGTTCCTTCTGCGCCGACCGAGGCATCGAGACCGGGCCGTTCGCGCAGCGTTCCCGCTCCGCCGAAGCCGCCCACCAACTGACGGGAAGCACCCGATGACCGAGACACACGCGATTGCCGGCGTTCCGATGCGGTGGGTGGGCCCCCTGCGCATCACCGGGAACGTCGCCAACGTCGAGACCCAGGTTCCGCTCGCCACCTACGAGACGCCGTTGTGGCCCTCCGTGGGCCGCGGCGCGAAGGTCTCCATGCTCGCCGAGGACGGCATCGTCGCCACCCTCGTCGACGAGCGGATGACCCGCTCGGTGCTCGTGGAGGCGACCGACGCGCAGACCGCGTACGTCGCCGCACGGGCCATCGAGGCACGGATCGACGAGCTGCGCGAAGTGGTGCGCGGCTGCAGCCGGTTCGCGCACCTGATCGACATCCGACACGAGATCAACGCCAACCTGCTGTTCATCCGGTTCGAGTTCACCACCGGTGACGCGTCCGGGCACAACATGGCGACGCTCGCGTCCGACGCGCTCCTGAAGCACCTGCTCGACACCATCCCGGGCATCTCCTACGGCTCCATCTCCGGCAACTACTGCACGGACAAGAAGGCCACCGCGATCAACGGCATCCTCGGCCGCGGCAAGAACGTGGTCACGGAGCTCCTGATCCCGCGCGACGTCGTCACCGACGTCCTGCACACGACGGCCGCGAAGGTCGTCCAGCTGAACATCCGCAAGAACATGCTCGGCACCCTGCTCGCCGGCGGCATCCGCTCGGCGAACGCGCACTACGCCAACATGCTGCTCGGCTTCTACCTCGCCACCGGCCAGGACGCGGCCAACATCGTCGAGGGCTCGCAGGGCGTCACCATGGCCGAGGACCGCGACGGCGACCTCTACTTCGCCTGCACCCTGCCGAACCTGATCGTCGGCACGGTCGGCAACGGCAAGGGCATCGAGTTCGTGGAGACCAACCTCGCCCGGCTCGGCTGCCGGGTCGACCGCGAGCCCGGCGAGAACGCCCGCCGCCTCGCGGTGATCGGGGCGGCGACGGTCCTGTGCGGCGAGCTCTCGCTCCTCGCCGCCCAGACGAACCCCGGTGAACTGATGCGTGCGCACGTCCAGTTGGAGCGCGGCGACAAGTCGGAAAAGGTGGGTGTGTGAGGCATGACCAGTGACTCAGGCATAGGGATTCACGACCTGTCGTTCGCGACGTCCGAGTTCGTGCTGCCGCACACGGCGCTCGCCGAGCACAACGGCACGGAGATCGGCAAGTACCACATCGGCATCGGCCAGGAGTCGATGAGCGTGCCGGCGGCCGACGAGGACATCGTCACGCTGGGCGCCGCCGCGGCCGCCCCGATCGTGGAGCGGCACGGCGGCGACCGGATCCGCACGGTCGTCTTCGCCACGGAGTCGTCCATCGACCAGGCCAAGTCGGGCGGCGTGTACGTCCATTCGCTGCTCGGGCTGCCCTCCCAGGCCCGCGTGGTGGAGCTGAAGCAGGCCTGCTACGGGGCGACCGCCGGGCTCCAGTTCGCGCTGGGCCTGGTGGCGCGCGACCCCTCGCAGCAGGTCCTCGTGATCGCCAGCGACGTGTCCAAGTACGAGCTGGACAGCCCTGGCGAGGCCACGCAGGGTGCGGCCGCCGTCGCGATGCTCGTCGGCGCGGACCCGCAGCTCATCAGGTTCGACGGCCCGTCCGGTCTCTTCACCGCGGACGTGATGGACTTCTGGCGGCCCAACTACCGGGACGCCGCGCTCGTCGACGGGCAGGAGTCGATCTCCGCCTACCTCCAGGCCGTCGAGGGCTGCTGGAAGGACTACTCGGAGCAGGGCGGGCACGCGCTCGACGAGTTCGCCGCGTTCTGCTACCACCAGCCCTTCACCAAGATGGCGTACAAGGCCCACCGCCACCTGCTCAACTACTGCGGCCACGACACCGACAAGGACGCCATCGAGCAGGCGCTCGGGCAGACGACGGCGTACAACCGGGTCATCGGCAACAGCTACACGGCGTCCGTGTACCTCGGCCTCGCCGCGCTCCTGGACCAGGCCGACGACCTCACGGGCCGCTCCATCGGCTTCCTGAGCTACGGCTCGGGCAGCGTCGCGGAGTTCTTCGCGGGCCAGGTCGTCGCCGGCTACCGCGACAGGCTGCGCACCGCCGAGCACCGGGAGGCCATCGCGCGCCGCACGGTCCTCGACTACGCGGGCTACCGGGAGCTGCACGAGCGGTCGTTCCCGACCGACGGCGGGGACCACCCGACGCCCGTGCAGAGCGGCGGGCAGTTCCGTCTCGCCGGACTCCGCGGCCACAAGCGGATCTACGAACGACGGTAGCCACGTGACCGTCGCCCGCGCCGCCGCGGCGGACGGAGGCGGCCGTGACACGCACCCGCGTGCCACGGCCGCCTCCGCCGTCGGCTCCGTCGCGCCCCACCCTGCTCTCTCCCGCTGAGCAGGCCGAGCGTCCCGCGAAGCCTTCCCCGCCGCTATCCGCGCGGGACGGCGCCGGTCACGCGGCTTCCTTGCGCTGCCGGTCGATGAGGTGCCGCAGGACGAGCCACTCCCGCACCTCCCACGAATGCCCCGACGAGCAGCTGATGCTGCTGTCCCGGTCCGCGGCACCGGAACTCCGCGGCGACGCGTCGATCGTGCCCGGGCACCTGTCCACCACGCACTGGCTGGTGAGCGGCGTCCGCTCCGTCTGGTCGGAGTCGATGACGCGGAGCAGTTCGGTCTGCAGCCCCTGGATCTCCGCCGCGAAGTCCTCGGCCGGCGGCTGGGCCGTCAGCCACTCCAGGTGGAGCAGGAGGAAGCACGTCAGGTGCGGTACGGAACGGCTCGGGACCGTGGTCCCGAGTTCATCCGCCACGTAACTCGCCCACGATTCCAGAATGGCGACGATGTTGCTCCGGGCGTCGAGCGCGGAGACGTTCAGGTGGTCCCGCCTCCGGCTCCCCGACACCCTGGTCGGGTTGCGCCGCCGGGACGTGGCCATCACGTGGTGCAGGCCTTCCTGATGGAGGCCGGGGAGCGCGCGCAGATCCCGCTCCAGCCTTCCCACGCAGGCGTCGCAGAGCAGTGAGCCGGTGGCATCAGGTATCTCTGCTCCGTGGTGTCCCGAGCATGAGTGAATCTCCATGGATGTGTCTCCTTGTTGTCACTGGACGGCCCGGCGGGCCGTCCCGGTCAGATGGCGGCACTGTGGCCGATGTCGCGCCGGACGCGGAACGTCACGAACGCGGCAGGACGCAGGGCGGCGAGCGCGACGTCGAGATTCACGCGGCCCCGCGCCACGTCCTCGGGGGTGTTGTTGGTGTCGTCGCAGACGACCTCGAACGCCTCGTCGGCGGAGCCGCCGGGCAGCACCCCCTGGCGCCACAGCCCCTTGAGGAAGGTCGTGGCGGCCTGCTGTATCAACGCCCGCAGCCGGGCGGTGTTCGACTCGAACGCCGCCCAGGGGGCGCCCCGTTCGAGCGAGGCCCGGGTGAAGTTCACCAGGCGGCACACCCCGACGTCCGCCCACGCGGCATCAGCGGACAGCGTGTGCGCGCTCAGTGCCCGGACACCCCGCCCCTTGACGAGCCGCAGGCAGTTCACCCCGAGACGGCTGACCGACTCCTCCTCGTCCTCGGTCAGTTCACGCTCCTGCCGCACCACTCCCACCAGCGTGCCCGTCGGCGGCGTCCGGACCCCGTGCTCCGCGTCGGTGCGGCAGTACATCCCCGAGACGTGTCCCGACGGCGGCACCACCCGTTCGTGCCCGCCGACCTCGGTCACCGTGACCCACGGATAGTGGACGGCGACGTACCGGGCGTCCGGCTCGGCGAGCCCGAACGGCCTGGCGCGCACGTCGGCGGGGGCGAGCCCCTGCCGGGTGTGGAGCAGGGCGACCCGGTGCCCGGTGCGGCCGCAGTGCGCGGCGATCTCCCGCGCGACGAGCTCCGCGTCCTTTGCCACCCGCCACAGATCGGGCGCCACCACGAGGCTGATCTCGGGCAGGCGCTCCAGCCTGGCGAGAGCGGTGCGGTAGGCGGCGACTCGGTCCCGCTCCCCGCCGACGCCCGTCGCGTCGGGCCCCGTTCCCAGGACCCACGCGCCGCCACCCCCGTTGCGGAAGTGGCCGAGCACGGCGTCGTGCACGAAGGACGGCGCGTCCCCGGCGGTTCCCGCGTTCCCGACGTCTGGACGCAGGGAGAACGCCTCGAGGAACTCCAGCGGATGCCGGACGAAGGCCGGCTTGCCCGGCAGACCCGGGGCGTCCCCGAGGAAAGCGGCCACCGACGTGTGCACGCCGTGGATGAGGGGCCCGGTGACGGTTTCCGTGCGTGGTTGATCCGACTGCTGTTGGGGCATGCAGACTCCTCGGACGCGACGTGAGGGGAGGTCCGTCGCCGGACGGCGCGGACCGTGGCGGCCGGGTCTCGGCCCGACGGAGCTTCAGCCTGCCGGAGTGCGCACCAGGGCGGTGGATTCCTTGGGCAGTTGGACAGAGCGCGCCCGGCGGTGCCGGTGTGGGGCCCCGGGGCGCGGTGCGCGCCGGGGGAGGGCGGCAGCTTCGAGGTCCGGTTCAGGAGCGGAGCGCGCCGTGCCGGACATCAGACATGGATCATGCCTTCGAGCGTGACGACGCCGTGGCCCGACACGTCGACGGAATCGACGCGCTCGCCGTCGCCCTGGACCAGCGCGCTCATGGGGGAGGGGCGGCCGATCTCGATGCCCTGGGTGATCTCGATGAGCTGCCCGTACGAGGCGAGGCCGTGCCGGGCGATGTGGATGGCGATGGGTCCCGCGACAGAACCGGTGGCGGCGTCCTCCACGACTCCGTACGCGGGCGAGAACATGCGGTTGCGCCAGACGGTCCCGGAACCGGCGATGCAGTTCGTCGCCATGTCGGGGAAGCTCGCGAGCGCGCGGTGGTCGGGGTCCACCTTCGACAGGGCCTCGAAGCTCTCGAAGCCGACCAGGACGTGCCGCGGTCCGTTGCGGTAGATCTCCACCGGCAGCGTCGACTCGCGGACGCCCAAAGCCTCGAGGAGCTCGTCGGCACGGTCGAAGGGCTCCCACACGGGCACCGGCTGGCGCATGCTCGTCGAGACGACCTTCCCGCCCACGCGCCGCAGCTCGAAGGGGATCACCCCCATGGCGGTCTCGATCCGCAGCTGGTCCGCGTCGGTGCGCCTCCCCAGCGCGATGGCGGTGCCCAGCAACGGGTGCCCGGCGAACGGGAGTTCGTTGACCGGCGTGAAGATCCGCACGTGTACGTCGCCGCCCTGCTCGGGTCCGAGGACGAACGTGGTCTCCGAGAGGTTCATCTCCCGCGCGATGCGCTGCATCTGCTCGGCGCTGAGGTCGTCGGCGTCGAAGAACACCGCGACGGGGTTGCCGGTGAGAGGTTCTCGGGCGAAGGCGTCGACCACTACGTAGTTGTGCATCAGTTCTCCACTGTCGAGGTGCCGGGCCGGCGCTCGGGGGAGGACGCCGGCCCGGCGGTTCACGGGATGCGGTGCGGAACGATGCCTACGATGCGCGATCGGTCTCAGATCGGGACTGAATCCCGCTGGAATGACGCCGGGCGTGGGGTGCGACGGCGCTTCGGGGGTTGCGCGGCGGGGCAGGGCGGGACTTCCGCCACAGGCCCTACTTGAGGCCGAATCCCGGTGCCGAGGCCTCCTCGGGCGTCGGGGCCGTGCCCTGCGTCAGGAGACGGCGGGCCGCGGCATGGTCCCCGGGCCGGTTGACGGACTCGACCGCCTGCAGATCGTCCCCGCGGAAGAGGAGTACGGAGAAGGCGTCCGGGTCGGTGCCGAGCACCACTTCGCTGTCGTGCCCCTCGTCGAAACCGGCGATCTGCACGGTCGTGGAGAACTGATCGCTCCAGAACCAGGGCAGTTCGTCGTACGCACGGGACGTCCCCGCGAGCCGTTCGGCGACCGACCTGCCGTGCCCGACGGCGTTCTGGACGCATTCGAGCCGCAGCCTGCTGCCGGACCGCACCTGCGGGAACGCCGCACAGTCACCGATGGCGGAGATGTGCGGATCGGCGGTCCGCAGCCGGGAGTCGACGGCGATCCCGCCGTGCACCGGAAGCCCGGCCGCGGCGGCCAGCTCCGTGCGCGGGGTGACACCGACACCGATCAGGACGAGGTCCGCGGGGAGCCTGCTGCCGTCGGCGAGCTCCACCGCCTTGACATGGGAACGGCTGTCGCCCTGCAAGGACTTGACGCTCTGCCCGAACAGCAACTCCGTGCCGTGCCGCCGGTGCAGCCGGGTGAAGTGCGCGGCGGTGTACGCCGAGACGGCCCGGGCGAGCGGGCGGTCGAGCGTCTCGACCACCGTCACCCGGACACCCGCCTCCCGTGCCACGGCGGCGAACTCCAGACCGATGAAGCCCGCCCCCACCACCACGACGCGCCGCGCCCCGGCCAGCGACGACTGCAGCGCGGCGGCGTCCTGCGCGGTGCGCAGGGTGTGGACGCCGCGCAGCTCCGCGCCCGGCACGTCGAGCGTCCGGGGCGTGGCGCCGGTGGCGAGGACGAGGTGCCCGTAGTCGTACGTGGAGCCGTCGGACAGCCGTACCGAGCGTGCGGCCGGGTCGATCTCCGTGACGGTGCCGGAGACCAGGTCGATCGACTGGCGTACGTAGTACGTCGCGGGGCGCAGCCACAGCATGGCCTCGTCCGCCTCGCCCTTGAGGTAGGCCTTGGTCAGCGGCGGACGTTCGTAGGGGAGGGCGTCCTCGGCGCTGATGAGGGTGATGCCTCCCCGGTAGCCGTGCTCGCGCAGGGAGGCCGCGGTCTGGTAGCCGCCCTGCCCGGCCCCCACCACGACGACCGACTCGGGGGGTGCGCCGCCCGCCATCAGTTCTGCCGTTCGGGGGTGTGGACGATGAGGCCGTCGAGGGCGTCGCTCGACTTGAGCTGGCAGCTCAGCCGGCTGTTGGGCCGGCGCGGGCACGCGGTGAAACCGAGCATCTCGTCCTCCTGCTCCTGCGGCGGGTCCAGCTTGTCGAGCGTGGACTCGTCCACGTAGACGTGGCAGGTGGCGCACTGCATGTTGCCGCCGCACTGGGCGACGATTCCGTCGATGTCGTTGAAGACGGCGCCGCGCATGACGCTGGTGCCGGCCGGGACGTCGACCGAGGTCTGGTCGCCGTCGACGTTGACATACGTGATCTTGGGCATGACGGAACTCCTTGTCGGCATCCGGGCGCGCCCGAGGCGGGCAGTGATGCGGAATGCCTTGCGGGTGGAAGACGAAAGGGCGAAGAGGGCGGAGCGGCAGTCGGTGGGGGAACGCGACACCCCTGCCGATCCGCCTCCACATGCCGGCCGTCGGGACACGCGACGTCCTGGGCCAGGGCTGTGGCAGCGGGGGGAGCGTACCAAACCGATTCCGGCCGGGCCAGGGTCCGCCGCGACTCTCAGGCGCGACGCTTGAGTGCGCGGCGCGGGTCGGGCAGCCGGTGCGTCATGAAGGGCCTGCTGGTGGTGAACTCCCTGAACTTCAGGGCCGCGTCGGAGAGATAGGCGTCGCGGTTCCACGCCAGGGTGAGCACCCGGTGGCAGTCGGGGGCGTTCACGTGCACCCAGGCCACCGGCACCTGGGACTCCGTGCCCGCCTGCCGGGACATCGCCGGGATCAGGCCGATGCCGAGGCCCGCGCTGATCATGTTCTGGCTCGCGCCCGGTTCGTTGCCCTCGCAGGACAGGATGGGTTTGAGCCCTTCGGCCGCGAACAGGCGGTCGAGCAGAGCGCGTTGCCACTGGCCGGGGCGGGTGGTGACGAAGGGCTCGGTGGCGATCTCGCGGATCGTGACGCTGTCCTGGCCGTCGAGCCAATGGCCGCGCGGAACGGCGAGGAGCACCTCCTCGGCGGCGAGCTCGACCGAGTCGAGGTTCGTGCCGGACAGCGTCTGTGACGCCACGCAGAAGTCGACCTCACCGGCGCGGAGTTGGCGGTCCATCTCCTCGGCGTTCGACTGGTAGAGCCGGACGTTGGCGCGGGGATAGGCGGCCCGGAAGCTGCCGAGCAGATGGGTGATCGTCAGGAGGGTCTCGGAAGCGACGCTCACCCGGCCGAACGCCGTGTCACGGGCGTCCTGCAACGCCCGCCGGGCGTCGTCGAGTTCGCTCAGCGCACGGTCCACGTGGGCCAGGAACACCACGCCGTACTGGTTGAGCCGGATACGGCGGCCCTGCCGGTCGAACAGGGGCGTGCCGAGGTCGTCCTCGAGGCGCGCGATCGTGCGGCTGAGGGAGGGCTGGGCGACGCGCAACTCCTCGGCGGCTCGGCTCATGTGCTCAAAACGGGCGACGGCTTGGAAGTAGCGCAACTGCAGAAGATCCATGGTCCACCTTCACTTATGCCTTCCGGGTCATCCTCACATGGCAGAACCGGTCTTGGAATGCATAAGGAATTCTCCCTACGGTTCTCGTCGAGGCCACCGCACGGGTGAACGGCAACGGCGCCGGACACCTGCACACGCGAAGCGGGGGCCCGCTTTCCCAACCGTCGGCTTCTCCCACGCCTGCTTCTCCCACGCCTGCATCTCCTACCTCTGCCGTCCCACCACATCCCCCTGCCGTCCCACCGGCCACTGTTCCTCCAGGAAGGTCGCACCATGAGCGCTGCGGATCTGGCCCGACTCCAGTTCGCGGCCACGACCGGCATCCACTGGCTGTTCGTGATCCTGACCATGGGGCTCGTCCCCATCGTCGCGATCATGCACACCCGGGCCGCGTTCACCCATGAGCCCGCCAAGAGAGCGGTCCGGGAGCGCATGACGCGCTTCTGGGGCCAGCTCTACGTCATCAACTACGCGGTCGGCATCGTCACCGGCCTCGTCATGGAGTTCCAGTTCGGGCTCAGCTGGAGCGGCGTCAGCAAGTTCGCGGGCAACGTCTTCGGCGCACCGCTGGCTCTCGAAACCCTCATCGCCTTCTTCGCCGAGTCCACCTTCCTCGGCATGTGGATATTCGGCTGGGGCCGCCTGCGCAGAGGCGTGCACGTCACGCTGATCTGGCTGGTCGCCCTGACCGCGTATGCCTCCGGGTACTGGATCCTGATAGCCAACGGCTTCATGCAGCACCCGGTCGGCTACGAAGTCCGCGACGGAGTGGCCTACTTGACCGACTTCGGCGCGTTGCTCACCAACTCCAGCTCCCTGGTGGCGCTTCTGCACCTCTCGTTGGGCGCCCTGACGACGGGCGGCGTCTTCATCGCCGGGATCAGCGCGTACCACTTCCTGCGACACACGAAGGAGACCGAACTCTTCCGCACCTCCATGAAGCTGGGCCTGTGGGTGTCGACGGTCGCGTCCTTCTTCGTCGTGGTCGTCGGCGAGATGCAGCGACCGATCATCGAGCGGACCCAGCCCATGAAGGACGCGGTCCTGGAGAACAGCGGAGTCGCCGAAGTGCAGGCCCAGCTCGTACGGGACCACGGCCCCGGCAACTACGTGCCCTGGCAGGACACCATGCGGATCTCGATGGACGCCATGACGCTCATCGGCAACACGGTGTCCACGATCACCTTCCTCGCGCTCGTCCTTCTCTGGAAGGACCGGCTGATGCGCTGGCGCTGGGCCTCCTGGATCCTGGTCGCCACCGTCCCGCTCCCGTTCATCGCCTCCGTGGGCGGCTGGGTGGTCCGCGAAGTGGGGCGTCAACCCTGGGTCATCTACGGCGAGTTGACCGTCAACAGCGCCCTCTCCCACGTCGGGAAGAGTTCGCTGCTCGTCTCCTGCACCCTGTTCATCACCATCTTCGTCGCACTGGCCGTGACGAACTGGACCCTGATCACCCGGTTCGCGCTCCGCGGCCCCGACGCCACCCAGCTCGGCGCCGACGAGCCACTGCCCGACGACCTGCCCGCGGGGCCGGGCGGCACCGGCGAGAAGCAGCCGGTGCCCGTGCTCTGAGCCCGACGGAACCGTCCCCCACCCCGCGACGAACACCCCTGATGTAACGGAAAGTTGAGCGAGATGAGTCTGGAGACTGTCTGGCTGGCCCTGCTGGGCCTGCTGCTCACCGGGTACTTCGTACTCGGCGGCTACGACTACGGCGCGCAGATGCTGCACCCCTTCCTCGGCCGCGACGGTCAGGAGGAGAAGCGCACCAGCGGCAACGCCGCCCTCGACGCCATCGCGCCGTTCTTCCTCGGGAACGAGGTCTGGCTGGTCGGCTTCGCCGGAGTCCTGTTCGGAGCCTTCCCGCACCTCGAAGGCACCCTCCTGACTGCCATGTATCCGCTGATCGTGGCGATCCTCGCCGGCCTGGTCGTCGGGAACGCCGCGGTCCAGCTGCGCCGTCGCGCCCACAGCGCCGGCGGCCGCCGGACGTGGGACGCCCTGATCGTCTTCGGCGGTGCCGTTCCCGCCGTGTCCTGGGGGCTCGTCGTGGGGCTGCTGCTGAACGGCGTGCCGCGCCGCGCGGACGACAGTTTCCACGTCGGGGCCGACGAGGTGTTCACACCGTTCGTGCTGGCCTGCGGTGCCACCGCCATGCTGCTCTTCGCCGCGCACGGAGCGGCCTTCGTGGCCCTTCGCTCCGGCCCCGAACTAGCCGCGCGAGCAAGCCGGTTGGGAGCGCAGCTGCTCATCGGCGCCGCCGCGGCGGGTGCCCTCGCCCTGCTCCTCACGTCCTTCGGGTCGGGCGCCTCGATGACCAACCGGACGGCCTCCGTGGCGGTCACCGCCCTGTTCGCGGCGTCCGTCGCCGCCGCCTGGTGGCACCTCCACCGCGGACACGGCGTCCTCGCGTTCGCCGCGACCTGCACCGCGACCGCGCTGCCCGTACTTCTCCTGGGGGCCGGCCAGTACCCGTACCTCCTGATCACGCACGCGGGCGCGGGCCTGGACATCGAGCACGCCGTCACCGACGACGCCACCCTGAAGATCCTCAGCGGCTTCGGGGTCCTGGTGGTCCCGACGATCCTCGCCTACCAGTTCTGGAGCTGGTGGGCCTTCCGGGGGCGGACGGGCCAACGCCACCCCAGCTACTTCTGAGCCCGGACAGCAGTCACTTCTGAGCCCGGACAGCGACGAGAGGCACCCCACGATGAAGCCCGTCGAACGCCGCCTGATGCGGGAAGTCCCCGCACTGCGGCGCCACGTGACGTACTCCTCGGTACTGGCCCTGACGGGCGCCGGGCTCATCGTCGCCCAGGCGGTCCTGCTGGCGACGGCGCTCGCGGACGGCTTCGCCGGACACGGGATCCGCACCGGCACACTGGCCGCACTGGGCACCGTCATGGCGCTGCGGGCCCTGCTCACCTGGGCCCGCGGCACGCTCGCGCAGCGCGCCGCGGCCGATGCCAAGGCCACCCTGCGCGACCGGATCACCGGACAGCTGCACCGGACCGGACCCCTGCGGCTCGCGGACCGCCGCCACGGGGAGACGGCCACCCTGCTCACCCGCGGCCTCGACGCGCTGGACCCCTACGTCGTCGGCTACCTGCCCACCATGGCGGGCGCCGCGGTCGTCCCCCTCACCGTCGTCGCCTGGGTGGGCTGGACCGACTGGAGCTCGGCGCTGATCATCGCCATCACCCTGCCGCTCATCCCCGTCCTCGGCGCACTGGTCGGCATGCACACCGCCCGACGCACCGCCCGCCAATGGCGGCTGCTCTCCCGGCTCGGCGGGCACTTCCTCGACGTCGTGTCCGGGCTGCCGACGCTGCGCGCCTTCGGCCGCGAGCACCACCAGACCACCGTGGTACGCGACATGGCGGACGCGCACCGGCGTGCCACCATGCGGACCCTGCGCCTCGCCTTCCTCTCCTCCCTCGTCCTGGAGACCGTCGCCACCCTCTCCGTCGCCCTGGTCGCCGTCCCGGTCGGACTGCGGCTGCTGGACGGCGACGTCGGCCTCCAGACGGCGCTCGTCGTCCTCTTCCTCGCCCCCGAGGCCTATCTGCCGCTCCGGGCCATGGGCGCCGCCTTCCACGACAGCTCCGAGGGCATCGCGGTCGCCGAACGGGTCTTCGCCGCCCTCGACGACGCGGACGCGGCCCCGGCCGACGCGGGCCGCACCCCGGTGCCCGACGCCCGCACGGCGTCGCTCGCCCTCCACGGCGTGACCGTCCACTACCCGGGCCGCGCCGAACCCGCTCTGCGCGACGTCTCCCTGACCATCCGCCCCGGCGAGCACATCGCCCTGGTCGGCCCGAGCGGCGCGGGCAAGTCCACGATCCTGTCCCTGCTCCTCGGCTTCGTCACCCCCCTCTCGGGCCGGATCGAGGCCGACGGCACGGACCTCGCCGGCCTCGCCCCCGACGACTGGTGCACCCAGGTGGCGTGGGTGCCGCAGCGCCCGCACCTCGTCGCGGGGACCGTCGCGGACAACATCCGCCTCGGCCGCCCCGACGCGAGCGACGCCGAGGTGCGGGACGCGGCCCGCGCCGCCTCCGCCGACCTCTTCGTGGAGGGGCTGCCCCACGCGTACCACACGCTGCTCGGCGAACAGGGCGCGGGGCTCTCCGCGGGACAGCGCCAACGGATCGCGCTGGCCCGTGCGTTCCTCAAGGACGCGCCCGTGCTGCTGCTCGACGAACCGACCGCACACCTCGACCCCGAGAGCGAGGCCGCCGTGACGGGCGCCACGGTCGCCCTCATGCGCGGCCGCACGGCGATCGTGGTCGCCCACCGCACGAGCCTGCTGCCGCACGCGGACCGCGTCATCACGGTGCGGGCAGGCACGATCAACGACCCCGCCGGTGACCCCGATCCTGCTGGTGAACCCGACCCCGCCGGTGACCCCGATCCCGCACGCGAACCCGATGGCACCCGTGAACCCGGCAGCACCCGTGATCCCGATCCCGGCCCCGAGTGCGCCCCCGCGGAAAGAATGGTGGTCCGATGACCTCGTACGACAGTGGGCGACAGGGGCGGCCCACCGTCCGTCTGCTGCGCCACCTCCTGCCGTACTGGCGCAGGCTGCTGCCCGCCGCCCTCGCCGCGGCCGGCAGCGAGCTCGCCGCCGTCGGGCTCATGGCCACCGCCGCCTGGCTCATCACCCGCGCCGCCGAACAGCCGCCCCTCGCCGCGGTGAGCGTCGCGATCGTCGCCGTACGGGCCCTCGCCCTCAGCCGCGGCGCGCTCCGCTACGTCGACCGGCTCCTCGGCCACGACGGCGTGCTGCGCGCCGTCGCGGGCTTCCGCGCCCGGGTGTTCGAGGCGCTCGTGCCGCTCGCCCCCGCGGGCACCCCCGCCTTCCGCAGCGGTGACCTGCTGACCCGCCTCGTCGACGACGTCGACGCCGCACAGGATCTGCTGCTGCGCGTCATGATCCCGGCCACGGCTGCGTTCGTGGTCGCCGCGGCCGCCACCGGCACGGTCGCCGTACTGCTGCCCGGAGCGGGCGTGCTGCTCGGTCTGCTGCTGGCCGTGGCGGGCATCCTCGTGCCCGCCGGGGTTCTGGTCCTGTCCCGCCGCGCGGGCCGCGCGGAGAAGGCGGCGCGCGCCGAACTCGCCGCCGTCACCGTCGATCTGACCCGGGGCGCCGCCGACCTCGCCGCGTACGGCGCCCGCGGCCGCACCCACGACCGGGCCCGCGCCGTCACCGCACGGATCGCCGCGCTGGAACGCCACAAGGCGCTCACGACATCCCTGGCCCAGGCGCTCGTGCTCGTGCTGCAGGGCGTGGCGACGGTCGGCGTCACCTGGCTCGCGCTGCGCGCCCACGCGGCGGGCGACCTGCCCGCTGTGCAACTCGCCGTCCTCGCCGTCCTCGCGCTCGTCTCCTTCGACGCGCTCGCGCCGCTGCCCGCCGCCGCCCGTCGCTTCGTCGAGGTTCGGGCCTCCGCACAGCGCCTCGCCGACCTCTTCGACACCCCGGCGCCCGTCGCCGACCCACGGACCCCGGACCCGCTGCCCACCGACGTACCGCTCGACGTGACCATCACCGACCTGCGGGTCCGCCACGTCCAGGACGGCCCCCCGGCACTGGACGGCGCGAGCCTGAGCCTGCCTGCCGGCCGCCGGGTGGTGCTCGTCGGGGCCAGCGGCTCCGGCAAATCCACCCTGATCGCGGCACTCATGCGGTTCGTGCCGTACGAGGCGGGGAGCATCCGCGTCGGCGGGCGGGAACTCAGCGACTGCACGGGAGCCGACGCCCGCCGGGCCATCACCGGCATGACGCAGGACGCGCACCTCTTCCACGCCACGATCCGCGCCAACCTCGTCCTCGCCGCCCCCGACGCCACCGACGCCGAACTGCGCGAAGCGGCCCGCAGAGCCAGGATCCTGGACTGGATCGAATCGCTGCCACAGGGCTGGGAGACCGTGCTCGGCGGCGACGGCGCCACCGTGTCGGGGGGGCAGCGCCGCCGTCTGCTGCTGGCCCGCGCGCTCCTCGCCGACCCGCCCGTCCTCGTCCTCGACGAACCCACCGAGGGCCTGGACCCGGACACCGCGGCCGAGGTGCTCGCCGACATCCTCGACGCCACCCGCGGCCGCACCACGCTCCTGGTCACGCACGAGCGCGCGGGCCTCGCGGACGCCGACGAGATCGTCACCGTGGACCGGGGCCGCATCCGTCCCGCCACCCCGGAGGACCTCGAATCCGCGACGGACGGCCTGGCCGCCGCGGCGCTCTGACACACGCTCGGAACCGCAGCCGGATGGCCCGCCGAGTCCCTCTTGCCAAGGCCCGGCGACACGTCCAGGATTGTCCCTCCTCGGACGACCTTCGAGGTGCTCGACCTGTGGGTGCTCGAACCGTGGGCGCGCGACCCGAGGGTGCGCGATCGGAGTGAGGAGCGAAGGCCATGGATTTTGGACTCGTACTGCAGACCGACCCGCCCGCATCGGAGGTCGTCGGGCTCATGAGGCGAGCGGAGCGCAACGGCTTCCGCCACGGCTGGACCTTCGACTCGTCCGTGCTGTGGCAGGAGCCGTTCGTCATCTACAGCCGCATCCTCGAACACACCACACGGCTGACCGTCGGCCCCATGGTCACCAACCCCGGCACCCGCACCTGGGAAGTCACCGCGTCGACCTTCGCGACCCTCAACGACATGTACGGCAACCGGACCGTCTGCGGCATCGGACGCGGCGACTCCGCGATGCGCGTCGCGGGGCGCAAGCCCAACACGCTGGCCAGGCTCGGCGAGGCCATCGACGTCATCCGCGACCTCGCCGAGGGACGCGAGGCCGACATCGGCGGCCAGACGCTGCGGCTGCCGTGGGTCAGGGACGGCAGGCTGCCGGTGTGGATGGCGGCGTACGGCCCGAAGGCGCTCGCCCTCGCCGGGCAGAAGGCCGACGGATTCATCCTCCAGCTCGCCGACCCGTATCTGACCCAGTGGATGATCAAGGCCGTGCGGGACGCGGCCGCCGACGCCGGACGCGACCCCGCGGACGTCAAGATCTGCGTGGCCGCGCCCGCCTACGTCGGCGACGACCTCGCGCACGCCCGCGAACAGTGCCGGTGGTTCGGCGGCATGGTCGGCAACCACGTCGCCGACCTGGTCGCCAAGTACGGCGAGCACTCGTCGATGGTGCCCGAGGCCCTCACCGCGTACATCAAGGCGCGCGAGGGCTACGACTACAGCCACCACGGCCGCACCGGGAACCCCGACACCGCCTTCGTGCCCGACGAGATCGTCGACCGGTTCTGTCTGCTCGGGCCCGTCGAAGCGCACCTCGAACGGCTGCGTGAGCTACGGGAGTTGGGCGTCGACCAGTTCGCCGTGTACGCGATGCACGACGCGCGCGAGGACGTCATCGACGCGTACGGCTCCTCGATCGTCCCGGAGTTCTCCTAGGGACTGTGCCGGATCAGGGCACGCGGGCCGTCCACTCCGCGGTCGTGAACTTGGTCCGCACGAGCTCCTGGGCGCGCGCCATCTCCTCGTCGGTGACCTTCCCCTCGGCGAGGCCGTACCGGCCGCGGAACGAGTCGATCATCCGCTCGATGACCGCCTCGCGGGGCAGCCCGGTCTGGCGGCGCAGGGGATCGACGCGCTTCTTGGCGCTCCGCGTGCCCTTGTCGGAGAGCTTCTCCTTGCCGATGCGCAGCACCTCCAGCATCTTGTCCGCGTCGATGTCGTACGACATCGTCACGTGGTGCAGCACCGCGCCCGGCGCGCCGCCCGGCGCCACCGTCCGCTTCTGCGCGGCGCCCGCGATCTTCCCGGCGTCCGTCGCGATGTCGTTGAGCGGCTGGTACCACGCCTTGATGCCCATGTCGGCGAGGGCGCCGAGCACCCAGTCGTCCAGGTACGCGTAGCTGTCCTGGAAGGAGAGGCCCTGCACGAGGGCGTCGGGGACGGAGAGCGAGTACGTGATGGTGTTGCCCGGCTCCACGAACATCGCGCCGCCGCCCGAGATGCGGCGCACGACGTCGATGCCGTGCCGGGCCGCGCCCTGAGCGTCCACCTCGTTGGCGAGCGACTGGAAACTGCCGATGATCACCGAGGGGGACGCCCACTCCCACACGCGCAGCGTCGGCGGCCGACGGCCCGCCGCGACCTCCTGGGTCAGCACCTCGTCGAGGGCCATGTGCAGCGCGGGCGGCTGCGGGCCCTCGTGGATCAGCTGCCAGTCGTAGTCGGTCCAGTCCGTCGCGTGCGCGAGCGCGCGGCGGACGGCGACCCCGATGCCCTCCGACGTCAGGCCGTACATGACGGTGCCCTCGGGGAGCGCGGCCTCGACACGGGCGGCGAGGCCCGGGGCGTCCGTGTCGGTCGGCGCGCCGTTCAGCGCCCCGTTGATCGCGTCGAGCGCCTCGTCGGGTTCCAGGAAGAAGTCACCGGCCACACGGGTGTTCCGCAGCTCGCCGCCCTCGACGTCCAGGTCCACGACGACGAGCTTGCCGCCGGGAACCTTGTACTCACCGTGCACCGTACCGCCTCCATGCCACGTTCCGAATCATCCCCCAACGCTAGCCGAGGAAGGGAATGTCCCTCTTGTGCGGTCCGTACGGGGAACATGTGCTCCGTGCGGGGGACCGTGCCCCGGACGGCGCATCCGTCGGCCGCCGACCGTCCGAAGAACAGTGGAAGCACCGGCCCGCCCCCCTGGAGTCCGCCCCATGCACATCTCGGTCGTCTTGTTCACCTCCGACCTGCGGGTGCACGACCATCCGCCGTTGCGTGCCGCCGTCTCCGGAGCGGACGCCGTGGTCCCGCTCTTCGTCCGCGACCGGGCCATCGCCGACCTGAGCGACGCGGGCCCCAACCGGGAGGCGTTCCTCGCCGACTGCCTGGCCGACCTCGACCGGCAGCTGCGGGAGCGCGGCGGGCGGCTCGTGGTGCGCGCCGGGGACCTCGTCGAACAGGTGCGGTCGGTCGTCGAGGCGGCGGACGCCGACGAGGTGCACATGGCGGCCGGGGTCAGCAGCTACGCGCACGCCCGCGAACGGCGGCTGCGCGAGGCCCTGGAGCGGGACGGCCGCCGCCTGTACGTCCACGACGCCGTGGTCACCGCCGTCGCCCCCGGCGCCGTGACCCCCACGGGCTCCGACCACTACGCCGTCTTCACCCCCTACTTCCGCCGCTGGACCGCGGAGGGCGTACGGGCCGTGCTCGCCGCCCCGCGCACCGTGCGCGTCCCGGACCACGTGCGCTCCCAGCCGTACCCCTCCCGCGAGGACATGGACGGCCTCTCGACGGGGCTCGCCGAGGGCGGCGAGAGCGCGGGCCGGGCCCTGTGGAAGGCGTGGCTGCGCAACGGCATCGACCAGTACACCGACACCCACGACGACCTGGCGGGCGACGCCACGTCGAAGCTGTCGCCGCATCTGCACTTCGGCACGCTGTCCTGCGCCGAACTCGTCCACGGCGCCCGCAAGAGGTCGTCCCAAGGCGCCGAGGACTTCGTCCGGCAGCTGTGCTGGCGCGACTTCCACCACCAGGTGCTCGCCGCCCGGCCGCGCGCGGCCGCCGCCGACTACCGCACGCGCGGCGACCGCTGGCGCTCGGGGAAGTCGGCGGACGCCGACATCCGCGCCTGGCAGGACGGGGTCACGGGCTACCCGGTCGTGGACGCCGCCATGCGTCAGCTGCGGCACGAGGGCTGGATGCACAACCGCGGCAGGCTCCTGACCGCGAGCTTCCTCACCAAGACCCTCTACGTCGACTGGCGGGTCGGCGCACGCCACTTCCAGCGTCTCCTGGTCGACGGCGACCTCGCCAACAACCAGCTCAACTGGCAGTGGGTGGCGGGCACCGGCACGGACAGCCGACCCAACCGGGTGCTCAACCCCGTGACGCAGGCCAAGCGTTACGACCCCGACGGCACGTACGTGCGCCGCTGGGTGCCCGAACTGGCCGACCTGCGCGGCGCGGCTGTCCACGAACCGTGGAAGCTCCCGAAGGAGACACGCGCGGAGTACGACTACCCCGAGCCGATCGTCGACCTCTCCGACGGACTCCAGCGGTTCAGGCGGGCCCGCGGCTTCGAGTGAGGCCCGGCCCGCGTGGTCAGGCCGCGGCGATGCTGTCCATCAGGCAGTGCACCGCCTTCAGCGCGTCGGCGCCCGGCGGCAGGGCGAGCGCCTGCCCAGCCAGGGGCCGTTCGGTGAAACCGGTGTCCAGATGCGGCGAGCGGATGTCGAGGACCTTCACGGATCGCGGCGCGAGCTCCTCGGACAGCACACCCAGCCAGCCGCTCAACGCCTCCTTGGACGCGGTGTAGTCGGCGGTGCCCGCGATGTGGTCGGTCTGCGCCGGCCCATGCGGCCGGCCGGGGTGTTCCACGGGCACCGGTACGTCGACGGTGGCGTCCGTACGAGCCCGCTCGGGCACTCCTCCCGTCATCGCCAGCACGAACCCCTTGTCCGCGACCAACGGTGCAGCGCCCCGCAACACCGCCATGGGACACAGCGCGTTGACCGTCAGGAGATGCCCCGCCAGCGCGTTCGACACGTCCTCCACCGCGCCGAAGGCCGCCGCCCCGACCGTCACGAGCACCCCGTCCAGGCCCGACAGCGCCCGCTCCGCCCACGGCCCGAGCGTGGAGCACTGGTCCAGGTCGCACGCCTCGAAGCACCGGGCGGGCGGGCCCCCGAGGTCGCGTGCCAGCGCGGCGAGACGCACGGGGTTGCGTCCGGCGAGCGCCGGCCGCGCGCCGCGCTCCGCCAGCGCGCACGCGATGAGGCCGCCCAGCACGCCGGTGGCTCCGACCACGAGGACGCGGGCACCCGAGATTTCCATTCGTCTTCCTCCAGAGGGCGAAGGGTTGAGGGGATGCCCGGTACTTCACGCCGACCGTGCGGATCGGATGCGCTCCCCGCGCACTGTCTCGGGAACGTCGGCTCGTGGCGGCCCGGCCGACGCCAACCCCTCGCGCAGCGCGCGCAATCCGCGCCGCGTATGGCTCTTGACCGTGCCGAGCGGCAGCCCCGTCCGCTCCGAGATCTGGGACTGCGTCAGGTCTCCGTAGAACGCGAGACGCAGCACCAGTTGCTGCGGGGAAGGCAGGAGGGCCAGCTCCCTCTGCACCAGGACCCGGTCCAGCACCTGTTCCGCGCCGGGCCCGCCGACGGGCGGCGTCTCCTGCCAAGCGCCCACGGCGGCCAGGAGGGCGGCGCGCCGCGCCCTCGCCGCGAGCGCGTCGGCGACCTTGTGCCGCGTGATGCCGACCAGCCACCCCGCCACTCCGCCCGCGCCCGGCCGGTACCCGTGCCGGCCGCGCCAGGCGGCGAGGAACACCTGCTGCGTCACGTCCTCCGCGTCAGGACCGTCGCCCAGGGCGCGCCGGGCGAGCTGGTGGACGAGGCGCCCCCAGCGGAGATAGGCCGCGGCGAGCTGATCATCGCCGAGCGGATGGCCGGGGGCCGCGGACTCGTCGGAGGCCCGGGAGTCATCGGAGAAGGCAGAGTCAACCACCACCATGGCACGTACTCCTCGTGCGGGGACCGGAGTTCACCCCAGATTGGTGACAGAACGTGAGAGGCGACAACTCGCAGCGATTGTGCGTCGTATCGTCGCGGCATGGCAGCCGCACGGCAGAGCGAGTTCGAGGGGGTACGGATGGCGGGCACCGCGCTGACCACAGGAACCGTCGCCCGAAGACTGGGCGTCGCCCCTACCACGCTCCGCTCCTGGGAACGGCGGTACGGCATCGGCCCCGCCGACCGCGAGCAGGGCCGCCACCGCCGCTGGAGCCCCACCGACGTGGGGCGCGTGGAGGAGATGTGCCGGCTGACCGCGCTGGGCGTGCCGCCCGCCGAGGCCGCGCGTGCCGCGCTCCATGAGGCGAAGGCCGAGATCCCGCGCCCGCGGCGCGGCGGCGACTCCGGCGCGCTGTCGCTCGGCAACGTACGCCAGGAGTGCCGCGGCCTCGCCCGGGCCGCGGTGCGGCTCGACGCACCCGCCGTCGAGACCCAACTGGCCACCACCGTGGGGGAGTACGGCTACACCACCGGGTGGGAGGAGGTCATGGCGCCGGCCCTGCACGCGATCGGACGGAAGTGGGCGTCATCCGGCGAGCGGTACGTGGAAGTGGAGCACCTCCTCTCCTGGCACGTCTCCTCCGCGTTGCGCCGCGCGCCGGGAGCGGCACCCAAGGACCCCGCGGCGCCGACACCGGCCGGCCCGGTGCTGCTCACCTGCGTGCCGGGGGAGCAGCACACCCTCCCGCTGGAGGCCCTCGTCGCCGTCCTCGGCGAACGACACGTCCCCACGCGGATGTTCGGCGCGGCCCTGCCCGCCGAGGCCCTGTACGAGGCGGTCCGGCGCACCGGCCCCTCGGCGGTGGTGCTCTGGGCACACTCACGGAACACCGCGGACCGCGCGCTGGTACGCCTCATCACGGAGACGGAGTGGGGCATGCGGGGCGCCCGGACCCACCCCGCCGTACTGGTCGCGGGACCCGGCTGGTCACCGGGCGCGGGAACGTACGGCCCGGGGGTGGAACGCCTCACCGGCCTGCGCACGGCGGCGAACCGGATCGAGTCGCTCTTCGCGGCGTGATGGGTGGTCGTGCGCGGTGTGACCGGTCGACCGGCGCGGCGGCGGAAGTTAGCCTGCCGATCATGTTCACGACTCGACCCACCCTCCAGGGCACCTTCGGCATGGTGTCGTCCACCCACTGGCTCGCCTCGCAGTCCGCGATGGCCGTTCTGGAGGACGGGGGGAACGCGTTCGACGCCGCCGTCGCCGCCGGGTTCGTCCTGCACGTGGTCGAGCCGCATCTGAACGGACCCGCGGGCGAGGTCCCCGTCGTCCTCGCGCCCGCGGGCGGAGAGGTGCGCGTCCTCTGTGGCCAGGGCGTCGCACCCGCGGGCGCGACCGTGGACCACTACCGCTCGCTCGGCCTCGACCTGGTGCCCGGCACCGGGCCCCTCGCCGCCGCGGTGCCCGGAGCCTTCGACGCGTGGATGCTGCTCCTGCGGGACCACGGCACGAAATCCCTCGCGGACGTCCTGAAGTACGCGATCGGGTACGCGGAGGACGGGCACGCCCCCGTGGAGCGGGTCTGCGAGACCGTGGAGACGGTGCGGGAGCTCTTCGAGCGGGAGTGGCCGTCCTCGGCCGAGGTCTACCTGCCGGGTGGCACGCCCCCGCGGCCCGGCGAACTCTTCCGGAATCCCGCGCTCGCCGCGACGTGGCGGCGGCTGATAGCGGAGGCAGCGGCGGCCGGTGGTGTGGGTGGCGGTGCGTCGCGCGTGGCGGAGATCGAGGCCGCGCGCGAGGTGTGGCGCCGCGGATTCATCGCCGAGGCGCTCGTGCGGCAGGCCGGACGGCCGACCATGGACACCAGCGGCGAGCGGCACGTGGGCACGCTTGCCGCGGACGACCTGCGCGGCTGGGAGGCGTCGTACGAGGCTCCCGTCACGTATGACTGGGGTGGGTGGACCCTGTGCAAGGCGGGTCTGTGGAGCCAGGGTCCCGCGTTCCTGCAGCAGTTCGCGCTGTTGCCGACGAGCGTCGCGGAGCTCCCGGAGTACGGGTCCGCCGAGTACGTCCACCTCCTGGTCGAGGGCTGCAAGCTGGCGATGGCGGACCGGGAGGCCTGGTACGGCGACGCGGCGGCGGACGGCGTGGCCGCGCGCGAGCTGCTGTCCGCCGAGTACAACGCGGAGCGGCGGCGACTCGTCGGGGAGAAGGCGTCGCGCGACCTGCGGCCCGGAGCGCCCGGCGGGCGCGAGCCGCGGCTCTCCGCGCACGCGCTCGCGGTGGCGGCCGGGGACACGCCGGGGGCGGACGCGTGGGGCGGTACGGCGATGGCGGGGGCCGGGGAGCCGACCGTGGCCGGCGACGGCGGAACCCGCGGCGACACCTGTCACATCGACATCGTCGACCGCTGGGGGAACATGCTGTCCGCCACACCCAGCGGCGGCTGGCTGCAGTCCAACCCCGTCGTGCCCGAACTGGGCTTCCCGCTGGGCACGCGGCTCCAGATGACGTGGCTGGAGGAGGGCCTCCCGAACTCCCTCACCCCCGGCAGGCGCCCGCGCACCACGCTGTCGCCGTCGCTCGCGCTCAAGGACGGGGTGCCGGTGCTCGCCTTCGGTACGCCCGGGGGAGACCAGCAGGACCAGTGGCAGGTCCACTTCTTCCTGGGAGTGGTCATGCGGGACGCGGTGCGCGGCGGACTCGACCTCCAGGGCGCGATCGACGCCCCCAATTGGCACACGGAGGCGTTCCCCGGCTCCTTCCACCCCCGCGAGATGCGGGCGGGCAGCCTCACCGTCGAGTCCCGCACGCCCCCTGAGGTGGTCGAGGAGCTGCGCCGCAGGGGGCACGTGGTGACGGTCGGGGGCGCGTGGTCGGAGGGCCGGTTGTGCGCGGTGGCGCGGGAGCCGGGGTCCGGAGTGCTGTCGGCGGGGGCGAATGCGCGAGGGATGCAGGGGTACGCGGTGGGGCGATGAGGTGAGGGCCCGATGAGGCCCGATGCGGTGAGGGCTCTGTGCGGGGCCCTCAGGGGGGCGCCCCAGGGGTTCCCCTGGGGTTAACCCCACGTTCGGCTCGGGCGTACGGGATGTCAGTGGGGCGTGCTCTCATGGGAGGCATGATCGAAGAGTTTTTGACGCACGGGGTACGCGACGTCGAGGAGGCCCTCCGGAAGGCCGCCGCCGCGGAGGTCACCCCCCGCTTCCGGCAGCTCGCCGAGGGCGACGTCGTGGAGAAGAGCGGCCCGCACGACATGGTGACCGTCGCCGACCGCCGGGCGGAGGAGCAGCTGACCGCCGACCTCGCCGCCCTGCTCCCCGGCTCGGTCGTCGTGGGCGAGGAAGCGGTGCACGCCGACCCGTCGAAGTACGAGGCGATACGCGGAGAGGCGCCCGTCTGGATCGTCGACCCCGTGGACGGAACCCGGCAGTTCGTGAACGGGAACCCGGGGTTCTGCATGCTGGTCGCCCTCGCGGTGGGCGGCGAGGTCCAGGCCTCGTGGACGTACGCACCGATGCTGGACGAGATGGCTGTCGCGGTCCGCGGTCAGGGCGCGTGGCTGAACGGGCGGCGGCTGGTGGCCGGTGCGCCCGCGCCCGGCGCGGACGTGGAGGTGGCGACCTCGCACCCGGACTTCACCACGGAGGAGCAGAAGCAGGCGCTGCTGGGTCTCGTGACCGACGGCGTGCGCCCGCGGCCCTGCGGATCCGCGGGCCTCGAGTACCTCGCCATCGCCCGGGGCGAGCTGGACGCCATCGCCTTCTCGTGGGAGCTCGCCTGGGACCACGCCGCGGGCCTGCTGCTCGTGGCGGAGGCCGGCGGCGCCGACCTGACGCTCACGGGGGAGCCGTTCCGGATAGGCGGGGGCAACGCCCTGCCGTTCACCGCGGCCCGCGACGCCGCCACGGCCCGCCGGATCGCGGGGCTCCTCGCGGCCGGCGGCTGAGAGGGGCTCGACCAGGGCCACAGGTGGTCCGTCCTATCCTGGGCGGCAGAGGCCGTCGGCTGACAAAGGAGTCCGGGTGCCGTCGATGCTTGACGCCGTCGTCGTGGGGGCGGGACCGAACGGGCTGACCGCTGCCGTGGAGCTGGCCCGCCGGGGCTTCTCCGTGGCCGTCTTCGAGGCCAAGGGCACGGTCGGGGGCGGGGCGCGCACCGAGGAGCTGACGCTCCCCGGATTCCGGCACGACCCCTGCTCCGCCGCCCATCCGCTGGGCATCAACTCCCCGGCGTTCCGCGGCATGCCCCTGGAGCGGTACGGACTGGAGTGGCTCCAGCCCTCGCTGCCCATGGCCCATCCCTTCCCCGACGGCACCGCCGCCGTCCTGTCCCGCTCCGTCGCCGAGACCGCCGCCTCCTTCGGGCCGCGCGACGCGGGGGCGTACCGCAGGCTGATCGAACCCTTCCTGCCCAAGTGGGACACGCTGGTGCGGGACTTCATGTCCCTGCCGATGAGCTCGCTGCCGCGCGACCCCGTCACCCTCGCCCGCTTCGGACTCGCCGGGCTGCCGCCGTCGACGTGGCTGATGCGGCGCTTCCGCGACGACCGGGCCCGCGCGCTGTTCGCGGGGCTCGTGGCCCACGTCATCGCGCCGCTCGGCGGCATCGTCACGGGCGGCGTCGGCATGGTCTTCGCGCTGGCCGCGCACGCCCGCGGCTGGCCCCTCCCGCGCGGCGGCTCGCAGTCGATCTCCGACGCGCTCGCCGCCTACCTGAAGGACCTCGGCGGCTCCGTCCACACCGACTACGAGGTGAAGCGCCTCGACGACCTGCCGCCCGCCCGCGCCTACGTCTTCGACACCTCGCCGACCGCCCTCGCCCGGATCGCGGGGCTCGGCCGCGCGTACGAGGGGTACCGGTACGGCGCGAGCGCCTTCAAGATCGACTACGCGCTCGACGGCCCCGTCCCCTGGACCGCCGAGGAGCCGCGGACCGCGGGGACGGTGCACATCGGCCCCAGCAGCAAGGAGATCGGCACCGCGCTGCGCGCCGCCTCGCGCGAGGGGCGGGCACCGGACGCGCCGTTCCTGATCACCGTGCAGCCCAGCGTCGTCGACCCCTCCCGCGCCCCGCGGGGCAAGCACGTCTTCTGGGCGTACGGGCACGTGCCCAACGGCTGGCAGGGCGACCTGACCGACGCCATCGAGCGGCAGTTGGAGCGCTTCGCCCCGGGCTTCCGCGACCGCGTCATCGCCCGCGCCACGGCGGGCCCGCCCGAGCTCGCCGCGCACAACGCGAACTACGTGGGCGGTGACATCGCCTGCGGCGCCGCGAGCGGACTGCAGCTGATGCTGCGGCCCAAGCTCACCCTCTTCCCGTACTCCACACCGCACCCCGCCGTCTTCATCTGTTCGTCCGCGACACCCCCCGGCCCGGGTGTGCACGGCATGTCCGGGCACAACGCCGCGAAGGCCGTGTGGCGCATGCTCAGGAGCAACCCGTGACCGTGCCCATCACCCTGGTCCAGGGCGACATCACCGCACAGCACGCCGACGCCATCGTCAACGCCGCGAACTCCTCGCTGCTGGGCGGTGGCGGGGTCGACGGCGCCATCCACCGGCGCGGCGGGCCCGAGATCCTCGCCGACTGCCGGCGCCTGCGCGCGTCCCACTACGGCAAGGGTCTGCCCACCGGCCGCGCCGTCGCGACCACCGCGGGCCGGCTCGACGCCCGGCACGTGATCCACACCGTCGGCCCCGTCTGGTCCGCCACGGAGGACCGCTCCGAGCTCCTCGCCTCCTGCCACCGGGAGTCGCTCCGGGTCGCCGCGGAGCTGGGCGCGCGCACGGTCGCGTTCCCCGCGATCTCCACGGGCGTCTACCGCTGGCCCCTGGCGGACGCGGCGCGCATCGCCGTCGCGACGGTACGGGAGGCGGCGGACCCCGAGCGCTTCGACGAGGTGCGGTTCGTCCTCTTCGGCCAGGACGCGTACGACGCGTTCGCGGCGGCCGCGGAGCGGTAGCGCCCCGCGGGCAGGGCGACGTCGATGTCGGATTTCCGCCAGCCTCGGGCGTACGGAATCGGCGAAGCTGAGGGCATGCACATCGACACAGAGCGCTGTGTACGCGCCGTTCAGTCGAAGGACGCCCGCTTCGACGGCTGGTTCTTCACGGCCGTCGTGACCACGCGAATCTACTGCCGTCCCAGCTGCCCCGTCGTGCCGCCCAAGGCCGAGAACATGACGTTCTACCCGAGCGCCGCCGCCTGCCAGCAGGCCGGGTTCCGGGCCTGCAAGCGGTGCAGGCCGGACAGCGGCCCGGGCTCTCCCGAGTGGAACCAGCGGGCCGACCTCGTCGCCCGCGCGATGCGCCTGATCGGTGACGGCGTCGTCGACCGCGACGGCGTCCCCGGCCTCGCCGGCCTCCTCGGCTACAGCACCCGCCAGGTCGAACGCCAACTCCGCGCCGAACTCGGCGCGGGCCCACTGGCCCTGGCCCGGGCCCAACGCGCCCAGACGGCCCGCCTCCTCATCGAGACGACCACCCTGCCGATGTCGGACATCGCCTTCGCCGCGGGCTTCGCCTCGATCCGCACGTTCAACGACACGGTCCGCGAGGTCTTCGCCCTCTCCCCGGGCGAGCTGCGATCCCGCGCCCCGAAGCGCCCCGGCACCGGCGCGCCCGAGGACAGCTCACCCGGCCCCACCGGCGGCACCCTCACCCTGCGTCTCCCGTTCCGGGCGCCCTTCAACCCCGACAACCTCTTCGGGCACCTGATCGCCACCGCCGTGCCCGGAGTCGAGGAGTGGCGGGACGGGGCGTACCGCAGGACGCTCGACCTCCCCTACGGGCACGGCATCGTCGCGCTCGGTCCGCGGCCCGATCACATCGCCTGCCGGCTCACCCTCACCGATCTGCGCGATCTCACCATCGCCATCAGCCGGTGCCGCCGGATGCTCGACCTGGACGCCGATCCCACCGCCGTCGACGGACAGTTGAGGGACGACCCGCTGCTCGCGCCGCTCGTCGACAAGGCTCCGGGGCGGCGCGTGCCGCGGACCGTCGACGAGGCCGAGTTCGCCGTCAGGGCCGTCCTCGGCCAGCAGGTCTCCACCGCCGCCGCCCGCACCCACGCCGCCCGCCTCGTCACCGCGCACGGGCGGCCCGTCGAGGACCCCGAGGGCGGGCTCACGCACCTCTTCCCCACGCCGGAGGAGCTCGCCGCCATCGACCCCGAGACCCTCGCCCTGCCCCGCAGCCGCCGTACCACCCTCACGACGCTGGTCCGGCACCTCGCCGACGGCGCCCTCCGCCTCGGCCCGGAGAGCGACTGGGACGAGGCGCGCGCCCGCCTCACCGAGCTCCCCGGCTTCGGCCCCTGGACGGTCGAGGTCATCGCGATGCGCGCGCTCGGCGACCCGGACGCGTTCCTCCCCTCCGACCTCGGCATCCGGCGTGCCGCACAGGAGTTGGGGCTGCCGCACACCCCTGCCGCGCTCACCGCGCGCGCCGCCGCCTGGCGGCCGTGGAGGGCGTACGCGGTGCAGTACTTGTGGGCCACCGACGCCCACCCGATCAACACCATCCCCGCCTGACGGCCTCGCCCGCCGTGCCCGCCTCCGCCCCGCCCAAGGACGTACTCATGGAACGCCTGCACACCCTCATCGACAGCCCCTACGGCCCCCTCACCCTCGTCGCCACCGACGGCGTCCTCAGCGGCCTCTACATGACCGAGCAGCGGCACCGCCCGCCCGAGGAGACCTTCGGTGACCGCGACCCGGCACCCTTCGGCGCGGCGATCAGCCAGCTGGAGGCGTACTTCGAGGGGGAGTTGACGGAATTCGACGTGCCGCTGCGGCTCGAAGGCACCCCGTTCCAGCGCACCGTCTGGGACGAGCTGCGGCGCATCCCCTACGGCGAGACCCGCACGTACGGCGAACTCGCCGAAGCCCTCGGCAAACCGAACGCCTCCCGCGCGGTCGGTCTCGCCAACGGCAAGAACCCCATCGGCGTCATCGTGCCCTGCCACCGCGTCATCGGCGCCAACGGCAGCCTGACCGGGTACGGCGGCGGCCTCGACCGCAAGCAGCGGCTTTTGGCCTTCGAGGGAGGGGCGGGCCGGGCGGCCGAGGACGCCCTGTTCTGAGTCAGCCGGCCCGGTGGCCGTTCTCCAGTTCCGCGGGGCCATGGCCGTGCGCCAGCACGTCGAGCGCGGCGGCGACCCGGTGCCCCAGCTCCTCCGGCAGATACGCCGCGAGGTGCTGGGGAGCCACCAGCCGCCACGACAGAAGCTCCTCCTCCTGCAGCGTGATCGACTCCAGCCGCTCGGCACCGAGCACCCCGCCGTCGTACAGGTACGCCACCAGCGGCGGGCGCGGACGCGAGGGACCCGGCGGCACCCAGTCCACCGCGAGCAGCCTCCCGAGCTCCACGTCGAGCCCGATCTCCTCCAACGTCTCCCTGCGCGCACCCTGCCGCGGCGTCTCTCCGGTGTCCGATTCGACGGTCCCGCCCGGCAGCGCCCACCCCTCGCGGTAGTTGGGCTCGACGAGGAGGACCCGGCCCTCCGCGTCGCGGAAGAGCGCGGCGGCTCCGACGAGGACGCGGGGGAGTCCCGCGATGTACGTGTCGTAGTCCTGGATGGTCACGGGGGAAGGGTAACCGGGGCGGCGGTCAGGATTCGGAGGGCCGGGACTCCCTCACGACACGCAGCGTGGTGAGAGTGGCGAGGTCCTCGGGGCCCAGGACCCGCGCGCGTGCCTCGTGAACGGCCGACGCGACCTCGTGGGCCTCTGCCCGGCGCCGGGCGCCGTCGAGCGCGACCGCCAGTTCGTGACCGCTCGCGAGGGTGTCCGGGTGGTCGTCGCCGAGAGCGGACCGACGCCCCTCGTACGTGGCGCGTGCCTCGGGCACGGCTTCCTCGTGCCGGCCCAGAGCGCCCAGCGCGACGACCAGGTTGTGCCGGCACAGAAGGACATCGGGGTGCTGCTCGTTCCGTAGGTTCACCCACAGTCGCAGCACGGTGCGGCAGATCGTGTACGCCTCTTCGTAGCGCCCCAGCCGGTGGAGCACGTAGGCACGGAGCTGGTGCGCGGTCAGGGTGTCGGCGTGCCCCCTGCCGAGTACCGTGTCGCGGCCCGTCGCGCAGTCCGAGAAGGACTCCAGGGCCTCGTCGAGGCGGTCGAGGGCGAGTTCGACGCGGCCGATCTCGCAGCGGGTCGCCAGCGCCTGCGGATGGTCCCGGCCGAGGTGATCCAGCTCGCGGGCCCTGATCCGTTTCAGGTTGTCGAGGGTGTTGTGCTTGTTCCCCGGCCCCGCGAGGGACATGACCCGGCGGAACTCCTCCGCGCAGCCGGCCTCCTGGGGCAGTCGGCGCGGGAGCGGCAGGCGGAAGGGGGTGCCGTTGCGGGGCGCGCGCGAGTGGAAGAGGGCCGGACCGTCGGCCGCGGCGAGGTCGACGCGGAAGTCGAGGTCGACCGGCCCCCGCCCGGGCCCCTCGACGAGCAGGAGGTGGATGTCGAGGTCTTCGAGCCAGCCGAAGTCCCCTCCGAGACTTGGCGCTTCGAGGACCACGATCAGGCTGGTCAGGGCCGGGCGCGGAGCTCGTGCCGCCCGCGCGGCGGCGATGAGCTCGCGGCGGCGGGCGCGCTCGGCTTCGAGGGCGGACGCCTGTTCCTGTGCGGAGCCGGTCACGATGTGCGGCAGCGTGCCCGTGCTGGCCGAGCGCAGGAACCGGTCGGTCGAGTCGAGCAGATGGAAGTGGAGGGCGCCCGGCGAGTGCCGTGCGGCGAGCCCGCCGACGATCGCCTCCAGGAGCGTGGAGCGGTCGGCGGTCGTGCCCTGGACGACGCCGTGCGGGCCCATGGCACGGAAGTCCAGGAGGACCTCCGTGCCGTGGGGGTCCAGGCCGATGGGCACGGCGAGGGGCGCCTCGTCGTCCGGACCGCGCGGCGCGGGGCCCGGGGTGTGTGCGGTGATGTACGCGTCGAAGAAGGCGGCGACCTCGTCCGCGGCGGGCCGCTCGCCGAGCAGGGGCGAGGAACAGCGTCGCAGCAGCGGGGCGAAGGGGTCGGGGACGGCACCGCCCGCCGCGCTCAGCAAGGTGAGGCCCAGTCCGGAGATGTCGTGCGCGACGCCGTCGGCGTGCTCCTGCACGCACCAGCCGGTCACGCACACGTCGTCCGCGGTCCGCAGCACCCGGTTCGGAGTCAGGTCGCCGTGCAGGAACCCCCGCACATGGGCGTCCGCGAGCACCGTCGCGACGCCCCGGCCGAGCAGCGCGAACTCCAGGGGATCGGTGAACCGGCGGGCGTCCGGGCCGGTACTCGTGAGACAAGGGGTGGGCAGCCCGTCCGTCAGATGCAGTTCGCACGCCATCCAGGACGGTTCCGGGCCCGCGTCGACGTCGATGAGCCGGGGCGCCCGTACGCCACGCAGCATGCGCAGCGCCTCGGCCTGCCGGGGCAGGGAGGCCCGGCGCGCGGAACCGGACCGGATGAGCCTGAGCGCGGCGACCTCTCCCTCCCCGCGCCGCCCGAGGAACATCCCGCCGGTCGTCCGCGCGTCGACGTGCCGGGCGAACAGCCGCCAGGGGCCCGCCTGCCGGGGGTTCTGCGGCAGCAGGGACCGCCACGGCGAGCCCGGCGCGTCGACGTAGGCGGGAAGCGGGGGATCGTCGTCCGGCGCGGGTCCCGTCCCCGTCGTGCCGACCCCCAGCCTCCGCAGCAGCCGCGTGTCGACCCAGCCGAACGGCCGTCCGTCGTGCCCGGCCCGTTCCGGCCCGTTCGGGTGGGCGAGCCAGGCGGGGAAGTCGGCCGACCGACCGGCCAGTTCACCGAGACGCTCCGTCACCGCCCGGCTGGTGCGCAGCAGTTCGCGGACCGGGGCGGTGCCCAGGAGGATGTCGCGGATGCCGGTCGTGACGTCGTAGCTACGGTGCTGCGGCGCGAGAGCGGTGTCGTCGTCGCAGCGCCGCAGCAGACCGCTGAGGAAGACCTCGGCCAGGTGCCCGGTCGTCACGTCCGGGCCGAGTGCGTCCCGCACCAGGCGCATCACCGGCACGGAGACCGGTCCGACGGCGGCGAGGTGGGCGGCGAGCCGGTACGCCTCCGGGGAGGCCGTCTCCCTGAACCGCAGGACCCGCCGCTGCGTGTCCGGTTCGGGAGGCGGCTCCGGGGCCGCGGTGAAGGGCGGGCGCAGCAGCGGCAGCACGGCGCTCGTCCCGGGGGACGCGAGGAGGTCCGCCCAGGCACCGACCGCCCCCGGCTCCGGCGTGAGCACGGGGACCGCCACATCGTCGAACGCGGCGATACCGGGCGGCAGTACCGGATCCGCCACGTCCCAGGCGAGGTTGGGCGCGCCGCGCCGCCTGCTGGTGATCCGCCAGGGCTCGGCCCGGATGCCGGAGCCGTCCCAGAGGTGCGGGGGCAGCGCGTGCAGCACCGCGGTCGGGCCGCACCGCCCCCACTGGTCGAGGAGCGCACGCATGCGTCCGTCGTGCCAGGCGGCGCCGATGCCGTCGCTGAGCACGAGGATCAGTGTGTTGCCGCCGGGGTCGGTCACCGTGGCGGGCGGCAGGACGGCGGTGCCGGGTGTGAAGGGGCGCCGGCCGAGCAGCGGGGCGCCGGGACCGCGGGTGTCCAGGCCGTGCACCCGTACGTCACGGAAGGCGCCGCTGCGTTCCAGGAGAAGCCTTGTCTCCAGGGCGAGTTGCTGCCACAGGAGCATGGAGGCGCCGTCGTCGACGAGCAGCGTCAGATTCAGCCAGCGGGCCCGGGCGGGGCGCAGCACGGCGTCGGTGAGACCGGTGTGGGCCGTCGATTCGGCGGTGGCCGTCTCGTCGAGCTCCCACCGCCCGTGGTCGGCCACGGTCTGTTTCAACGGGCGCAGCGCCCGAGCGAGTTGCAGCTGCCGGGAGCCGGTGGCGCGGGTGCCGGGTGCGCGTACGGGCAGTCCGTTCACGGCGCCGTCGCCGGCACCGTGCCGCGGGCCGGGGGCCGCGCTGCCGAACAGCGGGGAGCGGGCCGGGGCCGCCGTGCGGCGGGCCACCGCACCGGCGGATCTGTCGGGCGCGGTACGTTCGTCCTGGTCCGTGAGTGGTCTGCCGGTGTCGGGGTGGTGCGCCGCGGGCGTGTCCTCCATCGGGTCGCGCGGACGCGGAGCCGTCCTGTCGGCCGCCCGCTCCCCGGGCCGCTCCTCGGCAGGCGGCAGCCACCCGGCTCCGTCGTCGGCCCCTTGGCCGGGCGCGACCGCCCCCGCCACCCGTGCCAGGCCGCTCGACGCGCCCGGGGGCAGCCGTGCCGCCAGCCACAGCGCGTCGAGGAGCTCCTCCCGCGCGAGGCCGACACCGCCCTCCGCGAACACCGCGAGCGCCCGGCGCAGCCGCTCGGCGGGGTCCTCGCCCCGCACGCCTACACCACCCCGCCCAGCCGGTGGAGCACCGCGTCGAGCAGGGCGCCGGGCGGCAGGTCGAGGCCGCCCTTGCGCAGGAAGACGGCGTTCAGGAGCTGGTCGGTGGCCAGCTCGCCGGGCGCGCGGCGGCCCAGGAAGGCGTGCAGGAGGTCGTCGACGCCGTCGAGGGCCGCGTCGCCGAGGTGCGCCGCGACGATGTCGCGCAGCCGCTGCTCATCGGGCTCGGCCAGGTCCAGGCGGACACAGCGGCGCAGGAACGCGGGCGGGAACTCGCGCTCTCCGTTGCTGGTGATGACCACCACAGGGAACTCGGAACAGCGCACCCTGCCGCGCGTCACCGGCGCCCGCACCTGCGGGTCCGCGGTCAGGACGTCGACCCGCGCCCGGTCGTCGGGCAGCCTGGCCAGTTCCGGGATCTCGAACTCGCCCTCCTCGAAGACGGTCAGGAGGTCGTTGGGCAGATCGACGTCCCCTTTGTCGAGCTCGTCGACGAGAAGGACGCGCGGCCGTCCGCTCGGGACCAGCGCGGTGCCGAGCGGGCCGAGCCGGACGTACGACCCGATGTCGGGGTCCTCACCGGCAACGTCGCCACCGGCGCTCTCGCGGCGCAGATTGGATTCGCGCAGCCGGCCGATCGCGTCGTAGCCGTAGAGGGCGTCGCGCAGCGTCGAGCGGCTGTTGACCGGCCACGTCAGCACGCGTCCCAGCGTCAGTTCGTGCGCCACGGCGTGGGCCAGGGAGGACTTGCCGGTGCCGGGGTGGCCGGTGACCAGGAGCGGGCGGCGCAGCAGCAGCGCGGCGTTGACCACCTCGGATTCGTCGGGCCCGATGAGATAGGGGCGGGGTCGTGGCGCGCCGTCCGCGGGGGTGAAGCGGCGCCACGGCGGGGGCTCGGGAAAGTCGACGTGCCGGGCGTCGCCGTCTCCCCGGAACAGCCGCCAGTCGCCCTGCCCGGACGTGGGGAATGCCTGGGATGCCGTCATGAACTGCGTGCTCCTTCGTCGGAAAGCGGGCGCGTCGCATCGGGGTCCGTCAGCCTCGGCTCGTGCTGCCCGCCCGTGCGGTCCTGCCACGCGAGGTCCTCCCACACCAGGGAGGGGCGCGCCGATGGTCCCGCTGAGTCCGGCAGCGCCGAACCCCTGAACATGAGCAGCCTGTGGGGGAGTTCCTGCAGCCGTCCGGTGGGGGCGATTGGGTCGAGGCGGTGGGCGTGGTCGTGGTCCTCCGCCTCGCGGTCCCACAGCACCACGGGGACGCCGAGGGCCAGGCAGAGGTCGAGCAGCTGGGCGCGGAGGGCGGGCGGGCCGTGCAGGACGACGTGGTTGACGTCCCGGTGGCTGGAGTTGAGCAGCGCGGCGACCTGCCGGCTGTCCGCACAGCTGGGGTCGATGACCAGCACTCTGCCGTGCCCGTCGCCCCACCGGCGGCGGTGCTCCACCTCCCGGCGGGGCACGCGGCGGCTCATCTCGGGGCAGCGCAGCGTGAGTTGGAAGGATGCCCCGAGGGGGAGGCTCGGCACGTACTCGATCGATCTGCCCGCGTCCCATTCGTCGACGGGCAGATGGAGCCCTTCGCGGTCGACCTCGATCTCCACGGCGGGCCGCCCGTCGCCGGACCGCTCGGCGCCCTCGCGGATCAGCGCGCCGACCTGCTCCGGCGACAGGGGCGCGTCCCCCGCGGCGGTCTCCAGGCGGCGCACCGAGCCGTCCGTGTGCTGCTGCCAGAGCCTGCACCGGTACCGCGCGGTGGCCTCCGCGCCGTCACCTTCCGGCTCGCTCCTGGTGAGCCGGGCGAGCAGCCGGGTGACCGGCGCCTGTCGCGCGCCCGCCCAGTGCGCGGCGTCGGCCCTGCGCTGGTCGCGCGCCGCGGGGTGCACACCGAGCCGGGTGCAGACCCGCTCGCTCCAGCGGCCGAGTCCTTCGCCGAGCGGGCCGTCCGCGGCCGCGGCGATGAACTCCACCAGGTGGACGAGTACGGGCACGCGGGGCGTCCCCGCCGGCACGCTGCCGCCGTCCTGGTACTCCTCGAGGTCCGCGATGACCTGCTCCAGTGCCTCGGGCGGCAGCCGTGCGGCGCACAGGGCCGCGGGGAGCGTGGTGTAGCGCAGCGCCTCCTGGGCCGCGCGGGCGGGCAGCGTCGGGTCGGAGAGGACGACGAGCTCCAGCTGGCGTACCAGCGAGGCGTGTTCACCACGGGAGAGCAGGCCCGCCGCGTCGACGGCCCGGCCGGTGCCGAGGAGCGCGGTGAGCCGGTCGGGGCGTGCGCCGTAGGGCCCGGCGGTGAGCAGGGACTCGCTGAGCGTGGGCAGGGCACGGCGCCGGGTCAGCAGGACGTCGGTCAGTTCCTCGACGGTGGGCGCCGAACCGTCCCCCGGCCCGGCGAGGCCCAGCTCGTCGGCGAGCCGCCGCGCGTGCTCGGCGCGCGCCGTCGGTTCGGGCAGCAACGACCGCAGCAGGTCGCTCAGTTCGACGGCCACCGGATCGTTCTGCGGCGCGGGCCGCACGGTGCGGCAGTCCGCCACGACCTCGTCCGCCCCGGCCGCGTACAGCTGTTCCCGCACCGCCTGCCAGGACAGGGCCCAGGTGCGCCGCAGCGTCTGGCCGGGGTGGGCGGGGGCGGTCGGCTGCCCGAGCTGTCCGACGACGATCCCGGTCGCGCTGTCCCCCGCGTCGGTCCACAGCGGTCCACCGCTGAACCCGGGGCCGATCGCGGCACCCGACAGCGGCCCGTCCAGGTAGCCGACGTGGCCGTCGAGCAGCTTGAGGGACGTGTCCGCGAAGGTGATCGGGTCCCCGCAGCCGTGCCAGGCCCGCAGCGACTGGCCTTCCGCCATCTCCGTCCAGACGACGGGGGCGGAGCTCGCGGGCGCCGGCTCGGCCAGGAGCAGCACGCACAGGTCGCCCTGCCAGGCCGCGGAGGAGTGCCGGGGCGGCACCCACACCTCTATCTGCGCCTTGATCCGTACCGTACGCCGGGCGAACCCGACCTGGAGCACCTCGTGCGCGGGGCGCGTTCCGCTCAACGGAGGCCGGCCGAGTGCCTCGTTGACCACGTGCGCGCAGGTCAGCACCCGCCCGGGGGAGAGGAGCGCGGCCGCTCCCACGGCCGTGTCGCCGTGCGGCCCGAGCACCGCGACGACCTGCGGGACCCGGGTCCCCCTGAACCACCCCACGGCTACGACCCGGTGGTGCCGCCGGGCGTCCCGTCGGCTCCCGCACCGGACCCTTCCGTACGCCGCCACGTCGCCGACACGGTCATGGTGGCCGACCCCTTCACCCCCGCGATGCCGAGTTTGAGGTCCTTGCCGACCTCGATGCCGAAGTCGACCGTGAACTCCGCGGGCGGGTGCTCGGCCCGGGACACCGACGCGTGCACCTCGTCGAGGAGCGGGCCCAGCGGCCGCAGCGTGGCCCGCAGCGCGTCGGCGGCGAGGGCCGTGACCCGCCCGCCGGCGGAGACGGCCCCCGGCACGCCGAACTCCGGCGGCAGGTCGCCGGATTCGGGGGCCTGCCCCACGTCGGCGAGCTCGACGCGCAGCGCGGCCCCGGCCAGGTCGAGTTCCAGGTACTCAGGCATGGGATCATTGTGCGGCCAACGCGGCCGCACATGACGCCGGTTCACGCATCCCGCACCCTCATCGCCGGTTCAGTCCCCGTCCTGGCTGCGGGACCTGGCGATCCGGCGGAGACGGTGGTGGCGGTCCGGTGTCTGTTCGGTCATCGCCTCGCCGACCATCGTGCGCACCGCGTCCCGCAGCCCGTGCAGCGCCTGGCCGCGTGCCGGGCCGGCGCCCGGGTCCTTGCGCAGCTCCTTCAGGAGCGCCCAGCACAGCGCCAGCATCACCACGACGAACGGCAGCGCCACCAGGATCGTCGCGCTCTGCAGCGAGTCCAGGCCGCCCGCGACCAGGAGCACCGCGGCCACCGCCGCCATGAGGACACCCCAGGTGACGACCAGCCAGGTCGGCGGGTGCAGGGAGCCGCGGCTGCTGAGCGAGCCCATCACCAGCGACGCGGAATCCGCGCTCGTGACGAAGTACGTCATCACCAGGATCATCGCGACCCACGACGTGACCGTGCCGAGCGGCAGCGCGTCCAGCATCGCGAAGAGCGAGGCCTCCGCCCCCTCCTCGATCTTCCCCGCCATGTCGACCTTGCCGGTCGCGTCGAGCCGGATGCCGGTGCCGCCCATCACGCAGAACCAGACGACGGTGGCGCCGCTCGGCACGAGGAGGACGCCGATCAGGAACTCGCGGATGGTCCTGCCGTGGGAGATGCGGGCGATGAACGTGCCGACGAAGGGGGCCCAGGACAGCCACCACGCCCAGTAGAAGACCGTCCAGGCGCCGAGCCAGTCGCTGTCGGTGAAGGCGCCGGTGCGCGAGGCCATCGGGAGGAGCTGGTGGAGGTAGCCGCCGACGCTCGCGGGGATCGCGTCCAGGATGTAGACGGTCGGTCCGAGGACGAAGACGAACAGCATCAGGCAGGCGGCCAGCATGATGTTGAGGGTGCTGAGCCACTTCACGCCCTTGTGCACCCCGGAGAAGGCCGAGAGCACGAAGGCGGCGCCGAGCGAGACGATGATGACGAGCTGGAGGGTGGTCGAATTCTCCACGCCCGTCGTGAGGTTGAGTCCCGTGGCGACCTGGAGCGCGCCGACGCCGAGGCTGGTCGCCGTGCCGAAGACGGTGGCGAAGACCGCGAGCAGGTCGATGATCCGGCCGGGCCTGCCCGCCGCCCGCCGGGCGCCGAGGATCGGTACGAAGACGGAGCTGAGCCGGTTGCCGCGGCCCTTGCGGAAGCCCGCGTAGGCGAGGGCGAGGCCCACGATGCCGTAGATCGCCCAGGGTGTCAGCGTCCAGTGGAAGAAGGAGTACTCAAGGGCGGTGCGGGCCGCGGCGCCGGAGCGGGGCGCGGCGGCCGAGGACGGCAGGGGCTCCAGGTAGTGGGTCAGCGGCTCGCCGACGCCGTAGAACATCAGACCGATGCCCATGCCCGCACTGAACATCATCGCGATCCACGCGAGGTTCGTGAACTCGGGCCGCGCGTCGTCCGTGCCGAGACGGATCCGGCCGAAGCGGCTCAGCGCGAGCACCACGCACAGGACGAGGAAGACGTCCGCGGCGATCACGAAGAGCCAGGCGAAGTTGTCGAGGACCCAGCCGAGGGCGCTGTCGGATGCTCGGTCGAAGGACCGTTTGCCGAGCGCGGCCCAGGCGACCACCCCGAGCACCGCGGCGACGCCGACGCCGACGACCAGGTAGTCGGGGGTGCCGTCCGGAGGTGATCCCTCCGCAGGGTCGCGGTCGCCCGGGGGAGGGCCCGGCGGACCGTCACCGGGACGGGGCTGATCGATCATTTCCGTACTCATGGCGCACCACTATGGGGCGATATCCGGGGATTTTCCGCCGGGACGCGCCGTCTCACGTCCCGGCGGCCATGGGCAGCGGCCCCCGTCTGCGGTTATGGTCGCAGCGGCGCGACTGCCTTGACGCGAGCAAGGCCCGAAAGCAAGGGGAAACCAAGGTGGCGGACGCTGCAGGGACGGCGGGACACGAGCAGCAGGCTCACGACGAGCGTGTGCAGCGCGTGCTCATCGCCGCGGACAAGTTCAAGGGCTCGCTCACGGCCGTGCAGGTCGCGGAGCGGGTGACGGCCGGGCTGCACCGGGTCGCCCCCGGCGTCACGGTCGAGGCGCTGCCCGTCGCCGACGGCGGTGACGGCACGGTCGCCGCGGCCGTCGCGGGTGGCTTCGAGCGCCGCGAGGTGCGTGTCACGGGCCCGCTCGGCAACGAGGTGACGGCGGCGTACGCGCTGAAGGACGGCACAGCCGTCGTGGAGATGGCCGAGGCCTCGGGTCTCCAGCTGCTCCCCGAGGGCGTCTTCGCGCCGCTCACGTCCACGACGTACGGCTCCGGAGAGCTGATCCGCGCGGCGCTCGAAGCGGGCGCCCGCACCATCGTCTTCGGCGTCGGCGGCAGCGCCACGACCGACGGCGGCGCCGGCATGCTGGCGGCGCTCGGCGCGCGCTTCCTGGACGCCGACGGCGAGCCCGTCGCGCCCGGCGGCGGCCCGCTGAAGGACCTGGCGACCGCCGACCTGTCGGGCCTCGACCCGCGCCTGAAGGACGTCGAGATCGTGCTCGCCAGCGACGTCGACAACCCGCTGACCGGGCCGAAGGGCGCCCCCGCGGTCTACGGCCCGCAGAAGGGCGCCGACCCGGCGGACGTCGCCGCGCTGGACGCCGCCCTCGCCCACTACGCCACGGTCCTGGAGAAGGCGATCGGCCCCAAGGCCGCGGAGTACGCGCAGTCGCCGGGCGCCGGAGCAGCGGGCGGCATCGGGTACGGCGCGCTGGTCGGTCTCGGCGCGGGCTTCCGGCCCGGCATCGAGGTCATGCTCGACGTGCTCGGCTTCGCGCCCGCCCTGGAGCGGGCGACGCTCGTCATCACCGGTGAGGGCTCGCTCGACGAGCAGACCCTGCACGGCAAGGCACCGGCGGGCGTGGCCGCGGCCGCGCGGGCCGCCGGGATCGAGGTCGTCGCGGTCTGCGGCCGTCTCGCGCTCGCCCCGGAGGTCCTCGGCAAGGCGGGCATCCGCCGCGCATACGCCCTGACCGACGTCGAGCCGGACGTGGCGCGGTGCATCGCCGAGGCGGGCCCGATCCTGGAGACGGTGGCGGAGGGGATCGCCCGCGACTTCCTGGTCTGAGGGCCCCGGGCCCTGCGAGCCCCGGCCCTGAAAGTCCCACCCGTGTCGAACCGGGAACGTGATCGTTTCTTCTCTACGTGAGAAGGAGTCGATCTTGACCGGGTGGGCGCGGCTCGGCGGCGGTCTCGGCATCGTCGTGAGCCTGTGCCCGGTGCCGGGTCTGACTGTTGACGCGCAGGTCGGCGCGCACGTGGACACGTACGCGGGCGCGCTCGGCGTGGTCCTCTCGGAGCGGCTCGAGATCTGCCGCGAGGACCGCCCGGGCGTCCGCGGCGACGCAGACGCCCACGCCGACGTAGCCGTAGCCGTGAAGACCGATGTCGTACCCGATGTCGTGCCCGAGCGGCATGCCCCGCCGGGCCCCGGCGCCCCGCCCGCCCCGCCCGCGAAAGCGGCCCCCCGCGCGGCCGGACCACCCGCCCCCGCGCCCCCCGCCGACCGCCCGCCCCGCGCCGCGCCCCGCGTGCGGGAACTCCACGTCCCCGTACGCCTGGAATCCCGCCCCGCGCGCCCCGCACCCGGCCCACCGCCCCGCCCCGCCCTCTCGGCGCCCGGCTACCGCCCCGCCGAGAAGCCCGAGCGCGAGGGCGGGCGGTCCATGGTCACCACCACGATGGTCGTCACCACCCCCGCGGTCCTCGCCGCCGCGCTGCTGCGTCCGCGCTCCCGCTCCGCCGCGTCCGGCACGTCCGGCGCCGCTTCCCGCCCCACCCCGCCCTCCGGAGGCCCCTCGTGACGGAATGGTTCGTACTCGGTCTGGCCATGGTGCTGGCCTGCGCGATCGTGCTGGCCGTGACCGTGATCAGACACCGCAGGGTGCCCGAGGACGACGACACCAGCGAGACGCCGGACGTCCTGGAGTACATGGTGATGATGGTCGGCGTCGTGTACGCGATCGTCCTCGGCCTCGCCATCGCCGGTGTCTGGGAGGCCCGCGGCGCCGCCCAGGACGGCACCCGCGACGAGGCACAGGCCCTGCACGAGATCAGCAGGCGTGTGCAGGTCTACCCGGCGGACGCGCGGGAACGCGTCGAGCGCGACGTACGGCGCTACAGCGAGCACGTGACCACCGTCGAGTGGCCGCACATGATCGAGGAGCACCGGCTCACGGACCGGGGCGGCGAACTCCTCGACACGCTGCGCCGGGACATCGCCCGCCGCCCGCCCGCGAGCGAACTGGAGGCGCAGACCTACCAGCCGCTCCTCGACCAGGTGGCCGCCGCCGACGAGGCGCGCAGGGCGCGGGCCGACAACGCGGAGGAGACCCTGCCCGGCGTGGTCTGGTTCGGCCTCGTCGCCGGGGCATTCGTCACGGTCGGACTGATCTTCACGCTGCAGATCAGACGCTCGTCCAGGGAGCTGCTGCTGGCCGGGACCTTCAGCGCCCTGATCGCCTTCCTCCTCTTCCTGGTGTGGAACTTCGACGCGCCGTTCGGCAGGACCGCGTCGGAGACGACGACGGCCTTCCAGGACCTGATCAGTGCGTGACCTGCCGCTGCGTGAGCCGGTGCGCCTCCACCGCGAGCGACACCTCCACCAGGTCCCGCGGGCGGGCCAGTGAGCGCGCGGTCAGCTGTTCCAGGCGGCGCAGGCGGTTGAAGACGGTGTTGCGGTGGCAGTACAGGCGGCCGGCCGCCCGCCCCGCCGAGCCCTCGCACGCCAGCCAGGCGTCGAGCGTCTCCAACAGCACGGCCCGGTCGGCCGGTTCGAGGGCGAGGACCTCACCGAGGACCTCCGACACGAGCCGCCCCGCCAGCTCCGGCTGGCTCACCACCAGCGCCGTCGGCATCCGCTGGTCCAGCCGGACGATGCCGGTCGCGTCCGGCGGACACGTGCGCAGCGCCAGCTCCGCGAGCCGTCGCGCGTGGCCGAGCTCCGCGAGCCCGGCCACGACGGGGCTGATGCCGCCCGGCCCCGGGCACCGCCCGTCGAGCAGCCGGGCCAGACCGTCGAGACCCTCGTCCGCGCCGAGCGCGACCACGCCGACCTCGCAGTCCGTCCGCATCCGCCAGACGAACCGGAACCCGGCCCGCTGGATCTGCCGGTGGAACGCCTCACGTCCGTCGCGCCGCTCCGCGCGGAGCACGATCACCGCGTACGGGCCGTGCTCGGGCAGATCGAGGCCCGCGGCGGCCCGCGCGGCGAGCCCCGGCGCCGACCTGCCCTCCAGGAGCGCGTCGAGCAGCGCCTGCAACTGTTCGTCGGTGCGCCGCCGCAACTCCAGCTCCGTCGCGCGGTACGCGTCCGACGCCACGGCCGCCTGCGCGTCCACCGCCGACCACACCATCGTGGCCGAACGCATCAGGACCGCGAGCTTCTCCGGGTCCTTGCCCGCGGTGCCCTCCAGGAGGGAGTCCCACACGAGGTAGCCCGCGTTGCGGTACGAGTGCACCAACAGGTCCAGGGGAAGCCCCTGTTGAGCACGGCGCCGGCCCGCCTCCTCCGCGTACTCCAGGTCGCGGCGCGGCGAGGCCCGCGGGGCCGAGATCGCCTCGATGCCGATCCGCATGGCCTCCTCGGCCTCCCGCCACTGCACGTCGTACGGCAGGACGCTCCCGTACACCGACGAGTGCTCGCCGAGCTGCCGCAGATGCTGGTCGACCAGCTCGGGCAGCCGGGGCAGGAGCGCGGTGCACGCCTCCTTGAGGAGCTTCCAGTCGTGTCCGGTCCGAGGCCTGCGTCCGTTCGCGAGCCCGCTCATCGTTCCCCCCGTCGCCGCGCGCCAGGGCGCCGTCGGCACGGCGCTGCTGGGGAGGATGCCATTGCTCCGCCCCCTCCGGCAGGCCCCTGACACGGGGTGTTGTGCCCGTGCACAACGGCGGGCCGCCACCGGTGGTCTCCCGCAGCGTTTCCCCCACAGCCCGTGGACGGGCGGCCCTCGCGGTGCTGGGGTGAGCGCCACACGACGGCGGACGTGCCGTACGGGACGAGGGAGGCGGTACGTGGGCGGCTCGGATGCGGAGGACAGGGGAGGGGGCCGGGGGAATCAGCCCGGGCACGGTGGGGGACTTGTCGTGCGGGATGTCTCCGTGGGGTACGGGCCCGTGCGGGCGTTGCGACGCGTCTCGCTCGAACTGCCGCACGGCACCGTCGTCGCCGTGCTCGGCGGCAACGGCGCGGGCAAGTCGACGCTGCTGCGGGCCGTTTCGCGCACCCTCTCCTTCCAGGGCGGGGCGCTCACCTCGGGGTCCGTCCACTTCGACGGGCGCCGCATCGACGGCCTCTCGGCGGACCGGGTCGTCGCCGCCGGGATCTCCCACGTGCCCGAGGGGCGGCAGGTGTTCGCGCGGATGACCGTCACCGACAACCTGCGGGCGGGATCGCTCGGCGCCACCGGATCGCGCGCCGCCAGGGCGGACGCCCTGCGACGCGTCCACGCCCTCTTCCCCGTGCTCGCCGAACGCGGCGCCCAACGCGCCGGACTGCTCTCCGGCGGCGAGCAGCAGATGCTCGCGGTCGGCAGGGCGCTCATGGCCTCGCCGCGCGTGCTCCTCCTCGACGAACCCTCCCTGGGACTCGCCCCGCTCATGGCCGCGCGCATCGCCGACACCATCCGCGAGATCAACGCGCAGGGCACCTCCGTGCTCCTCGTCGAGCAGAACGCCGCCCTCGCACTGCGGCTCGCCACCACCGCGTACGTCCTCGACGTCGGCGAGGTCGCCCTGTCAGGGCCCGCCGACGAACTCGCCGCCTCCGACGAGGTGCGCCGCCGCTACCTGGGCGTGGTCGACGAGGACGCGGCGGCCGACGCGACCCGCGGGATCGGCGTACTGCCGACGCTGCGGCGCTGGGAGGCCGGACGATGACGCAAGAAGCCGTACCCGCCCTCGACGTCCGTGACCTGACCGTCCGGTTCTCGGGGCTCACCGCCCTCGACGCCGTCAGCTTCACCGTCCGCCCCGGCACCGTGCACGCCGTCATCGGACCGAACGGCGCGGGCAAGTCCACCTGCTTCAACGTCCTGTCCGGCGTCTACCGCGCCACCTCCGGCAGCGTCCGCTTCGGCGACCACGAGCTCACCGGACTGCGCCCGCACCGCATCGCGGAGCTCGGCGTCGCCCGCATCTTCCAGAACCTCGCCCTGCCGCCCCGCGCCACCGTCGCCGACAGCCTCCTCCTCGGCCGCCACCGGCTGACCCGCGCCGGCTTCATGGCCGCCGGACTCCGGCTCCCCTCGGCCGCCCGCGAGGAACACCGCCACCGCGAACGCGTCCGCGAGATAGCGGCCTTCGTCGGCCTGGAGGACCGGCTCGACCAGCCCGCGGGCGCCCTGCCCTACGGCCAGCAGAAACTCGCCGAGCTCGCCCGCGCCCTCTGCATGGAGCCGCGCCTGCTGCTCCTCGACGAACCCGTCGCCGGCATGACCGCCGACGAACGGCGCCGCACCGCGGCCGTCATCGCGGGCGTCCGCGACAGCCTCGGCATCTCGATCGTCCTGGTGGAACACGACATGGGGGTGGTGATGCGGCTCGCGGACGCGGTGACCGTACTCGACTTCGGGCGCCGGATCGCCGACGGCGCCCCCGCCGACGTACAGAACGATCCTGCGGTCGTACGCGCCTACCTGGGCGAGGGCGACCGGACCGACCGGACCGGGGACGGAGAGGGACGACGACCGTGACCACCTTCACCGAGCTCCTCCTCAACGGCATCTCCATGGGATCGGTCTACGCCCTCATCGCCCTCGGCTTCGTCGTCATCTTCCGAGCCACCGAGGTGGTCAACTTCGCCCACGCCTCACTGCTCCTCGCGGGCGGCTACATCACCGCGTCCCTCCACGACGACCTCGGCTTCTGGCCGGCCCTGCTCGTCGGCATCGCGGGCGCCGCGGTGGTCGGCGCGGCCGTCGAGTTCCTCGTCATGCGCCGCTACCGGGGCTCCGACCACAGCGTGCTCGCCATCGTCACCATCGGCGTCGACATCCTGCTCACCACCGAACTCACCCGCCGCCTCGGCACCGACGTCCTGCCGCTCGGCGACCCGTGGGGCGACGACGTGCTGACCATCGGGCCGATCTCCCTCGCGCACACCCGCATCGCCGCGTTCGTCGCCGCCGCCCTGCTCATCACCGCCTTCCTCCTCGCCTTCCGCTACACGTCGTGGGGCGTGGCGATGCGGGCCGCCGCCGAGAGCCCGGAGACCGCCGCGCTGATGGGCGTACGGCTGGGCAGGGTGTCGCTCGGCGCATGGGCGGTCGCGGGGGCGCTCGCGGCCGTGGCCGCGCTGTTCCTCACCGTCTTCCCGACGCCAGGCCTTGAGCGCGCCACCTCGCTCGCCGCCCTGAAGGCGTTCCCCGCGGCGATCCTCGGCGGCCTCGACTCCACCACGGGCGCGCTCGTCGGCGGCCTGGTGGTGGGCGTCACCGAGTCCCTCGCCACCGGCTACCAGAGCGAGCTCAGCTTCCTCGGCCGCGGGCTCGGCGACCTCGCGCCCTACCTCGTCATGACCGTCATCCTGCTGATGCGACCCGCCGGGCTGTTCGGCACGAAGGAGCTCGCCCGTGTCTGAGGCCCCCGTCTCCAAGGCCCCCGCCTCCGAGCCCGCCGACGCCGTCACCGCCCCCGCCGCACGCCCCGTCCGCCGTACGCCGCTCAGCCGTCCCCGCACCTACCTGTGGGCCGCCTGCGCGGCACTCCTCCTCGCGCTGCCGTTCTACCTGGACCGTTTCTGGCTCCAGGCGGGCCTCTTCGCGATGGCCGCCGCCATCGGCGCGATCGGCATCAACCTCCTCACCGGCGCCACCGGCCAGCTCTCCATGGGACACGCGTTCTTCCTCGCCATCGGGGCGTACGGCTACTGCGTCCTGGCAGGCGACGGGGGAGACGGCCTGACCGGGCTCGGCCTGCCGACCTGGCTCGCCGCGACCCTCGCCGTGGTGCTCGCCGGGCTCGCGGGCGGCCTCTTCAGCCCCATCGCGGGCCGCCTGAGCGGCGCCTACCTCGGCATCGCGACCCTCGCGCTGATCTTCATCGGGCAGCACGTGCTCTTCAACGCCCACGACCTCACCGGCGGCTCCAACGGACGCGACGTGCCGCCCCTGAACGTCTTCGGCATCGCCTTCGACGAGAGCGAGGTCGTGGTCGCCGCCGTCCCGTTCGGTGCCGTCGAGAAGCTGTGGTACGCGGGACTCGTGCTGCTCCTCGGCTGCGGGCTCTTCGCCCGCGGCGTGCTGCGCGGCCGCCCGGGGCGGGCCATGAACGCGATCCGCGACCACCGCGTCGCCGCGGGCGTGCTGGGCGTCCCGGTGGCCCGCTACCGCGCCGGGGTCTTCGTCCTGTCGTCCATGTACGCGGGCCTCGCCGGGGTGCTCCTCGCCCTGGTCTTCCAGCGCACCGTCCCCGACTACTTCGGCATGACGCTCTCGCTTGAATACCTCGCCATGATCGTGATCGGCGGCCTCGGCTCGGTCGCGGGAGCCGTCGCGGGCGCCGCCCTCGTCTCCCTGCTGCCCCAGCTGCTGACCCGGTACAGCGACGCGCTGCCCCTGGTCTCGGCCCCCGGCACCGGCGGGATCTCACCGGGCGAGGCGTCCCGGTATCTGTACGGCGCCGCCGTCGTGGCGGTGGTGCTCTTCCTGCCCGGCGGCCTGGTGAGCATCGCCGCCCGGCGCGGCAGACAAAGACCAGGCACTCCAGGGGAGGAAGCATGAAAGCACTGACCAGGGCCACCGCGGCCGCCACGGCGCTCGCCGCGCTGCTTGCGCTGTCGGCGTGCAGCTCGAAGGCCAAGGACGACGGGGCCGACGGCGACAAGGGCGCGGGCGGGGTGAAGACCGGCGACGGCGTCACCAGCGAGACGATCGACCTCGGCGTGCTCACCGACATGACCGGCGTCTACGCCACCCTCGGCAAGAGCGTCACCCAGGCCCAGCAGCTCTACGTCGACCAGACCAACGCGGACGGCGGCATCTGCGGCCGCAAGCTGAAGCTGACCGTCCGCGACCACGGCTACGACCCGCAGAAGGCCGTCGCCGCCTACACCGAGCTGGAGCCGAAGGTCCTCGGCTTCGCCCAGTTCATCGGCTCCCCGTTCGTCGCCGCCGTCGAGCAGCGCGTCGACGCCAACAAGGGCCTCGTCCTGCCGCAGGCCTGGTCGGCGAACCTGCTGGGCAGCCCGTACGTGCGCGTGGTCGGCTCCACGTACGACCTGGAGACGATCAACGCGATCGACTTCCTGATGAAGGAGAAGGGCCTCAAGAAGGGCGACAAGCTCGGCCACGTCTACTTCGAGGGCGACTACGGAGAGAACGCCCTCAAGGGCTCGCAGCACATGGCCGACGAGGCGGGCCTCACGGTCGTCGAGCAGAAGATCAAGCCGACGGACAACGACATGACGGCCCAGGTCTCCGCTCTGAAGAAGGCGGGTGTCAAGGCCGTCGTGATCAGCGCGGGCCCGCGCCAGGCCGCCTCACTGGTCGGCGTCGCGGCGGCGGGGCGCTTCGACGTCCCGGTCATCGGCAACAACTCGGCGTTCGCCCCGCAGCTCCTCGCCACGCAGTCGGGCCCTGCCCTGATGAAGAACTACTACGTGGCCTCGCCCACGCTGCCCATCGGCGCGGACACGCCGGAGGCGAAGAAGCTCGTCGCCGACTACCAGAAGGCCCACCCGAAGGACTCCCTCGACAACGGCGTCGTGGCGGGCTGGACGGCCGCGTCCGTCTTCGGCGAGGCACTGAAGGCGGCGTGCGACAGGAAGGACCTCACGCGCGAGGGCGTGGGCAAGGCGCTCCTCACGATCGACGACTTCGACGCGGGCTTCGGCGTCACCCAGAACTTCAGCGACCCGAAGGCCCCCTCGTCGAAGGAGAGCGTCATCCTCCAGCCGGACAAGAAGGCGACGGGCGGCATGAAGGTGGTACGTCAGCCCAGTACTGCGGAGGCAGCGACGGGCTACACCGCCGGGGGCTGATTTTTGAGCCCGTCCGGCGATTGAGGACGAGCCCGAAGGGCGACAGACGGCACGCGAAGGGGGGCCTGAACCAAAAGGTTCAGGCCCCCCTTCACACCGCTCAAGTGCCGCTAAGGCAACTGCGCTGCCCGAGCCTCACGCCGGTTCCCCCGAAAGTTGTTCACCCTCCGAGCCGTGGCGAAGAGGGGAATCACCGCACCCAGGACGAGCTGCAGCGCGCAGCCGGTCTGCAGCAGCAGCTGGCCGCCGGGAGCCTCGAACGCCCACGCCGCGAGCAGCCCCATCGCCGCGACGATCCAGGAGAGCATGGCCACCGCGAGGGGACCGCGCGGCTTCGGGTACTCGACGCGGCTGACCATGAGCCACGCCGTGCCGATGATCGCGAGGAGCGTCGCCACGAAGGGCAGCTCCAGGAGCACGATCGAGACGACCGTCAGCGCCCCGAAGGGAGACGGCATGCCCTGGAAGGTGCCGTCCTTCACGGTCACGCACGAGAACCGCGCAAGCCGCAGCACCACCGCCAACAGCACGACGATCGCGCCGACCGCCGCCACCCGCTGGTGCGCGTCGTCGGCGACCATGCCGTAGACCAGGACGAAGTACGCCGGGGCCAGACCGAAGCTGATCAGGTCCGACAGGTTGTCCAGCTCCGCGCCCATCGGCGACGACCGCAGCTTGCGGGCCACCAGACCGTCGAAGAGGTCGAAGACGGCCGCGCAGAGCATCAGGATCACGGCGGTCGCGGCGGAGTGCCGCGCCATGCCGCTCTCGTTGCTGCCCTGGAGGTGCGGGATGAGGATGCCCGTGGTGGTGAAGTACACCGCCATGAACCCGCACGTGGCGTTGCCGAGCGTGAGGGTGTCCGCTATCGAGAGGCGCAGTGAGAGAGGCATCTCCTCGTCGGCCTCGTCCTCCACCGCCTCGGGCACCCAGCCCGCCTGTGTCTCTGGATCAACCACGGTCAATGCGAGTCACCCCAGCCACGGTCTTCTGACCGACCTCGACGTCCACCTCGATACCCTCGGGGAGGTAGATGTCGACGCGCGAGCCGAAACGGATCAGGCCGATCCGCTCACCCTGCTCCACCTTCGTGCCCTGCGGCACGTACGGAACGATGCGCCGCGCGACCGCGCCCGCGATCTGGATCATCTCGATGTCGCCGAGCTCGGTGTCGAAGTGCCAGACAACGCGCTCGTTGTTCTCGCTCTCCTTGTTGAACGCCGGGACGAACCCGCCGGGGATGTGCTCCACGGACGTCACGGTGCCCGCCAGGGGCGCGCGGTTGACGTGGACGTTCAGCGGGCTCATGAAGATCGCGACGCGGGTGCGCCCGTCCTTCCACGGCATGATGCTCTGCACCACACCGTCGGCCGGAGAGATGACACGGCCCTGGGCGATCTCGCGCTCGGGGTCGCGGAAGAACCACAGCATGCCGGCCGCGAGGGCGGTGGCAGGGACGGCTACGGCCGCGGCGCCCTTGGAACGGCGTGCGCGGGCGAGGCTGAGTGCCGCGGTGGCGACGGTGGGCAGGAGCCACGGCGATGCTCCGCGGGCAAGGCGTCCCTGGAGAATGCCGTCGCGTGGTGCAGAGGTTTGGCTGTGGGGCATGGATGACCTTCGTAGCGGATGAGGCCGCGCAGGGAATGGGGGACGGCGGCTTTTCCGGATGTTATCGGTTGCGAGCCACAACTGGGCAAGCCAGGAAGCCGAGTCCGCGGCTGAAGAGTGTTGACAGGGTGTGATCTTCTTCTCGGCGAAAGTGGCCCAAACCGGGCATCTAGCCCTGGAATCGATACTCTTCGAGTAGCCGTCGGCCAATGATCATTTTCTGGATCTCGGCGGTACCTTCACCGATCAGCAGCATGGGTGCCTCCCTGTAGAGGCGCTCGATCTCATACTCCTTCGAGAAGCCGTATCCACCATGGATCCGGAACGCATCCTCCACGACTTCCTTGCAGTACTCGGAGGCGAGGTACTTCGCCATGCCTGCTTCGAGGTCGTTTCGCTCCCCGGAGTCCTTTTTGCGTGCTGCGTTCACCATCATCGCATGGGCGGCCTCGACCTTGGTAGCCATCTCGGCCAGCTTGAACTGAATGGCCTGGTGCTGTGCGATGGCCTTGCCGAAAGTGTGACGTTGCTGGGCATACGAGACACCCAGTTCGAAGGCACGCTGAGCGACGCCACAGCCACGAGCTGCGACATTGACGCGTCCGACCTCGACGCCGTCCATCATTTGGTAAAACCCTCGGCCGGTGACCCCGCCGAGCACACGATTGGCCGGAATTCGCAGTCCGTCCATGATGAGTTCGGTCGTGTCGACGCCCTTGTAACCCATCTTGTCGATCTTCCCGGGGATGGTGAGTCCCGGCCGGACCTCTCCGAAGCCGGGCTCCTTCTCCACGAGGAAGGTCGTCATCGACTTGTGGGGCGCCGTGCCCTCCGGGTGTCCTTCGTCACTCCGGCACAGAACGGCCACCAGAGTCGACGTTCCACCGTTGGTGAGCCACATCTTCTGACCGTTGAGAACGTACTCGTCGCCGTCCTTGACGCCCTTGGACGTGATGGCCGACACATCGGAGCCGAGCCCCGGCTCCGACATCGAGAACGCGCCCCGCACCTCGCCGGCCGCCATCCGCGGCAGGAAGGTCTCCTTCTGCTCCTGCGTGCCGTGCTGCTTGAGCATGTAAGCAACGATGAAGTGGGTGTTGATGATGCCGGAGACCGACATCCAGCCACGCGCGATCTCCTCGACGCACAGCGCGTACGTGAGCAACGACTCGCCCAGACCGCCGTACTCCTCCGGGATCATGAGCCCGAAGAGGCCCAACTCCTTGAGGCCGTCGACGATCTGCTGCGGGTACTCGTCACGGTGCTCCAGGTCGGTCGCGACAGGGATGATCTCCTTGTCGACGAAGTCCCGGACGGTGGCCAGGATCTCCTGCTGGATGTCGGTGAGACCGGCGGTCTGCGCGAGTCGGCTCATGGCTACTTCTCCGTGCTCTTCGAAGGGGCGTTCAGCTCCGGGCGGCCGGGCTGTTCGCCGCCGCGCTCCTTGATGTACGTCTCTGTGGGAACCATCACCTTGCGGCGGAACACGCAGACCAGCGTGCCGTCCTGCTTGTAGCCCTTGGTCTCCACGTACACGATGCCGCGGTCCGACTTGGACCGGGACGGCGTCTTGTCGAGGACCGTCGTCTCGCCGTAGATCGTGTCGCCGTGGAAGGTCGGCGCCACGTGCTTCAGCGACTCGATCTCCAGGTTGGCGATGGCCTTGCCGGAGACGTCGGGGACGGACATGCCGAGGAGCAGCGAGTAGATGTAGTTGCCCACGACGACGTTCTTCCCGAAGTCGGTCGTCTTCTCCGCATAGTTCGTGTCCATGTGGAGGGGGTGGTGGTTCATGGTGAGCAGGCAGAAGAGGTGGTCGTCGTACTCGGTGACCGTCTTTCCGGGCCAGTGCTTGTACACGGCGCCGACTTCGAACTCTTCGTAGGTGCGGCCGAACTGCATGTGTCCTACGCCTCCGGGGCCTCGAACTTGGACGTGCGGGTCATCCCTGCCGCACGGCCCTTCCCGGAGATGACCAGCGCCATCTTCCGGCTGGCCTCGTCGATCATCTCGTCGCCGAGCATCGCCGAGCCCTTCTTGCCGCCCGCCTCGGACGTGTAGTACTCGTACGCGTCCAGGATCAGCTCGGCGTGGTCGAAGTCCTCCTGCGAGGGCGAGAACACCTCGTTGGCGGCCTCCACCTGGCCGGGGTGCAGGACCCACTTGCCGTCGAAGCCGAGCGCCGCGGCGCGGTTCGCGACCTCGCGGTAGCCGTCGACGTTCTTGATCTGGAGGTAGGGGCCGTCGATCGCCTGGAGGTTGTTGGCGCGGGCGGCCATCAGGATCTTCATCAGGATGAAGTGGTAGGCGTCCGCCGGGTAGCCGGGCGGCTGCTCGCCGACGACCAGGGACTTCATGTTGATGGACGCCATGAAGTCGGCCGGGCCGAAGATGATGGTCTCCACGCGCTGGGAGGCCTCGGCGATCGCGTTGACGTTGTTGAGGCCCTGCGCGTTCTCGATCTGCGCCTCGATGCCGATCTTGCCGACCTCGAAGCCCATCGTCTTCTCGATCTGGGTGAGGAGCAGGTCGAGGGCGACGACCTGCTCGGCCGTCTGCACCTTCGGCAGCATGATGCAGTCGAGGTTCTGGCCCGCGCCCTCGACGACGGTCACGACGTCGCGGTACGTCCACTCGGTCGTCCAGTCGTTGACGCGCACGACCCGCGTCTTGCCCGTCCAGTCGCCCTCGTTGAGGAACTTGACGATGGTGTGCCGCGCCTCGGGCTTGGCGAGCGGCGCGCAGGCGTCCTCCAGGTCGAGGAAGACCTGGTCGGCGGGGAGGCCCTGGGCCTTCTCCAGGAAGCGGGGGTTCGACCCCGGCACCGCGAGACAGGAGCGGCGCGGACGAAGGCGGTTGATGGGCGCGGTGGGCGCAGTCATGCGGGGACCTCCAGGGGGTCGAGGTGGTTCGCTTTCCGGATCTCGTCGACGATACGGCCGATGATCTCGGTGATGCCGAAGTCCTTGGGGGTGAAGACGGCGGCGACACCCGCCGCCTTCAGGTCCTCGGCGTCGCTGTTGGGGATGATGCCGCCGGCGATGACGGGGATGTCGGTGGCGCCGGCCTTGCGGAGCCGCTCCAGCACGTCCGGGACGAGCTCGGCGTGCGAGCCGGAGAGGATCGACAGGCCGACGGCGTGGACGTCCTCGGCGAGCGCCGCGTCGACGATCTGCTCGGGCGTGAGGCGGATGCCCTGGTAGACCACTTCGAAGCCGGCGTCGCGCGCGCGGACCGCGATCTGCTCGGCGCCGTTGGAGTGTCCGTCGAGGCCCGGCTTGCCGACCAGGAAGCGGAGCCGGCCGCCGCCGAGGTCCTCGGCCGTCCGCGCGACCTTCTCGCGGACGAGGGCGAGCGGCGTGCCCTCCTCGGCCGCGACGGCCACAGGAGCGCTTGAGACGCCCGTAGGGGCCCGGAACTCCCCGAAGACCTCCCGGAGTGCCCCGGCCCACTCCCCGGTCGTCACACCGGCGCGTGCGCACTCCAGGGTGGCCTCCATGAGGTTGCCCGTGCCGGCCGCCACCTCCTTGAGCCGCTCCAGGGCCTTGCAGGGGCGGGGGTGGTTGAACGGCGGCTGGTAGCGGGTGTCGCGCCACTGCTTGAGGGCGTCCACGACGCGGGCCTCGACCGCCGGGTCGACGGTCATGATCGCCCCGTCCAGGTCCGAGGTGAGCGGGCTCGGCTCCGTGGACTCGTAGGAGTTCACGCCGACGATCTTCTCCTGGCCGGACTCGATGCGGGCCCGGCGCTCCGCGTGGGAGGAGACGAGCTGCGACTTGAGGTAGCCGGACTCGACGGCGGCCATCGCGCCGCCCATCTTCTCGATGCGGTCCATCTCCGCGAGGGAGTCCTCGACGAGCGCGTCCACCTTGGCCTCGATGACGTGCGAGCCCGCGAAGATGTCCTCGTACTCGAGGAGGTCGCTCTCGTGCGCGAGGACCTGCTGGATGCGCAGCGACCACTGCTGGTCCCAGGGCCGGGGCAGGCCCAGCGCCTCGTTCCAGGCGGGCAGCTGCACGGCGCGCGCGCGTGCGTCCTTGGAGAGCGTGACGGCCAGCATCTCCAGGACGATGCGCTGGACGTTGTTCTCCGGCTGGGCCTCGGTCAGACCGAGGGAGTTGACCTGCACGCCGTAGCGGAACCGGCGCTGTTTCGGGTTCTCGATGCCGTACCGCTCGCGCGTGACCTGTTCCCAGATCCGCCCGAACGCCCGCATCTTGCACATCTCCTCGATGAACCGGACTCCGGCGTTCACAAAGAAGGAGATGCGGGCCACGACGTCCCCGAACTTCTCCTCGGGGACCTGCCCCGAGTCGCGTACGGCATCGAGAACCGCGATGGCGGTGGACATCGCGTACGCGATCTCCTGGACCGGTGTGGCCCCCGCCTCCTGGAGGTGGTAGCTGCAGATGTTGATCGGATTCCACTTGGGGATCCGCGCCACCGTGTACGTGATCATGTCGGTGGTGAGGCGCAGGGAGGGACCCGGCGGGAAGACGTGCGTCCCGCGCGAGAGGTACTCCTTGACGATGTCGTTCTGTGTCGTCCCCTGGAGCTTGGTGATGTCCGCACCCTGCTCCTCCGCGACCACCTGGTAGAGCGCCAGGAGCCACATGGCGGTGGCGTTGATCGTCATCGAGGTGTTCATCTGCTCCAGGGGGATGTCCTGGAACAGCCGCCGCATGTCACCCAGGTGCGAGACGGGCACACCGACCCGGCCGACCTCGCCGCGCGCGAGGATGTGGTCGGGGTCGTAGCCGGTCTGCGTGGGCAGGTCGAACGCGACCGAGAGGCCCGTCTGCCCCTTGGCGAGGTTGCGCCGGTACAACTCGTTGGACGCCTCCGCCGTGGAGTGACCGGCGTACGTCCGCATGAGCCACGGCCGGTCCTTCTGACGCTCTGTCATCTTGCGCTGCTCCTCAGTGCGTTCAGACGTTCCGGAAGCGGTTGATCGCGTCGATGTGCTCGGCGCGCATCTCCGGGTCGCGCACTCCCAGGCCCTCCTCGGGCGCGAGGGCGAGGACGCCGACCTTGCCCTGGTGGAGGTTGCGGTGGACGTCGTAGGCGGCCTGGCCGGTGTCCTCCAGGGAGTAGACCTTGGAGAGCGTCGGGTGGATCTTGCCCTTGGCGATCAGGCGGTTGGCCTCCCAGGCCTCGCGGTAGTTGGCGAAGTGCGAGCCGATGATGCGCTTGAGGGACATCCACAGGTAGCGGTTGTCGTACTCGTGCATGTAGCCCGAGGTCGACGCGCAGGTGGTGATGGTGCCGCCCTTGCGGGTGACGTAGACGCTGGCGCCGAAGGTCTCGCGGCCGGGGTGCTCGAAGACGATGTCGATGTCCTCGCCGCCGGTGAGCTCGCGGATGCGCTTGCCGAAGCGCTTCCACTCCTTGGGGTCCTGGGTCTGCTCGTCCTTCCAGAACTTGTAGCCCTCGGCATTGCGGTCGATGATCGCGTCGGCGCCCATGGCGCGGCAGATCTCCGCCTTCTGCGGGCTGCTCACCACGCAGATGGGGTTGGCGCCGCCCGCGAGCGCGAACTGCGTGGCGTAGGAGCCGAGTCCGCCGCTCGCGCCCCAGATCAGGACGTTGTCGCCCTGCTTCATGCCGGCGCCGTTGCCGGACACCAGCTGGCGGTACGCGGTGGAGTTCACCAGGCCGGGGGAGGCGGCCTCCTCCCAGCTCAGGTGGCCCGGCTTGGGCATCAGCTGGTTGGACTTGACCAGGGCGATCTCGGCGAGGCCGCCGAAGTTGGTCTCGAAGCCCCAGATGCGCTGCTCGGGGTCGAGCATCGTGTCGTTGTGGCCGTCGGACGACTCCAGCTCGACGCTCAGGCAGTGCGCGACGACCTCGTCACCCGGGGTCCAGGCGTTCACGCCGGGGCCGGTGCGCAGGACGACGCCCGCGAGGTCGGATCCGATGATGTGGTACGGCAGGTCGTGGCGCTTGGTGAGCTCGCTGAGCCGGCCGTAGCGCTCCAGGAAGCTGAAGGTCGACAGCGGCTCGAAGATCGAGGTCCACACCGAGTTGTAGTTGACCGAGGAGGCCATGACGGCCACCAGGGCCTCGCCGGGGCCGAGTTCGGGGATCGGCACGTCGTCGAGGTGGAGCGACTTGCGGGGGTCCTTGTCGCGGGTCTCCAGACCCGTGAACATCTCCGCGTCTTCCTTGTGCACGGTGATCGCGCGGTACGAGTCGGGCAGCGGGAGAGCGGCGAAATCTGCGGATGTGACCGTGGCCGAGCCACTCGCGGTCGCGGTTTGAGCCTGAATCGCGTCCAGGATTTCCTTCACGGTTTACCTCCGGCGGAAGCGCTGAGGGGGCGCTCTTCGAAAGGGGATACGTCAGGGTTTGTTGCGATGCTCTGGAGGGGTGTGCCGTCGGTTCGGCGAAGGGTGGTGCTCGGCAACGCCTTGGTGTGGCGCGGGAGGTGCCTGTGACGCAGGCGTCCGGGCGCGCAAGCCGTGGCTTGAGGGGACAGCCGACGTGCGCGAGATCTCTGCACGCCGGCCGCCCGGACAACATCAACGTATGGCACCGCGTGCCAACGGGCAAGACACTGGGTGCCATTAATTTTTGACCGATGATCGATCACCGCAGGTCAGAGGGGGTGGCGGGCATGGCGAAGGGGGCGCTACCGAAAGGTAGCGCCCCCTTCTAAGTCACGCATGAAGGCGGATCAAAACCTGCCTAGGAACACCCGAACGCGCGCGCCGGGAACCCCCTGGAGACCCCCTAGGAACGCTCCCTGAGCGCCTTCTCGATGGTCCGCATGACCTCGTCCAGCGGCGCGTCCGTACGCGCCACGGCGACCAGCACCTCGCCCTGCTCGGACACCGTCGCGGGCGCGGTGGCCGGCATCGTGTCGCGGCCCGCGCCGATCCCCGTGCCGAAGGTGCGCCGGACGATCGCGAACGCGTGGTCCAGATGGGTCTCCACGTCGCCCTGGCCGCCCGCCCGCAGCCACCGCCGCAGGACGTGGTTGTGCGCGGTGACGACCGCGGACGCGGCGACCTCGGCGAGCAGCGGGTCGTCGTTGCCGTCGTGGTGCGCCTGCTCGTCGAAGTGGCCCAGCAGATAGCGCGTGAACAGCCGCTCGTAGCGGGCCACCGAGGCGATCTCGCGCTCACGGAGCGTGGGGACCTCACGGGTGAGGCGGTAGCGCTCCACGGAGACCGCGGGCGACGCCGCGTACATCTTCATGACTTCCTTGATGCCGCGGCACACCGTGTCCAGCGGGTGCTCGTGCGGCGGAGCCGCGTTGAGGACCGCCTCCGCGCGGATCAGGGTGTCGTCGTGGTCCGGGAAGATCGCCTCTTCCTTGGAGCGGAAGTGGCGGAAGAAGGTCCGGCGGGCCACCCCGGCCTGTGCGGCGATCTCGTCGACCGTCGTCGCCTCGTACCCCTTGGACGCGAAGAGCTCCATGGCAGCGGCCGCCAGCTCCCGGCGCATCTTGAGCCGTTGGGCGGCGGCACGGCTGCCCGCGGCACTCTCGGGAGCGTCGGGGGTTGCGTTGCGTGAGGACTTGGCGGCCTTGGACATGCCATGAACGTACTGCATATGCGCGCCACGGTGCTCCTGAGGGACGGGGCTGCCCGAGGGTTCGAGCAGCCCGCCCCAGTCCGTCCGTTCCCCCGGTCGCTCCTCGGCCTGCTCAGCGCCGCGCATATTCGCGGAAGCCACGGCCCGTCTTGCGGCCGAGGCAGCCCGCGGCCACCAGGTGTTCGAGCAGCGGCGCCGGGGCCAGGCCCGGGTCGCGGAACTCGCGGTGCAGGACCTTCTCGATGGCCAGCGACACGTCCAGGCCGACGACGTCCAGGAGCTCGAAGGGGCCCATGGGGTAGCCGCCGCCGAGCTTCATCGCCGCGTCGATGTCGTCCAGCGAGGCGTAATGCTCCTCGACCATCTTGATCGCGTTGTTCAGGTACGGGAACAGCAGCGCGTTCACGATGAAGCCGGCACGGTCGCCGCAGTCCACCGGGTGTTTGCGGATCTTCGTGCACACCTCGCGCACCGTGGCCCGCACGTCGTCCGTCGTCACCACCGTGCGGACCACCTCGACCAGCTTCATCGCGGGGGCCGGGTTGAAGAAGTGCATGCCGATCACGTCGCGCGGCCGCGAGGTGGCGCGGGCGCAGGCGACGACCGGCAGCGAGGACGTCGTGGTCGCCAGGATCGCGCCCGGCTTGCAGACCTTGTCGAGCGTCGCGAAGAGCTGCCGCTTGATGTCCAGGTCCTCCGCGACGGCCTCCAGCGCCAGATCGACGTCCGCGAACGCCTCGTACGACCCCGCGGGCGTGATCCGCTCCAGCGTCTGCGCCGCCGCCTCCGCCGTCATCCTGCCCTTGTCCACGGAGCGGGACAGGGACTTCCCGATCCGGGACTTCGCGGTCTGCGCCTTCTCCTCGGTCCGCGCGGCGAGGACCACGGAGAAGCCCGCCTTGGCGAAGACCTCCGCGATGCCGGACGCCATCGTCCCCGAGCCCGCGACGCCGACCGAGCGGACCGTGCGTCCCGGCGCGCGCTCCTCGTCCTCCACGGGGGTCAGCGCGTCGCGCACCACCTCCGGGCTGCCCGCCTCCGCGTACGTGTAGAAGCCGCGGCCCGCCTTGCGGCCGGTCAGCCCCGCCTCGCTCAGCTGCCTGAGGATCGGCGCGGGCGCGTGCAGGCGGTCCTGCGACTCGGCGTACATGGCGTCCAGGACCGTGCGGGCGGTGTCCACGCCGATCAGGTCGAGCAGCGCGAGCGGCCCCATCGGCAGACCGCAGCCGAGCCGCATCGCCGCGTCGATGTCCTCGCGGGACGCGTACTTCGCCTCGTACATCGCGGCGGCCTGGTTGAGGTAGCCGAAGAGCAGTCCGTCGGCGACGAAGCCCGGCCGGTCGCCGACCGCGACGGGCTCCTTGCCCAGCGCGAGCGCCAGGTCGGTCACCGCGGCGACGGCGGCGGGCGCGGTCAGCACGGACGACACGACCTCGACCAGCTTCATCGCGGGCGCCGGGTTGAAGAAGTGCAGGCCCAACACCCGCTCCGGGCGCTGCGATTCTGCGGCGAGACGGGTCACGGAGAGCGCGTTGGTGCCGGTCGCGATGATGGTCCCGGGGCGCACGACGGCGTCGAGCTCGCGGACGACCTGCTGCTTGACCTCGTACGACTCCGGGACGACCTCGATGACCAGGTCGGCGTCGGCCGCGGCACGCAGGTCGGTGAAGGTGCGGAAGCGGGTGAGGATGCCGCGGCGCTCCTCCTCGGTGAGGCGCTCTCGGCGCACGGCGCGGGCGGTCGAGGCCTCCAGGGACTCGACGGCGCGGGAGGCCGCGGCCTGGCAGATGTCGATGCCGATGACCTCGCGGCCCGCCCGGGCCAGGACCTCGGTGATGCCGGTGCCCATCGTGCCCAGGCCGATGACGGCGACGGTGTTCAGGGGAGCGTCCATGCGTGGACTCCAGGAAGAGAGTGACGACTGAGGGGCGCGCGGGTACGGCTGTGTCAACTGCCGCACGGCGAGCGGGAAGTGGTGTCGCGTCCGGGCGGCGCGCAGGGCACGCCCGGTGAGGGGGAGTCGACCGGCTCTGTCCCGGAGCCACGTCGTACTGAGGTACGTGATGTACCGAACCGACCAGACACTCACGGCGGCTGCGTCACCAGGCCACCGCGAGAAAGGAACTGCTACGAGGAGTGTGCCCCGCTCACATGAGACTAACCGGCGAGTAACGAGCGCGCCAGCCCGCGATGTTTTCCCGTGTCTGTGATCTACATCGCGACCACGGATAAGGCTTAGGCTCGCGACCATGGATGAGGAGTCGCGGACGGTGACGGAACGCTTACGGGCGGAGGCGGGCGGATCCAAGGAGTACGAGAGGCTGCTCGCCGCGGAGGATCCCGACGAGCTCGCCGAGGTGCTCGTCTCACCGGGGCAGCCTCTGTGGGCCCGGGAGTTGGCCGCCTTCAGACTCGGCGTCGCGGGTGACCGCAGGGCCTTCGAGTCGCTCGTCCTCCTCCTGAACCACCGGGACCCACCACGCTGCGCCGCCGCGGCCCACGCCCTGGCCCGCCTCGGCGACCCGCGCACGGCACGCGCGGCCGCCGCCCTCGCGACGAACGAACTCCGCGTCGCCTACGCCTTGTACCCGGTGCGTCTGCTCACCGAGCTCCGCGCCCCGGAGTCCGCGCCCGCGCTGATCACCACGCTGCAGCGCAGACTGGCGCCGCACGACCCCTTCGGCAAGATCGCGCTCGCCTGCGTGGAGGGCCTGGGAGCACTCGGCGACGCCCGCGCCAGGCCGGTCCTGACGGCCGCCCGAGGCCACCCCCGCCTCGCGGCGGCGGCGTCGGCGGCCCTGGCCCGCCTCCCGCAGGACGACGGCAGGACCGGCTGACGGGGACGGCGCCGGTGGCGGGTGCGTCGGCTCATGCACCCATCGTGGACCACGGGTGTGACAGTGCCCTCGGCTTCGCCTTCGTCGGGGCCTGCGGCTTCGGGTCGGGGCCGGCCTCGCAGACCGCGTCGACGCCGCCGTCGCCGGTCGGTACCTTGCCGGTCGTCAGGTACACCGCCAAGTGCCGGTCCAGGCACTTGTTTCCGCTGAGGGTGACGCCGTGGTTCCCGCCGCCCTCTTCGACCACCAGGCGGGAGCCCCGCAGCTTGCGGTGGAGGTTGACGGCTCCGTCGTACGGGGTGGCCGGGTCGTCCGTGCCCTGGAACAGCAGGACGGGCGGCAGTTCGGAGTTGGCGACGTCCGGCTGGCTCAGGTGGTGCGTCGGCCAGAAAGCGCACGGAGCGTTGTACCAGGCGTTGTTCCAGGTCGTGAACGGTGCCTGCGCGTGCGTCCGGTCGTTGTCCTCGCGCCACGTCCGCCAGTCGCGCGGCCACTGCACGTCCCGGCACTGCACGGCGCTGTAGACGCTGTAGCCGTTCTCGCCCGCGGCGTCGACCGCGCCGAACGTGTCGTACGCGGCGACGAGCGGTTTGCCGTTCCCGTCGTTCACGTACGCGGCGAACGCCTTGGCCAGGCGGGGCCAGTAGCCGTTGAAGTAGCCGCCGGGCAGGAAGGTGTCCTCCAGTTCGGCGGCGCCCACCTTCTTGCCCGCGGGCTTCTCGGCGAGCGCCTCGCGCATCTCGTACCACTTGGCCTCGACGCCCGAAGGGTTCTCGCCGAGTCC